>JAOZMC010000027.1:7560-22906 GCA_029934475.1 Arcobacteraceae bacterium
CGGTCAAAGCCAGTGATGGAAACTACACCAGTGCTACAGACTTCTATACATTGAGTGTCAAAAAAGCCGATACAAATATCACAGCACCACCTACTATAACAGCAGACTTCAACGACACTACACCAGTAAGCTGGATACCAACTTCACATGGTGGCGATATAGATAGCTTCACTATATCATCAAATATCACAGCCGATCTTGGGCTAGTATTTGACAATACTACAGGAGCTATCACAGGCACACCAAATGCAGTAAATATAGATAGTGGTGGCAAAAACTATACTGTAACTGCTATAAACGAATCAGCCAACAGTCAAGTCAATGTGCTAGTCACTATAGATAGAGCCGACCAAAACATCACATGGCAACCAAATGGCGACAACGAAGAGACAAACATAGGCAAACCAAACATAATAAAAACAGTCAGCGGAGTCAAAGGCGGAGCTATAGTAAGTTATGTTAGTGATTCTCCAACAGTAGCAAACCCACTTGCTATAGATGACAGTAATGTATCTATAAAAGACACAGAAGGCACAGCAAAGATCACAGCATCTGTAGCACAAACGGCTTTTTATAAACCAGCAAACATAAGCTACGAGATACAAGTCGGATCACAGATAGTAGATCTATCAACTCAAAGCGATATCAACATAACTTATGGTGTTGCTTTAAACCCAGAATGGGAAGCAAATAAAACAACAGCAAGTGGGACTATAACTGTATGTAATATCACACCAGATATAGCACAATATGGCTTAATCTTGACAAGCGGTTGTAAGATACAATCACCAGCCGGAGCTACCAAAACTTTGATCAAAAAAATGTTCACTATAGAAGCTGGCAACAGTGCCGATACAAACGACACTGCTACACTTTATATAACCATAAACAAAGCAGTAGATAGTATAAACTTCATAGACACAGCTAGGACAGTCAAAGTAGGCGATGCAAACTTCACATATTATACAGATGACAACGGAAGCGGAAACGGAGCTATCACATACACATCATCTGCTACAGCTATAGCCCAAGTAGATAACAACGGCTATGTAACATTTGGCAACATATTAGGTGATGTCAATATCACAGCGGTCAAAGCCAGTGATGGAAACTACACCAGTGCTACAGACTTCTATACATTGAGCGTGATAAATGCAAACCCTACTATCACAGCACCAGCTATCAATGACATAGATGTAAACTATACAGACAGCATAGCATGGACACCTGCATATACAGGAAGTGATATAAACTTCACTATCACAGATATAGACAAGTTAAACGATATGAATCTATCGTTTGATACCACTACAGGAGCTATCACTGGTGATACAAATGCCACTATGGACCCAGCACAGCAATTTACAGTGCGAGTCCAAAACACATCTGGATTTGATGAAGTGACTATGTCTATAGTTGTGCGAAAAACAGACCAAACAGCATTTGCTATAGACCAAACACACAAAACTCTAAAGATAGCTGACACCACATTTGAGAGACAAGCTACAGGTGCAGTTGTGGGACAAACTATCACATATACTACAGTTCCTAGTGTATCTGCTATAGCCGATGTCAATAGCACAGGCGGTATAGATCCAAACGCTCTAGGAAATGTCACTGTGGCGGCATATAGTCCTGGTGGATTGTATTATTTTGACAAAACTTTGGAATACAATATCACAGTCATAGACGATACACCGGTCCTCACCACCACTACTGACTTGGTAAAAGACTACAAGGAAGCGGTTGATTGGGATGTAAACAATACAGGCGGAACTATTGAGAGCTGTAGCATAGACAAAAATGTCACCAAATATGGTCTGGTATTTGATACCAGCTCATGTAATATAGCAGGTATAACTACTACGGCAAACAAAGATAGCTTTGCAAATGGTGAGTCATTTACCATCACAGCTACAAACGGTTCAGGTCAAAGCGATAGCAAAACTATCAAGCTGCTTATAAATAAAATAAACGACACTATATCATTTACTACAGATAGTATTACTAAGTATGAAAGTGATGGAACTTATGATAAGATTTTAGACAACAACGGAACTGGCACAGGAGCTATCACATATTCATTGAGAACACCTGCTGATATAGCTAGAGCTAAAGTAGAGACAAATGGCACAGTGACTTTGTATAGCGGTTTCAATACAGCACAAGATGTGATAGTAGATGTGACAAAGGCAGAAGATGGCAACTATACAAAAACTGAGTCAAACTATACATTGCATATATTAGCCCAGCTACCAGATATAACCACAAGTGCTACCACTGCTACAGGTGAGTATAGCGACAGCAAAACATGGTGGCAACCAGTTATCACCGGCGGGGATGTAGATACATACTATATAGATGGAGTATTGCCAAATGGCTTGGAGCTAAACAGCACCACAGGGCTTATCACAGGAACTGCTGGCAATATCACAGATACTGCTGGGGTGGATTATATCTTGACTGCCCAAAATATTAGTGGAAACTCTACTATAAACTTCAACCTAAAGATAGACAGAAAAGCACAACCAGCACTGAGCTTCGATCCAGTAGGTGGCGAATCAAAAAAACTAGGAGAAGACAACTTCAGCAAACCTATCACAGGAGTGCTAGGCGATGGAGCTATCACATACGAAGTGCTGAGCGGAACTACAGATGTAGTAGATGTAAATGCTAGTGGATATGTATCGTTGATGGGACAAGGTCAAGAAACAGTGACTGTCAAGATAGCACAAGGCACTTTCTATAAATCAGCACAACACTCATATGACATAGATGTGGGTGATTATGTAGTAGATATAACAAATAGCACAAATACTATCGACCTGACATACAACACGGCACATACTGGCTGGGATGTAAATAGCACAGGTGGCACACCGACTAGCTGTAGCATAACGCCTAGCAAAGCCACACTCAAAGCTAGCTACAATCTTGACTTTAGTGAAGCTACTTGTAGGATAACAGGCACACCAAATATCACAGCGAACCCTATAGGAGAGGACTTTGATATCACAGCCTCAAATGGCGAGACAAATAGCACAAAAACAGTTCGTATCAAGATAGCCAAAGCTACTCAAAGCACACTGTTTGAATTTGCAAGTGGTGACAGACCAAACATAACAGTAGGCGATACCAACTACGAATACAATGCCACAGGTGGAGATGGCACAGGAGCTGTAACATATGAGAGCAACGACTCAACTATAGCATCTATAGTAGATAGCTCAAGAGGTGAGATAGATGTAAACGACCAAGACAAGATAGGACAAGTGCTTATCACCGCTACCAAGCAAGGAGACGGCAACTATACAGGACCAGTGGTAGCCACATATGTTATCACAGTGGGACATAGATCACCAGATATCACAACTACAGCAAACAAAGATATCAACCACACTATGATAGAGTCAGCAAACTGGAAAGCGACAAACATAGGCGGACCTATAGATACATGTGTAGTAACCGAGGGGCTACCAGCTGGACTATCTATAGACAACACCTGTAGTATCACAGGCACACCTACTGTGTCATTTGGTCCTACTTCTTATACAGTCCAAGCATCGACAACTAGCGGATTTACAAGTAGCCTAGCTATAACCATAGAGTTTAGAAGGATAAAGCAAATAGGCTTCACAGCAGGATTTGACAAAAATGTGACATTTTCAAGTGGCAACACATATAGACAACAAGCTTCAGGCGGACAAGTCGGCAATGTAATCTACACTATACCTACAACCGTAGACTTCAATATCACAGCCAATACTGGTGAGCTAGAATTTCACAAAAATTCAGGATCTATCAATGTCACAGCTACGAAAGCAGGCAACAATACATATCTACCAGCGACAGATAGCTATATGTTGACAGTTATCAACGACATAGTGCCAGTAGTAGAGTTTGCCAATGTGTTGCCACAAAACACAGCAGTGCTGACTAGTCAAATATTAGCAGAAGACAACATAACTATAAAATGGGATGTAGATATATCTCTAAACAGTGCCAAGATATTTAGTGTCAAAAGCACGGACGGCACATATACCAAGACATACAACACTAGCACATCTACACAAGTTACGGTTACAAATGGTGACGAAGTTAAGCTTATGTTTGATGGTAGCGACACTCACTTCCCATATGGCAAAGAGTTGTATGTCACTATACCAGATGGTGCGGTCAAAGATGACTTTGGCAAAAACTCTATCCAGACAGCAGGCGATGGTGTATGGAACTTCGATGTCCAAAGCGGAGCAGGTCCTTGTGATCTTGATTGTGTTGACAACTGTGATATAAACTGGGATTGATACTGTCATATCAAAACCTCCGCTAGTTTATAGGCGACTATACAAGGTAGGCTACCAAAGCCACCTTGTGTAGAGACTTTCTTTTATACGAGCATTTGTAATCTTAAAACACCTTTAAGTCCATAGCTTTAGGATAGCTTTTCGCATAGTTGAGTTCTCTCTTTTGAATTACCCAGGTAGTCTATCAAAAGTAGCCGTGGCGATTTTCGCTTTAGCAAAAAACTTTCTACAAAACAGAACTCAACTAAATGAAAAATATAAACTTATTATAAATTAGATGGTTAAATTTCGTATTATTGGTTAAAAATGACACAAATTTTCGTTTATTTGCCGTTTTTGAGGTAAAATAAGAAATATTATGATATAATACATAAATTGATTTTCAAAAGGAGTAAATTATGAAAACAAAACAACTATACAATTGGCTACTTCCAGTAGCTTTGATACTAGCAATATTTACAGGATGTGAGCTAGGTAATGTCAAGACAGCCTTGACAGTAGACGGACGAGTAGCCAAAGGTGCAGTCAGTGGAGCCAATGTTGAAGTGTTTCGTGCAGATACGGCTGAGAGCTTAGGCACTACTACGACCGATAGCGATGGTTATTATGACCTAGTTACAGAGATATTTTATGAAGGGGCTGTATATATAGTCTCAACAAACGGAAGCTATACAGATGAAGTTACAGGGGTAAATCAAAATATACCAGCAACTCTCGAATTGAGAGCCAACTCTGTAGTAGATGCCGACAATGGCTACACAGTCAATGTTACACCATTTACTACTATATCACACAGGAAGCTAGTAGCAGACGGTGGAGATATGAGTCCTGCTAATATAGCATACTACAACAAAAGAATAGGAGAGATATATACAGGCAACTCAAACTTCGATGTCACCAAAGTGACACCAAATATTCACAACAACGATGCTGACAATGGTTTGAGCAGCACCCAATCAAAAGACTACGGACTGATACTAGCGGCTTTTACAGATATGGCAGGTAGTCCAGTAGGAGTTGATGCAAAGATCAACAACTTTGTGAG
This sequence comes from Arcobacteraceae bacterium, assembly GCA_029934475.1. GTDB lineage: Bacteria > Campylobacterota > Campylobacteria > Campylobacterales > Arcobacteraceae > B24-G6. The sequence continues at coordinate 12,910 of JAOZMC010000027.1, forward strand.
TGAAACCAATATTACATCTGGAGATATTGAAGTAGCATTTGCAGATGAGATGATCACATCTTTGGAAAAACCGGAGGTCAATCTTATCAATACAGACACAACTTCTGTAGAGGTAGCTCAAGAGATAGCAGCTATAAAGCAAGCCAAAAATATAGAGCTACCAGTCGTCACACAACCACCGATACCTACTAGGTCTGTAGAGATAAATAGTGCTATAGTGCTATGGCAACCTGAACTTACTAGTGCAGATGCTATCACTAAATGTGAAGTGATATCAAAGACAGATTTCGACAACCTAGGTTTGATATTTGACGATACAACATGTATCATACAAGGCACTCCGTCTAAAGCTGGCACACACAATTTTATAGTCCGTCCAGGTAATGACAAAGGCAACGGAGCAGATGTATCGGTGCAGATAGAGGTCAACAAGACAGCTCAGGCTAACTTCTATTTTGACACTGCTACAGTAGATGCAGCACTTGGAACAATATATTCTCAACCAGCAAAAGGTGGAAGCGGAACTGGCACCATAAAGTGGTCTATAGTCACAGTCCCTGCTGTCAATGTAGCTACTATAAACACGACAGGCAATGTAACTATGGGGCTAGTTCCTGGCAATGCTACAGTTACTGCTATAAAAGGTGAAGATGACAATTATTCCAAAGCTACTGCCACATACGAGATAGTAGTGCAAAAAGCGGCACCAAATATAAGTAGTGACAGCAATATCACAGGAGAATACAATACAAGTATAATGTCAGCATGGGTGCCAACAAACGGCGGCGGAGAGATCACAGGGTGCAAGATAGTATTTCCACCTGTGCCAGTAGCAGGGCTAACCATATCATCAAAATGTAAGATAGAAGGCACTCCTACAGATGTCACCGCAGGCAATGTCCAATACATAATAGAAGCTAACAATACCACAGGTGTTAGCCAAACATCTGTTTGGATAGATATACAGCCAGCAGAACAAATTGACTTCAAGTTTGGAAATGCTAGGTTGCCTATACAGCAAGCAGACGGCAACACAAAAGCTACATTGCTAGATGTCTGGCATATCAAGACAGCTACAGGAGACAAAGAGGTAGGAGCTATCACATACACAAGTCTCAGTCCTGGTGTAGCGACAATGGGCGCAAACGGCAATGTCACATATGTAGCTACTGGTCAAGCGGTCATACAAGCAAAAAAAGACGCGACCGACCACTACAAAGAAAAAACGATACAATACATAGCATATGTAGGCAACCCGCCTCCAGAGTTCAACACTACAGATATGAATACAAGTATCCAAGCTGTATATGGTAAAGTTTATATGCCATCGTGGAAAACTGCACTTACATCAGAAAGTGGTCCAGTAGATAGCTACGAGATAGACGGCAACTTTACGATAAATACTGGTATGTCGTTTAACACAAGCACAGGGGAGATCACAGGCACACCTACAACTACAGATTTGATAGGCAAAAGCTATGAAGTCAAAGCTATCAACAATGCCAGTGGTGAAGATACATTTGATATATATGTGCAAGTGCTCAAAGCAGAACAAAACATAACATTTGCTCCAGATATAGTCAAATATGCAGCGGTAGGTGAGAGCTTCAAAAAAGAGCCGACAGATAGTGGAGCAGGCACAAAGCCACTAAAATACAGCATAGTAAATCAACTACTAGCCACAGTCATAGATACAGGAGTAAATGCTGGAAATGTGACTGTAAATAACACAGGCACAGAGGGAAATACTACTGTGTATGTCAAAAAAGATGCAGACGACAACTACAAATATGCAGAAGCCAACTATACTTTGGTCATTAGCGATGTCGCACCGATACTTGTAAATCCAGGAGATATCGTAGAAACATATGGTCAAGATGTATCGTGGACGCCTACAAACGACGGCGGAGCTATAGATAACTGTATTATCACTCCTGCTTTGACTATAACAGGGCTTGAGTTTAACACAACTACATGTGAGATAACTGGAACAGCAGGTAACTCAACTATCGCAGCAGGACTAGACTATACTATAGAAGCAAACAACACTACAGGTCAAAGTGCTATCAATCTAAATATCAAACTAAACAAAGCTCTACAGACAGACTTTGTGTTTGGCGGTATGGTCGGCAACTCAGTGACCACCATAGAAAATGCCTCTGGCGATGTACAGACATATCAAGGCGACAATAACTTCAGCAAACCAGCCAGTGGTGGAAATACGACAGAGACTATCATATATGGCACTGTAGACAATACAGTGGCAGATGTAAATCAAAGTGGCTACATAACTTTAGGCACCAATGTAGCAAATACTATCATAACAGCCACAAGACCTGGCAATGACTTTTTTGAAGATATTAGCATATCATACACCATCTCACTAGGCGGCAAGTTACCAGTTCTCAACAGCCCTATAGACAGAGAGGCATATTATGGTCAAAATTTATTGCCAACTTGGGATCTAAATACCACAGGTGGTGGCATAGTGCTAAATTGCTATATATCTCCAGATACTCTCAATAGCAAATTTGGTTTGACTTTGAGCAACGACTGCAAGATAAGTGGCACAGCCAACAATACAGGTGTCCAAAACTATGATATAACTGCCTCAAACAACTCAGGCAACAGCACCACAGAGACTATACAGATACGAGTAAATAGAGCAAATCAAACTATAAGTTTCAGTCCAAACATAGTAGATGGACTAGTAGGCTCAACAGTGAAAAATGAGGTCCAAGGAGTATTGGACAATGCTATCATCACATATAGCATAATCCCAACTAATTCGCCATTGGCAATAGTAGCCAATGACGGCAATGTCACTATAAATAACGCTGATCTATCTGGCAATATAACTGTCAAAGCTACTGTAGCTCAAACAAGTCTCTACGAAAGTGCCGAAGCAAACTATACCTTGCAAGTCAAAAATGCAGTGCCGACTATAGCAAGTCCAGGTGATATAGATAAAAAATATGGCGAAGTGGTATCATGGATACCAGTAGCTACTGGTGGTGATATAAACTTCATCATAGATGATTTAGCTGGGCTTACAGCTCTAGGGCTAGAGTTCAACACTAGCACAGGAGAGATAGGCGGAACCGCAGGCAATGTAACCGTGATAGAAGGCAAAGACTTCAGAGTAGATGTAAACAACAGTTCAGGTAGCAACCATGTATTTGTAAATATCAAGCTCAAAAAAGCCACTCAAGATCCATTGGTGATGGCAACTACTACAAAGATATTATCAATATCAGAAAAAACATTTAAAAGAGAGCCTACAAGTGGCGGTTCATCTAGTGAAGATCTGGTATACAGCAGTAGCAAACAAGCCATAGCAGATATCAACAGCTCTACAGGACTAGTAAATCCACTATCAGTGGGAAATACTACTATCAAAGCAACCAAACCAGGTGGAGAGTTCTATGAAGATACAGATATTAGCTATATTGTATCAGTCCAACATAGTTTGCCAGATATAAGCGGTGCCGATCTAACTATGATATACAAAGAGACACTAGGAACCGTATGGCAACTACAAAATGTCGGAGGGAATATAACACAAGGCTGCACTATCACACCAGATATCAAAGCTTTGTATGGCTTGGACTTTGTAGCAGATAAATGTCAAATAAAAGGCACCGCTTCAAAGACAGCAAACAAAGTTGCTGGTGGAGAGGTATTTACTATCACTGCTTTCAACGAAACAGGAAACGATACTACTACCATGACACTGTTGATACAAAAAGCTATACAAGAGCAGCTAGGGTGGGACAACAATGCCACAGCATATGTAGGTGAAACATTGTTTAAGCCAGTAGATCATATAGGAAGTGGCACAGGAGCATATAGCTATAGTAGTCTGAGCTTAGGGCTAGCAGATGTAGATGATACAGGCAATGTCACGGTCATATCAAATTTTGGCAATGCTACTATACAAGTCACAAGAGCAGAAGATGGCAACTATACAAAAGCGACAGCTACATATATATTGGAAATACTCAAAGCGAAGCCAGTGTTGGCTAGTCCAGTGCCTGCAAATATAAGCAGTGAATACAATCAAACCATATCGTGGAAACCAGTAGTGTCAACAGGCACACCAGATAGCTTCTCTATCACAGACGAAGCACAGCTAAATGGCTTAGGACTTGACTTCAACCACACCACAGGAGAGATAAGTGGAGATACCACAGATGTCCAAACTTCTGCCAAAACATACAAAGTCACAGCGACAAACACTTCAGGCGACAGCAATGAGCTAGAAGTAGATATACTTATAGACAGAGCTACACAGCCAAACTTTGACTTCAACCGTTCAGGAGATGAAGAGTTGACACTAGCAGATGCCAACTTCTCCAAACCTATAGTAGGATTGTTAGAAGCACCTGTAGTAACATACGGCACAAACAAAGGTGCTACGGTAGTAGATATAAATGCAACTACAGGATACCTCAAGATCATAGCAGAGGGGACAGACAAGGTAGAAGCAACTATAGGTGAAACAGCACACTACAAAGCTACGACTTTGTCTTATAGCGTATCTGTAGGAGATATCAAACCAGATATATCACCTACACCATCTCTCAAAGATTTTACATACAATAGTTCTATAGGTTCATTTGATGTGTCCAGAGCTGCTGGATCTGGAGCTATCACTAGCTGCACCATATCACCAGACAATATAGACACAAAATACGGACTAAAATTCCAAAAAACTACTCCAAATGTATGTAGGCTAACCGGTGTGCCAGATGTCACGGCAGATACAGTAGGGACAGACTATACTATCACTGCTATAAATGATAGTGGCAATGACACCAAAACTATCACTATCAAGATACTAAAAGCAGACCAAGATCTGTTTGCATTTAACGACGGCAACAGACCAGACGGTGTGCTAAATACATCTTATGACTACAATGCTACAGGCGGAAGTGGCACTGGCTTGGTGAAATATAGCAGCAATAACACAGCTATAGCTGATTTTGCCGATGAAAATAACGGTAGAGTAACTATAAACAACAACGACAAGATAGGAACAGTAACGATATCAGCCAAAAAACAAGGAGATGGAAACTATAGCGAATCACCAATAGCTACATATCTGTTGACAGTCACTGCGCCAGCTGTGGATATATCTACAAATGCAGCTAACCCAGTGGATATCGATGTTGTATATGGTGACGATGTCAACTGGATCACAGACAATATAGGTGGAGATATCACTGAGTGTAATACTACAGACCATATACCAAATGGCTTGTCATTGTCTATCACAGCCGACAAACGAAACTGCGAGATAACAGGAAAAGCACACGAACCTTTAGATACCCCAATAACTGTCAAAGCTACAAATAGTAGTGGCACAATAAGTCAAAAAGGCTTAAATATAAAGATAATCAAAGCAGACCAATCTCCTATTGTATTTACACATGGTGCTGACATAAACAAAAGCTTTACTTTGGGGTCATTTATAAATGCCGCTACAGGAGGGAACAGCTCTGCTAATTTCATCTATAGTATTCAAAATGGTGGAACTTTTGCGACTATAACCTCTAGTGATGGCAATGTATCATTTACAACTTTTGGTGATGTAAGAATACGAGCTACAAAGCCAGCAGATGCCAACTACACAGAAGTTTGGGGTGAATATATGTTACATATTCTAGACAAAACTCCTCCTAGCCTGGATATACCATCTTCTACACCAGCACACGGAGACATAGATGTAAATATATCTGCTGATATCGTGTTGGTGTGGGATAGAGACGTTGTGGCAAATGCTGGTAGTGTTACACTCAAAACTGACCCAACAGGAGGATTTGAAAAAGGTTTTGATGTAGCTTCACAAGTTACGTTTGACAAAAACACATCTACTCTAAATATGGGAGCTGCGCGTTTGGATTATGAAACTATATATTATATTGAGATAGATGCAGGCGCTGTTAAAAATAAAAATGATATTGTTTCTACAGATACGGCAGGTTCAGTAGTATGGAGATTTACAACAGAAGACCACCCTTGTACTTATAGCTGCACCTTACCTTGTTTTCAAAATTAGCCTACAGACTTTGGACTTCCAAAGTCTGCGTGGATAGCTAGCAGGTTGCCATAGATACGATATGATACACAGTCAGGCACAACTTGAGATTTTCTCAAGATGTGCCCGTGTTGATATCTCAAGTCAATTGAACCCTCTGGTTAAATACTAGGCTTATAGCTTTCTACACTCAATATCAAAACAATCACCCAGCTAGTATCTTGTATATATTTACAAATTTTCCCAAAAGTTCTCTTTTGTGAGTTTGACTAAGCAAAATATGTTATAATGTGCCAGCATATTGATACGATTGGTTCGTATTGATATCAATTATCAAAAGGAGAGAATATGGCATTATCAAGAAGAGATTTTTTGAAAAGTTCGGCTGCAGCTTCGGCAGCAGCATCTATGGGCATGGCAGTGCCATCGTCTATGAGTGCGGCAGCGAAAACTGCGGCTCAAGATTGGCGATGGGACAAGGCGGCATGTAGATTTTGTGGCACTGGCTGTGGTATCATGATGGCTACCAAAGGCGAAGGAATAAATCGTAAGGTAGTAGCAGTCAAGGGAGACCCAGCTGCACCAGTAAATAGAGGGCTTAACTGTATCAAGGGTTATTTCAATGCGAAAATAATGTATGGTGCAGATAGACTTACTAAACCACTACTACGAGTAGGAGCAGACGGTAAGTTTGACAAAAAAGGAAAATTTGCTGAGGTTTCATGGGAGCGAGCATTTGACGAGATGGAGTTTCATGCAAAAAAAGCATTCAATGAAAAAGGTCCAGAGGGAGTAGCAGTATTTGCCAGTGGTCAATACACTGTCATGGAGGGTTATGCAGCACAAAAGATGATGAAAGCAGGATTTAGATCAAATGCTATAGATCCAAATGCTAGACACTGTATGGCTTCGGCTGTTGTCGGCTTCTATCAAACATTTGGTATAGATGAGCCTAGTGGTTGTTATGATGATATCGAGCTTACTGATACAATCATATCGTGGGGAGCAAATATGGCAGAGATGCACCCAATACTATGGTCTCGTGTGACAGATAGAAAGCTGAACGACCCAAAAAAGGTCAAAGTAGTCAATATATCTACATATAGACAAAGAACTTCAGACCTAGCGGATATGGAGATAATTTTCTCACCATCTACTGACTTAGCTATGTGGAACTATGTAGCTAGAGAAATCGTATACAATCATCCAAAATCTATAGACTGGGATTTTGTCAAAAAACATATAGTGTTTGCAGCAGCCGCTCCAAATATTGGATATGGTATGAGAAAAAAAGGCGAAAAATCTGTAAAAGAGGGTAAATATACCTCTGCTGAGCTAGAGATCATGGCAAAAGAACATGAAACAATAGTATCTCAAAAAGAAGCACCAGCTCTAGCACCGTATGGTTACAAAGCAGGCGACAAGATGGTACATGACCAACCCGGTCTCAAGCACTGGCTTATAGAGTTTGAAGAATACAAAAAATCTTTAGCTCCATATACACTGGATTATGTAGCGAAAATCTCAAAAGGCGACCCAGATGAGAGCTTGAAAAGTTTCAAAAAGAAGCTAAAATTACTAGCTGCTCTTTATATCAAGAAAAACAGAAAAGTAGTTTCGTTTTGGACTATGGGTATGAATCAACACACTCGTGGAACTTGGGTCAATACACTTTCTTATAATGTTCACTTCTTGCTAAACAAACAAGCAAAACCAGGCAACGGAGCATTTTCGCTCACAGGTCAGCCATCTGCTTGTGGAACTGCTAGAGAAGTAGGGACATTTACACACAGACTACCAGCGGATATGATGATAAAAAATCCAAAGCACAGAGAGATATGTGAAAAAGCATGGAAGCTACCTGCAGGGACACTAAACGGTCAACAAGGTCAGCATATCATGAAAATTCACAGAGATATAGAAGATGGTCATGTCAAGTTTGCATGGGTCAATGTATGTAATCCATATATGGATAGTGCTAGTGCATCGCACTGGATAAAAGCAGCTAGAGAGATGGACAACTTTATCGTGACATCTGACGGTTATCCGGGTATATCTGCAAAAGTATCTGACCTCATATTGCCTACGGCTATGATATATGAAAAATGGGGAGCTTACGGCAATGCCGAGAGACGGACACAACACTGGCGACAACAAGTCCTACCAGTGGGAGACTCTATGAGTGATACTTGGCAATGGATTGAGTTATCAAAAAGATTTACTATAGAAGATCTATGGATGAAAGATGTCAAAGTAGGATGGGGCAAAAAAGAGCTCAAAGGTATTACAGCAGATGCAGTCAAACAAGCAGGATACACTCCGCAGACTACTATGTATGAAGTTCTATTTGCAAATGATAGAGCAAAATCATACCAAAAAGATATGAGCGATCCAATACAAAAGGGATATGACGATACAGAATCTTTGGGAGATGAACGAGGCGTGATAGGCTCAGATGGCAAAAAATGGGAAGGTTATGGCTTCTTTATACATAAATATCTGTTTGAAGAGTATGCAGACTTTGGACGAGGACATGCACATGACCTTGCACCATTTGATGTATATCACAAAGTCAGAGGTCTAAAATGGCCTGTCGTAGATGGTAAAGAAACCCAGTGGAGATTTAACTCAAAATACGATCCGTATGCAAAAAAAGAGAAAACAGGCGACTTTGCTTTTTATGGACCATTTTTGAAAAAACGACCTCAAGGAGACTTGAACGGTATCAAAAAAGATCTCAAGCTAAGTTATGCAGACAAGCCAGGAGCTCATCATCTCAAAAACAAAGCGAAAATATATGCACGACCATATATGGATCCGCCAGAGATGCCAGATACAAAATACCCAGTGTGGCTATGCACAGGTAGAGTGCTAGAGCATTGGCATAGTGGAACTATGACTATGAGAGTGCCAGAGCTATATAGAGCTGTGCCAGAAGCACTATGCTATATGCACCCAGATGATGCTACGAAATATGGTGTCAAACAAGGACAGCTAGCATGGGTAGAAAGCAGACGAGGAAAAGTAAAAGCAAGGGTAGAGACAAGAGGTAGAAACCGACCATCAAAAGGTCTGGTATTTGTGCCATGGTTCGATGAAAAAGTATTTATAAACAAAGTATGTTTAGATGCTACTTGCCCACTTTCAAAACAAACAGACTACAAAAAATGTGCAGTCAAAATATACAAAGCCTAAGGAGATAGATATGAGAAAAATATACAAAATAGCTTTAAGCTTGTTGATAGTAGGATTTGTATTTGCAGGTTGTGACAGCAAAGAACAACCAGCAGATGATGTGGTTGCTCCAGTACAGACCACTGATGCAACTGAAGTCAATACAACCAATGAAGCACCAAAAGAGGAGCCAGCAAAAGAACCTACAGCTGCAGGCACAGTGACGGAAGAGACGTTGGGTTTACGAAAAACTGACCTATATTCTGAAAAAGATGACACTGTAGGTGATGTCACAAAATACGGCAAAGATGCAGCAGGTGCATCAAAAACTATAGAGAGAGCATTTCAAGATGCTCCACCTATGATACCACACGATGTAGAGGGTATGTTGCCTATAAAAATAGGTAGTAATGCTTGTAAAGATTGTCATATGCCAGAGGTTGCTGCTGCAGTCAAGGCTACTCCAGTGCCACAGTCGCACTTAACAGACTTTCGACCAAAGACAGGACTAGCTAAAGATGGCCGTATAACCAAAAATGGCAAAGCTGTAGACAACACTTCTAGCAATAAGATGAAATATGTAACTGCAAAGAAACATAAGACAAAGCTAACAGGAGCTAGATACAACTGTAGTCAATGTCATGCACCACAATCTACAGGAGGCAATGTGCCAGTTAATAACTTCAAGGCAGATTTCCAAAGTGAAGATGGAGCTTCAAAATCATCTATGAGCAATGAAAAACTCATGGACGGTATAGATACACTCAAATAGCAGTATATCTA
>JAOZMC010000028.1 GCA_029934475.1 Arcobacteraceae bacterium
TTAGCCATATCCTGCCCGTATCACTTGTAACTGTCTCATACTCATAGGCACTATCACTGCTGACTATCTTTTCATCTACTACATGTATCCTTAAATTTTTTGTATCGCTATATGTGCCATCGGTTACATCTACTTGGACTTCATATATGTTGTCAAGATTGTCATCTTGTGGATTTTCAAAGTCAAATACAGTAGCTGCTTTGCTGTTTAGTTCGGTTCCTGTCAGGTTAAAATCATCTCGATCCGCTCCGCCAGTTATAGTCCATGTTAGATTTTCGCCCTCTAAATACTCATACACTATATTGTGCTTCACGACACGATTTTCTGTGATATATATGTCGTTGTCCTTTATCTCCAGATACTCCAAAGTAGCACTGCTATCGCTACTACCACAACCTATCATCAAAGATACAGTTGCCAATCCTGTCAAAATTTTAAAATACATATTTCACTCCTATAGTTAGATTGTTTTGTGTTTTGTGTTCTATATAAAACTCTCCGTCGTTTATATTTGTAGTGTAGTCATATCTTATATGTTGGAGATTTAGATTTAAATACAGATTTTTTGTCAGCAATTTATTTGCACCTATTTGCAAGCCAGACACGGAGCTTTCTGTTGAGAGCTTTTCATCTCTAGAGTTAGCCAGTGGTGTTTTGTCCCACTTGAAATTGCCCTGACCTGCCATCAAACCGATATATGGTGATATGTCGTTGTTGTTGAACTTGTAGTTGATAGTTCCATACAGGTTGTCCATCTTGATATTGTCATATGTCATGTAGCCATAGTTTGCCGTAGCAAAAAAGCTTTTTGACTCAACTCCTACTGCTATATCCAAGGCTATGCCGGTATCATCTAGCTTATCTTCTAAAAATCTTTTTGGTAAATCTGTTTTTGGATATATCTTTGACAACCCTGCACCAAACTGCACAAAAAACATTATGTTAAATACTTCTTCATCGTTTTTGTTGTCATCTATTTTTCTTTGATTTACAAACTCATCTGTCCTTGTTTGCTTTTGTTTTATCACTTTTGTGCTTTTTCTGTATTTTTTGTTTGGGTTGCCCTTTTTTAAAACTTTTTTGTATATGATAGCAGAATCTCGAGTATTCCAATAATAGTAGCTTTTAGCATATCTATCTTTGAGAGTGTATCGTTCACCTTCTTTGTCAAACATATCGCCCTTTATGTAGTATTTTGAGTTTTTTATCTTGCAGTAGTTTTGCTCGTCACATCGCTCTATATACAACACATCACCATGTCGTATCTCGTTTAGCTTGTATATATCTTTGCCTTGTTGTTTTTTGGGTTTGGGCAAAGCTGATACATCGCCAAATGTTGTCTCATCTGGCTGACTTATAGGTCTGCTTGGTGTAGTGCGGTTGTTTGTGATAGGCTCATAGCCAAAATTTTCGCCAGTAGTTGTCTGTCTATATGTCAAAGCCTCTTTGAACTGTGGTTTAAGCTCAAATCCATCTGCGGTTGCTTTAAACTTGAAACCCTTTACATATCTGTCTGTGTCTGATATTTTGCACCACTTGTGCTCGTCGCAACTGTCTATATCTATAGTCTGTCCCTGTCGTATAGTTTGGCTGTTTGCCACTGCTACAATAAGTATCAAAAAAATTATATATCTCATAAAAACCCTCATAATATATTTGTCCATACCGCTTGGACATCTTCGTTGTCATCTAACTTATCCAAAAGTGCCTCTAAGTCACTCATAGCTTCATCGCTTATATTTTGTGGGTTGTTTGGCACTCTTTGCAATGTAGCCTTGCTGACTTCTATGTTGTTTGCCATGAAACCGTCGCTTAGGTTGCCGAAGTCTTTGAAGTCACCTGATACATATATAGTGTCATCATCTACTTCGTAGCTATCCCACCCATAGTCTATCATACTTAACTCTAGTTCATCTATATCATCTACCAAAGCTATCTCAAACACTGATTTTCTATCAAACATATACTCCAGTGACCCAGTAGGCACTGTAGTGCCTTTGGACTTTTTAAATATATCTTTTATGTGGGCTACTGTCCTAGCTGTGTTGTCCGTAGCACACTCCACAAATAGTAGCACACCGTAGGCTGATTTACCTTCATAATTTACCTCTATGAGGTTTAAGCTATCTTTTGCTGTGGCTCGTTTGATAGCTGAAGCTATGTTTTCTTTTGGTAGATTTTGTGACTTTGCATTTGCAATGGCGGCACGAAGTGGTGCATTCATATCAGGGTCTGGCACACCTTGTTTTGCTGCCATCGTGATAGCTTTGGCTAGCTTGGGAAACACACGGGACATACTACCCCATCGTTTGAGTTTCGCTGCCTTTCTGTATTCAAATGCTCTACCCATTTGATACCGCATTTGCATTTTGTTCAATAAGTCGTGCTTGATAGTCCGCTATAAGTGGCTCTATCACCTCATCTAGCAACCCATCGTTCATGATATTTTCTAGCCTATATAGTGTCAAGTTAATCCTATGGTCAGAGACTCGTCCTTGTGGATAGTTGTAGGTTCGTATCCTACCACTTCTGTCTCCAGTGCCGACTTGTGCTTTTCTGTCGTCCCCTTGCTCTTTGGCTCTTGTGCTTTCTTGTAGGTCATATAGTCTAGCTTTCAAAACTTTCATTGCTTTGTCTTTGTTTTTGTGTTGGGATTTTTGGTCTTGGTTTGTGACTACTAGTCCAGATGGTATATGTGTGATCCGTATCGCACTATCGGTGGTATTGACACTTTGACCGCCACAGCCAGAGGCTCTCATAGAATCTATTTTTAAATCCTCTGGTTTTATCACTATATCTATATCATCTACTTCAGGTATGATAGCCACTGTTATAGCCGATGTATGCACTCGTCCTTGTGTCTCTGTGCTTGGAACTCGTTGCACTCTATGTGTACCTGACTCAAACTTCATCTTGCTATATACCTTGTCGCCTTTTATCAGTAGCACCACCTCTTTGTAGCCACCTGCTTCAGATTCATTTATATTCATAAGCTCCGTTTTCCAGCCTTGGGTATCGCAGTATTTTAGATATGTTTTATACAGATCAGCCACAAACAGCGATGCCTCGTCTCCACCAGTGCCGGCTCTTATCTCTACAAATATATTTTTGTCGTCATTTGGGTCTTTTGGTAGTAGTAGCATCTTGATATGCTCTTGTAGAGTTTGCTTCTGTGCTTCTAGCTCTTTTAGGTCATCTTTTGCCATCTGTCCTAGCTCTGGGTCGTCCAGCATAGACCGACTATCGGCTATATCGTCTATAACCTTGTCGTAGTCGTTTGATGCCTCGACTATATCTCGTATAGATGCTTGCTCTTTTGACAACGATGTCATAAGCTTGATATCAGTTAAGACACTGTCCGATACCAACTGTTTGTTGATATTTTCAAATCTGTCTTGAAATACTTGAAGCTGTTTTTGTAGCATGGTTGCCTATAAAGCGTTGACTTTGATCTGTAGTCTGCCAACTTTTCTGCTGATAGTCTCTTTTTTAAATACACCTTTGCTGACTGTGTGGTGCATAAATTTGTTTGCTTTTTTCATAGCATCTAGTGCTTTTTCTTTGTCGTTGTTCTCTACCGCTTGCAACACATCTTTTGTCATAGTTTTGACACGAGATTTGAAAAATCTATTTTGCTTTGTCTTGATGATAGTTTGCTTCGCTCTTTTTGCCGCTGATTTATGGTTTGCCATAGTTATCCTTAAAATTTTTGTTATTATATCCAAATATTATTAAACCAACTCACAACTCTAACTGTTTTCAAATGATTTAGCCAAAAACACCAGTATAACCACCTGCAAAACTATCAAAACAAAGTGCAAAAGATATATCTGTTCTTCGTTTGTGTCTATATGAAATATATTTGCTAAAATCTTATAAAACACCCAAGACACCACCAAACCTACTAGATAGCCGTATTGTTTGTATCTATCTATTTGCGACAGATACCGAACTTGAGCAACAAACAGTGTCTCTGCTCTAGTTATATACGACCCAAACACAAATGTGAGCTGATATCCTACATACACGAGCAGAGCCGTGAGAATATCAAAAGGCAAAACCAAATACAAAACCACCATCAAAAGCATGACAATCTCTACAAAAAACAGAATCTTTTTGTATCTTGTAATCTTGATAAGCCTGTCATAATTGTATGCCACCACTAGCAGACCAAACGACAACACTATGCCACCTACAGAAAACACAGATGGCGAGAGTGGTTTGTATATGGTAAATACACTTCCTATCGCCAACCCCACAAACATAGAGTTAAAAAACCTATACCAGCTATAGGCTTGGATATTTAGCTTAATATAAACTGCTTGGATATTTTTGTGTCACCATTTATAACTATATCTAGACTGTGTTTGCCTGTGTTATATGTTCTGGTGGATATAGGTCTAAAATGGTGCGATTTTTGTATAGACATGGCTTTTGTGTCAAAATTGTCTTGCTTTATCATATATATCTTTTTGCCATATTTGCCACTTTTTAGCTTGTAGTGTATGATATATTCTATCCTTAAGTTTTCAAATATCTTGTCAGCAACAATATCAAAACCAAAGTTTAACCTGTCACCTATTTTTACGACCTCATCACACACGAAGTTTTGTATGTCGCTGTGAGTGTCGCCAAACCCAAAAACTCCTAGCACCTCTTTGTCGCCGTTTTTTAGCATAGTTCTACTACCGTGTCTTAGGACATAGTTGAGATTGTTTGATATATCTATGTTTTGTCTTATGAAATCTATCACCATAGATGGATTCTCTTTGCTTATGTCGTTTAGGTTGTTTGCTACAGAGCGTAGCACATATTTTTCGCTGTCTAGTTTTAACATATTTAATATCTCAAATACCTCTGTGGGATTTTGTTTGAATCTAGGCAAAGCAACCGCCCACGGCAATCTAGGGCGACAGCCCTCACAAGATAGTCGCCTGATATCTACTATATCACTTTTCGCCCATATTTTCATCTGCTTCATTGTTTGTTCTGGATACCTCAATATAAACTGCCTGACTGCAAATTCACTGCTACTGTTTATAGTGAAAACTTCCAATGCCCTCATAGATATATCAAAATACTCCAAACCATAAGTCTCTACAAAATCTTGGAAAATCATATTTTCTAGCGATTTGGTCTGGTCTGTGAGTTTGTAAACTTTTATCAATATATTTATTGCTTTTTCATAATCTTTTGGCAGAAAAAACCCCAACAAAAAGGATATAGCTTGCATACGACTTTTTAATTCTCTTCTGTGCCAATAATTGTCTAGCACAGTTTTTGTAAACTCTTCTTTTTCGAAACTTTTATAAACTTTTTGTATATCTACACACAAGCTATCTATATAACTTTTGTTGTATCTATTTTTGAGTGGTTCCATATACTTTCGATATGTTTGCCATCTTTGATGTGGTATTTAAGAGCAACATATCCACAAGCACAAGTGCCACCATAGCTTCACACACTATAGAACCCCGTATGCCTACACATGGATCGTGTCGCCCTGTGATCTCACACAGCACACTCTCACCGTGTCTATCTATAGTTTGCTGTGGTTTTGATATAGACGGTGTAGGCTTGAAACAGACCTCTATATCTATATCGTCTCCATTTGATATACCACCCAATATACCGCCACTATGGTTTGTGGCGAAACCGTCTGCTGTTATGCTGTCGTTGTTTTGACTGCCTGTCATAGACCCTACATCTGCCCCTGCTCCTATGCTTACAGATTTGACTGCATTTAGTCCGCCCAGAGCTTCAAAAAGTTTGCCATCTAGTTTGTGATAGATAGGTTCGCCCAGTCCTACAGGACAGTTTCGCACCTTTATCTTGACTACTGCCCCTATGCTATCTTTTTGTCTCATGGTCTCTTTGATAAGCTCTATTTGTGATGGTTCTATATCTTTGTCAAGTGAGCGTATCTCGCTTTTGTCTGCATAGCTATAGTCTATATTTGTCGCTTTTATATCGCCTATCTGCGATACTCCGCTTTGTATCTCTATATCAAGTCTATTTAATATCATCTTTGCTATCGCTCCACCTGCTACTCTACATGCTGTCTCTCTAGCACTACTTCGCCCACCACCTCTGTAGTCTCTGTGGTCGTATTTTGCCATATATGTCATATCTGCATGTCCGGGGCGAAATATATCTTTGATGTTGTCGTAGTCTTTTGACTTTTGATTTTCATTGTATATCACCATGCCTATAGGTGTGCCTGTAGAGATACCCTCAAATACTCCACTATATATATGGACTATGTCGTTTTCTTTTCGTTTGGTAGTCAAAGCAGTTTTACCCGGCTTTCTTCTATCCATCTGTGCTTGGATATATTTCTCGTCTATATTTAGACCAGCTGGCACTCCATCTACTACTACGCCCAAAGCCTCGCCGTGAGACTCACCAAATGTAGTGATACCAAACACTACACCTAGGCTATTGACCATGATTTATCTTGTTTAAGGCTATTTTGGCTACTGCTTGTTGGGCTATTTTTTTGCTTTTGCCTGTAGCACTGCCATAAGTTTTGCCATCTATCCATATAGATACTTCAAAGTTTTTTTGATGGTCTGGTCCTGTCTCTTTTTCTAGCTTATACTCAGGTATCTCGGCGAAAAGTGCCTGCGTGATCTCTTGGAGCGATGTTTTATAATCTTGTAGCAAATAGTCTAGGCTTATGTTTTTATACTCCTGTTCTATCAAGTCTAGCGATATTTTTCGCACCACATCTATACCAGACTCCAGATACACAGCACCCATGATAGCCTCAAATGCATCGGACAATATAGATGCCTTTTGTCGTCCTTTGTTTCGCTCTTCTGAGCTTGATAGCAATATAAATCGCCCAAGCTCTATGCTGTTTGCCAGCACTTGAAAGCTAGCTTCATTTACTAGCCCTGCCCTCATCTTGCTTAGTTCACCCTCGTTGCTATCTGGAAACTTTTTATACAGATACTCTCCTACGACTAAGTTCAGCACCGCATCGCCCAAAAACTCTAGCCTTTCGTTGCTGTATGGTTTTTTGTAGCTTTTGTGTGTGAGTGCTTTGCTTAGCAGTCCTTTGTCTTTGAAACTATATTTTATAGTCTTTTCTAGTTCTTCAAACTCTTTCATATTTTATCCTTTTTTCTCTTGTAATTTTGTCGCTTCTTCTCTAGCTAGATAGTCGCATCGTTCGTTTTGTTCATGTCCGTTGTGTGCTTTTACCCAGACCGCCGTCATATCGTGTTTGTGCGATATATCGAGATAGTCCAGCCACATCTGTTTGTTTTTCACTGGCTTTTTTGCCGAATTTATCCAGCCTTTTTTTTGCCAACCAGCTAGCCAACTATTTATGGCATTGACTACATACGATGAATCACTATGCAACATCACATCACATGGTTCTTTGAGTAGTTTCACAGCTTCTATCACTGCTAGTAGTTCCATCTGATTGTTGGTAGCATCTGCTTGTGAGCCTTTGAGTTCTTTGGTGGTGTCGCCATACTCCAGTATAGCCGCCCAACCACCGCTACCTGGGTTTCCTAGACTACTGCCATCTGTATATATCTGTATCTTTTTGATATTAATCCTTATAACAAACTATCATTTGTATCCTCTTTTTGTCGTATTATACCCAATGTAGGCTTAAGGCTCAGCACATCATGACACACAGGGCATCTGTTTTGTGCTAGTGGCAAGACTTTTTTGCATTTTTGACAGGTGTATTTGAAGCCTATAGTTGCTGTGTTGTTTTCGTTTTGGACTAGATTTATAACTATATTTAGATGGAAGTTTTCACTACTTTTTGCCTTTGTGATATAACCTTTGGCGGTATATAACTCTGCTAAAAAACTATACTTGTCTATAGTAGCCATATCTATATTTGCCTTGTCTATCTGCCACAATATATCTATGATACTTTCTATATCGTATAAGTGAAAACAGCTCCAAAATATCGTCATATCTATACTGAGCAATTTCATAGCTATGGGTCTAGTTAGCTTGATATTTGAACTTAATATCTCTACTAAAGCCTCCTGTGTAGTTTGTGGGCAGTTTGTAGAGTTGGCTATAGTTCGTAGGGTCTGTATATATAACCTGTCGAAACTTTTGTCGTGCTGTATAGCTTCAAACACATCTAGAATCTCCAAGATTTTATCATACATATGTAATTTTTCGTATATCACAAACAGACTATCCAGTGCTACTACATTTCTAGGCGAAAACTTCAGCACCTTGAGATATATCTCTCTAGCTCTTTGTAGCATACCTGTTTTTAGATATGCATCGCCTAGCAACTCTAGTAGTTGCTCCTTTTGTAGCTGTATCGACACTATATCCAAAAGCGACAGATAGACACTGATAGCTTTGTTTGTATTGCCATTTTTCACAAACGAGGTAGCGAGCAACAATATAGACTCAAAAGGTAGATTGTAAGTCTGATACAGGTGTATATAGTCATCTTCTTTTAACCTGTTTAACTTAAACCGCCGAAGAAGCTTGGCATATTCTCTTTGGTTTTTTTTGTGTTTGTATAGGTTATAAATATGTGACAAACTAGCTATAGCAAACACTAGGAGAAAAAACTCAAGTATGCCAAACAGCGGGTCTCTGTAGGACAAAAACATCTACAGCACCGCCTTTTGTGGCTTTGGGTGTGTGATTGTTTTGTCTGTTGATAGATAAAAAGCAGTATCGTATTTATTTTTCATATGCTATTGTATCGTTTTAAACTTATTTTAGTATAATGCTGAAAATAAAAGGCAAAAATATGCAAATAATCATAAACGGCGAAAAAAAACAATACCGACCAGACGACAATATAGCTACGATATTGACTAGCTTGTCTATACATAGCGATATCATGGCAGTAGCAGTCAATATGAATATAGTCAAAAAAGATTTGTGGGATAGCTACAAGTTAAAAGATGGCGACTGCTTGGAGTTTTTGGAGTTTGTAGGTGGTGGATAGTTAGTTTGAGACTAGGGGCTGGAGACTAGCAACCAGTCTCTAGTTTTTGTCGGCTTATGCTACGAAACTTGACCTTTTTGCCTACTGCTAGTGGCGACAACTCTGGCAAACTTTTGTTAAATAGATTTTTCCTAGTCTGTCCTATGATATTCCATCCGCCGGCACTGTCTTGTGGATATACTGCTGTTTGATTGTCAGCAATTCCTACAGAGCCTTTGGGGACCTTTTTTCTTGGAGTTTGTAGTCTGGGTGTAGCTATGCTATCATCTACCAAACCTAAAAATCCAAACCCCGGCAAAAAGCCCATAGCATACACATCGTATGTCGTAGCTGTGTGAAAAGCTACTATATCGTCTATAGATATATCATTGATCTGTGATATACGGTCTAGGTCAAGTCCAAACTGCTTGTCATAGCAGACATCTATATAGACTATATCATCGTCTGTGTCGCCTATGGCTGGTGTGTAGTGTGTGATATGTTGTGAAAGCTTGTCTCGTATTGTCTCAAAATCATAGACAAATATATCAAAACTCAAAGATATAGTAGTATATGATGGCACTATCTCATATATAGCTATATCTTGCAAGTTTTTGATAGCTTCAAATCCACAGCGGACTTTGGTCGATATATCTGCTGATATAATATCACCAAAAGATATGAGCAAACTGTTGGTGGAAGTTTGCTTTATATCCATATTTTATATCACTTGTCTATCATGTATTGTGGCAAGAAGCTTACAATCTCTGGAAACATAGTGATGATAGCGACTGCTAGCAACATCAAAAAGAAAAATGGCATAGTAGCTTTGAGTATGTATTCTATCTTTTCTCCGCTTATGCTTTGTATCACAAATAGCGAGAAGCCTACAGGCGGAGTGATCTGCGACAGTTCTACCATAAAGACCAGAAATATACCAAACCATAGCGGGTCAAACCCGGCCAACACAACTATAGGCAAGACTATAGGCAAAGTCATGACCACTATAGATATACCGTCTAGTATCATGCCCAGCACAACATACATCAAACCAATTATCAGTATAAGAATATATGGCGACAATCCCAAAGTAGTAATATATTCGCTTAAAGCACTAGCGATACCTAAAAATCCTATCACTTGAGATAAAAATCCAGCTCCTGCTATGATGAAGCTTATCATCACAGAAGTTTTGATAGTGTTTAGCAATGCAGTTTTGAACACATCAAAACTAAAACTTCTAAAATACACTGCTAAGACAATAGACCCTACAACTCCAAGCGATGCCGCTTCTGTAGGAGTGGCAAATCCACCATATATAGAACCCAAAACCAAACCAATGAGTGAAAATATTGGGGTCAAATCTTTGATAGAGCTTAGTTTGTCTCGAAAAGTAAATGTCTCGGTTTCACTAGGTTCTACTGTTTTGTCTATCTTTGCTATTATCATGATATATATAGAGTATATGGTCGCTAACATAAGCCCTGGCAATATGCCACCTATAAAAAGTTTACCAATAGATACATCGGACAATACACCATATATGATCATGATCAAGCTAGGCGGTATCAAAAATCCCAAAGTGCCACTGCCTGCTAGCGAACCTATAGCTAATGACTTGCTGTAGCCTCTTTTTTTCAACTCACCCAAAGTTATCTTGCCGACCGTGGCAGTGGTTGCAGCACTAGAGCCAGACACAGCAGCAAACAGCGAACAAGCAGCGACATTGACATGGAGCAGCTTTCCAGGTATATAGTTCAGCCACGGTTTAAGTCCGTTTAGTAGCTTTGTTGATATAGATGACTTGTATAGTATCTCTCCCATGAGTATAAACATAGGCAGTGCTGCTAGTGACCACGAGTTTAGCGAGTCGTATAGTGAACTAGCCATCAGGTCGCCTATCTTGTCAAATATCGATATCATAGGTGGTAGGTTATTTTCGTATATCAGCATACCTACTACACCTGTGAGCAAAAGCGATATGCCTATCCATACAGATGCTAGTAAAAACACAAACATCACAGCTATGACTATGATAGCCAGGACAAGTGGGTCAGCTATCATTGTTGATCCTTTTTGTCATAAATGTCATGATGCTCAACACAAAAAGTCCTATACCTACAGGCATAACTATCTGTGTGAGATATAGTGGAGTTTCAGACACGGCTTCGGACAACATCTCCATATCATACGAGTCGTATGTAAACAATATCGTCCTATACAAAACAAACGACAATATAGCCAAACTCAAAACAGAAGCGACTATATCTATAGTCTTGTTTTTGTTTGCGTCTAGTCTTGATGTGATTATATTTATCCTTATATGTGCTTTGTGTTCAAAAGTGTATGCCAGACCTAAAAAGATTGATGCTAAATACAGATAACCGCTATATTCATCGGCAATCATTGTAGACGTGTCGAAAAATTGACGACCCACTATCTCTACCATGATGAGAACTACCAAAGATACTATCAAAACCGCAGACAAGTAAGCCCCCCACAAGGAGAGCTTACTAGAAAAATCATAAAAACTTTTCATCTATTTTTGATATTTTTTAAATATATCTTTGATATCTTTTGAAGCACCTTTTAGGTATCCGCTTAACATATCTTTTGCTATTTTGTTTAACTCTTTTTGGAGTTTTGCACTTGGTGCTGATACTTTTATGCCATTTTTGGTCAAAAGTGCTAGAGAGTCTTTGTCTACTTGTCGCACTGCTTTCCATTGAGCCGCTTCTATTTCGCTGGCTGCTTTTAGCATAGCTTTTTGTTGTGTTTTGTCCATAGAGTTCCAGTAGTCTAGGTTTATAGTGACTGCTTGGAGTGGGTAGGCGTATTGGATCTTGTTGAAGTTTTTCAACACTTCCCAAAACTTACCATTTTTCCCTGACTCAGATGATGTCACGACAGAGTTTACCATACCAGTTCTCAACGCCGAATAGACCTCTCCCCAAGGCAAAGCTACGGCATCGCCACCTGCTTTGTTTACAAAATTTGCAGAATTTTTGTCATATGTTCTGGTTTTGAGTCCTTTGAAATCCTTTGTCGAGTTTATAGGTTTGTTTGAATACAATCCAGAAGCTGGCCATGTCACAGAGTATAGAAACTTTTGGTTCCATTTTTTCGCTGTTTTTGCATATGCGTTTTTTGAAAGTTGGTATAACTTAAAAGCATCATCGTAGCTAGTAGCTACAAACGGCAAAGCCGATATACCAAACACTTTGCCCCCACCTGCTGTAAATGGTATAAACATATCAGTCATAGCCACTGTGCCGTCTTTGACCGCTTTTAACGGGTTGCCTTTGACAAGCGATGAGCCTGCGTGTACTTTTACCTTGACGGTTCCTTTGCTGTATTTATCTACTAGCTTACTAAACTCCACAGCCCCTTTGGTGTGAAAGTTTGTCGCACCGTATTTGGCATTTAGATCCATCTTGACATTGCCTGCCATTGCCATACTAGCTATCGCGGCTAGTGTTATTATCTTTTTGAACATCTGTTCTCCTTTTTTTTTCTCTCAGTTGAATTTTTCAAAAGAAAGTTCAAAAGTTTAACAGATATTTCTTAAACTTACCTAAATTTTCACAACTAGTTGCAAAATTTTATAATATTTACAAAATCATCTGCTACCCAACTAGCTGTGCCTATGAGTGCGCCGTCTACATTTGGTATGTTTATTATCTCTTTTATGTTGTCTTGTTTTACACTTCCACCATACAATATAGGGGCTGTGGTTTTTTTGGCTAACTTTTTGTGTATGGTAGCTATATCATCTATGCCACAGCTTATCCCAGTGCCTATAGCCCACACTGGCTCGTATGCTAGTATTAGCCCATCATAGGTCAAGTCTATACCACCAAACTGCTCTTGGATATATCCCAAAGTGCTACTAAGTCCTGCTTGTTTTTGCTCTAGTGGTTCGCCTACACAATATATGATACGGTATCCCAAAGCCTTGAAATAGTTGAACTTTTTGGCTATATCTTTTTGGTTTTCACCCATGGTGTGTCGTCTCTCACTATGCCCTATGAGTATGGTCTTGATACCAAACTCATCTAGCTGTTGTGTGCCTATCTCTCCTGTGTATGAACCACTTTTGACCCAATGGCAGTTTTGTGCTCCTATATGTAGGTTTTGATTTGTCTCGAAACTATCTAGTGCTGTGCTAGGCGGAAACAGATATACGGTCTGTGTGATATTGTCGTCTATCATAAACTTATCTATCCTATGTATAAACTGTGCTGTCGTAGCCCTAGTGTGGTTTGTCTTGAAATTGCTCGCTATTATCTTCATCTTTTCTCCTTTTGATATAGTCCTATAATATCTAAAACTTTTGAACTATAGCCCCATTCGTTGTCATACCATAAAACTATCTTGATCATATGTTTGTTTTTGACATCTGTAAATCTATGGTCGATGACACAACTATATCGTGTTTGCTTGAAATCACAGCTGACTAGTGGTTCGTAGTTGTTTTGTATCGTGTCGTGCTTTTGAGTATCTTTTGCTTTTTCACATAGTGCTATTATTTCATCTTTGGTTGTAGGTTTATCTACAAAACAAACTAAATTGATAGCACCCACAGTCAGTGTCGGCACTCGAAAAGAGCTTGAAGATATCATATTTTCATCAAACTTTTTTTCCACTAAACTACAAGCCGATACCGTAGTGGTTTTGCTGGGTATTATGTTATCAAGGCTACTTCGTCCAAACTCAAAGCTACATTTGATATCTCTTTGTTTTTCGTTTATACACATATTGTCGAGGGTTTTTTGGTGGTTTAGCAGTGGGTGTATAGTCACTATATCGGCACTGCTTATCGTATAGTGGTCGTCTAGTAGCTTAAGCATAGGCAAAAGTGCCGTGGCATTGCAACTGCTTGTAGATATGATCTTCTGTTTGGCTGGGTTTAACTGGTGTTCGTTGATACCCAAAACCATATTTATATCGGCAAACTTATTTGGGTGAGTCAAAAATATAGCCGACAGATCACAAGCTCTCAGTTTATCCATATCTATAGTAGCTCCTGAAGCATCTATGACTATATCTATGTCTAGTTTTTTCATATTTTGGCTGTAAATATTATGATAATTATATATAGATATATTTTGTTTGCTATTTTTGATACTGTTTTTGTCTTTTGTGTATTTGTCGTCAAATGTACCATAAGTTGTGTCGTAGTTGATATAATAGACTAGATTTTCAATATTGTCATTTGTTTCATTGATCGCTATTATGTTGATATGTTTTACATCGTTTGATATTCTCAATATCGCCTTGCCTATACGACCCATGCCGTTTAACAGTATGTTATATCGTCTCATATATCGCCTTGTAGCTGTCATCTGTGGGTATGTTGTCCTTTTTACCACGAGCTATGATATGCACGGGGCAACCATCAAACTGGAGGCGAGATCTTAAGAAATTTATGAGATACCGCTTGTAGCTAAAGTGTAGCATCTGTGGCTTGTTCATGACGACAGCAAATGTAGGCGGTGCTACTTTGTATTGTGTAGAAAAATATATCTTGAGCATATTGCCAGCGGGACTTGGCAGTGAGTGTCTTCTAGTAGCTTTGATAATAGTTTCGTTGACCATTGATGTCGTATATCGTCTATAAAAGTTATCGTATATCTCTATAAGTGTATCTTTGAGTTTGTCCATATTTCGCCCTGTTTTAGCGGACACAGCAACTATGGGAGCATAATACAAAAACTTGAAACGATGTCTAACCTCATCTACTAGCTTCTCGTATGTCTCTAGCTTTTCGTCCCATTTGTTTAGGACGATTATGACTCCTAAAGCAAACTTATCTACCAGCCCTGCTATCTTTTCATCTTGGTCGCTTATAGGACTACTAGCATCTATGACGACTAGACACAAGTTTGCTTGAGCTAGCATATCATTTGTGCGAAACAGAGCGTATCTCTCTATACCACCTATCTTGCCTCTACGGCGCAAGCCTGCTGTATCTACAAATGTAATCTTTTTGTCATCGTATGTAATCTCTTCATCTACTGGATCTATAGTCGTGCCTGGTATGGAGCTGACTATCGATCTATCTACACCTGTGATACAGTTGAGTATAGAGCTTTTGCCTACATTTACCTTGCCTATGATAGCCACTTTTAGATGGTTTTCTTTGATCTGTGTTTGTGATATGTTTTCTATATCGTCCTCTATAGATATATCATCGTCCAAAGACAAAAAGTTTTCACTCATAGTCAGTGGTAGTTTGTCATATAGCCACTCAAACAGCTTTTTCGTGCCTCTGTTGTGTGCTACAGAGATTGCAAATATATTTTGTTCATCTATACCAAACTTATAAAACTCCCATACATTTTCTAGCTCTTTGTCATTGTCGATTTTATTTACCACAAGTGATATATTGCTGTTGTGCTTTTGTAGTTTAAAATAGAGCTTTCTGTCGTTTTCTTCTAGTGGTTTCTTGCCATCTGTTATAAACAGCACTATATCACATGCTTTTGCCATATCTATGGATTTTTGACTCACTTGTGAAAATATCTCAAAGTTGCTACTATCACTCATCTTTGACTTTTTTGCGGTGGCTATGCCACCTGTGTCTATGAGCTGTGCCTCTTTGTCTAGTATTTTGATATCTTTTTTTCGTATATCTCTAGTCGTGCCACTTATATCACTGACTATGGCTACTTTTTGTTTGACTATGAGGTTAAAAAGTGAGCTTTTGCCGACATTTGGTTGCCCTATCAAGGCTATAGACTTCAACTTATATCGCCTTTTTCTATATACAGCGACTGCGATGGAAAAGCAAAGCTAGAGTTGTTTGCTTTGACTATGTTCATAATCTTAAACAATGTATCCTCTCGTATATGCATAAACTCGTCCCATGCTGTAGTGTTTGTAAAATAGTAGCAAAATATGTTTAGACTGCTATCGCCAAAGGCACTAAAATAAATATGTATAGACTCTTTGTGTATATCATCGTGGTTGTTTAGCATATCTTTTATTTGTGAGACTATATTTTTCATCTGTTTTTCATCTGTGTTGTAGGTCAATCCAATGTTGAACTTCACTCGTCTTTTGCCCATCTTGGTCCAGTTGAGTATAGAGCTATGTGCTAGCTGACCGTTTGGCACAGATACTAATGCATGAGCAAATGTCCTGACCTTTGTGCTTCGCATACCTATAGACTCTACCGTGCCCTCTACATCGTTTGTCTTTATCCAGTCTCCTACTTCAAACGGTTTATCAACAAATATAACTACAGAGCCAAACAGATTTGACACCGTATCTCTGGCAGCAAGTGCTAGAGCCATACCGATAAGACCCAACGAAGCTAAAAATCCACTGATATTGTAGCCCCACTCTTGCAAGATAGTCATAAATGCTATAGCAAATATGAGAAACTTAAATATATTTATGATGAAGTTTGCTATATCATCGCTCAAACCTTTGCCAAATACTTTGGTATATCCTACTATGATATATGACAAAGGTTCTAAAGAGTTGAACAACATCCAAAACATAGCCACATAAAACAAACTCATCACAGCATCGTCAGCGATAAATCCTATAGGATCGCCCAGCGACAATATATCCAGAGCAAAATAAGCCCCCACGACTACTATCAAAAACTCCATAGGTCGCTTGACCGCTTCTAATATCTTGTCATCTACTTTGGTAGATGTCTTGACTACAAATTTGCCTAGAAAATCAAATATCGTCCGTCTAATAATGATCTTCGATAACCATATCAAAACAAACAACGATACAGCATAAATCAATTGCATAAAATACCTTTTTTGATTATTTTATCTAATTTAACTTTATTTTGATACAATAGTCCCAAAAAGGTTGCCCATGTCCTATCTCACCATAAGCTACACACACAAAAACACAGATATAGACACTAGAGAAAAACTAGCTTTCGGTAGTGATGAGCTTAAAAATAGTTTCACATCAGAGCTACTGACACAGGACTATATACAAGAAGTTATGCTGACATCTACTTGCAACAGGGTGGAGCTTTTTATGTTTGTCAAAGATATCAAACAAGCCATAAGCTTCGCCATAGGCGGCTTGAGTCGGCACTCAAATATATCTTATGAAGTGTTGTTTAGCAGAGCAAATGTATATGAAAAACAAGATGCCATATACCATATGTTTGTGGTAGCTTCATCGCTGGATAGTTTGATAGTAGGTGAGACACAGATCATAGGACAGATCAAAGATGCCTACAAGTTTAGTGTAGAGCATGACAAATGCGACAAAAATATCACACTAGCTATAAACTATGCTCTTAGGTGTGCTACTGCTGTGAGAAATGCCACATCGCTAGGCGAGGGACAAGTATCTGTGGCATCTGCGGCAGTTGCTATGGCAAAAGATATTTTCAAAACCACCAAACCTCAAGCGGCAGTCGTAGGAGCTGGCAAGATGAGCCAGATAGCCATGAGACACCTACTGAAAAACGGCTTTGATATCAAGATAATAAACAGAAACTACACAAATGCTACAAACTTAAAAGCTATGATAATAGACGAAAAACCAAGATATGAAGAGAATATCGCTATAGAAAAGTTTGAAAATCTACACGAACTACTAGGTTCAGCAGAGCTACTTTTCACAGCAACTGCATCTACTGACACTATCATCAAAGCACAACATATCCAGCCATCTAATACCACTAGATATTGGTTTGATATGGCAGTGCCACGAGATATAGACAGAGTAGATATGGCAAACTTACATATATATGCGGTTGATGACCTCAAGGCACAAATAGATGAAAATATAGCTTTGAGACAATCAAAAGCGAAGCAAGGCTACAAGATAGTCAAAGATATGCAAAAAGAGTTTTATAGGTGTCTGGAGGAGACAAAGCTCCAGCCTATCATCAAGCACCTACACCAAAAAGCACAAGCCATCATAGACAAAAAACTAACCAGTGCAATAGGTAAAAAGTTCATAGACAAAAAACAGGAGGCAAATACGAAAAAGTTGTGTCAAACAGTGGTTGCACAGCTACTTCATGACCCCACAGTCCATCTAAAATCAAACACAAAAGAGCTAGACTACGAACAAATATCTCAGTGCTTTATCAACTCTTTTAAGTTAAATTAAGTTTTTTTAGATAAGATGCCATACTAAATAAAAAAGGATAAATATGAAAAACTATTATGTGATAGTGGTAGCGCTAGCACTGTTGTTAAGCGGTTGTGGCTCAAAAGATGAGAAAAAAGCAGAAAAATCAAAAGAGATAGCAGTAGATACTACTACTATTGACTCAAAAGAAAGCAAAGCAAAAGTAGAAGAAGTAAGCAAAATGGAGACAAATGAGGTCTCACAAGAAAACTTACCAGATAATACGAAACCAAAAGCAGATGAGCCAGCAAAAGCAGAGCCGAAAACAGAAGAATCAGGTACAATAGATGCAGCGTCTCTATATACTCCGTGTGCTGGATGTCACGGAGCCCAAGGCGAAAAAGTAGCACTAGGCAAAAGCAAAGTGATAAAAGATATGAGTGAAGCTGATATAGTCAAAGCTATGCTAGGATACAAAGACGGCACATATGGTGGATCTATGAAAGGTGTCATGGCGGCACAAGTCAAGAAACTAGACAAAGCCCAGATAGAAACATTGTCTAAACATATCAAACGATAGGCGAGACGGCAGATCCAGTTTGATATAGACAGCACAGGTAAATATAGCGAGGTTTTTCAAAAGCTTCGCGAGATAATATTGTCATTTGATGGTATAAGAGAGCAAAAAAACCAAAACCAAACCGCCTACTACGATATGTATGGGGCGGTATGTTTCCTACGACCAAACAAAACCACTCATAAATCATACTGCATCTCACTTGCCAAAGGTTATAAGCTCATGGACATATATCCTACTCTCGAAGGCGATGGTAAGATAACAAGACATATAAACATAAAAACCCTACAAGATATAGAGGAAAAACAGATCAAAGATATCATAGCTGAAACTCTTGTTTTGAACATGGAAGCACACGAACTAAAGAAACTCAACTATATGAAAAATAATGTGAAACAAGAGAATTGCTTTTCACTTCAGCGAAAATGTTTCATGTAAAAGCAGACTACAAAAGGTAGTTTAGATGGTTGGAATAAAAAATTGTTTCAAATCGGTTTTATGGAATGGGGACACCATATAAAATATTCCTTAAGCGGTTGCTTATTTTAACTCATTTTGTATTGTATCCTTTAGAAATAGAATTAATAAAAAATCGGTACTATTTATTGGGACATTATAGGCTTATATCAAACAAGCTTGACTGAGTTTTTTTGCTCTTGTAGATAAATCTATTAGAACTGCTTTTTTTTTCTTTTTTTACAAAAGATAAGCCACTTAAGTATAATGAAAAATTTTTTGTATCAATATCATAGTTTATTTTTTCTTTGATTTGCTTAGCTGTTAGTGCTATGCCTTTGATTGTGCTTTTAATTTTTTCGTCAAGTGAAATTTCATCTATTTGATTTGATTTGATTGGAACGCCGTTTATATCAACAGCCTTTGCACCTTTTAATATAAGTAAATCATTTGCATTTATTTCATCATCTTTTGGATTTCTAATATATATTGTTCTCTGGGCTTTTAAGCCATCTAAAACACCTGACCAAGTTCCTCCTTTACTATCAGATTGTGCTACATATATTTCTTTTGACAATCCGTAAATATATTTATTTCGTCCCATCGCAAGACCTGCACTCCATCCGGCTTTTGGAGAAAAGGTGCTTAATATTAGCAGGTTACCTTCAACAATATGCTTGTAATATTTTTTCATGCCACTAGAAAAGGTCAAAATTCCTTGAGGCAAGACCAATATGCTGTGACCATTTGCTTTCATGCTCTCATCTAGTGCTGTTTGGTCTACACCTTTTGCACCACCACTTACCACGCATTGATATTTTTTAGTTGCGTTTATTGCAATATTTTTTGTAAATTCCAATGACAATCCATCTGCTTTTCTTGAGCCAACTATTGCTATAGTGTCATCACTCAAAAGGCTTTTGTTTCCTTTGATATAGATGAGTGGTGGAGCAAATTTCAATTTTAAATTATCTTTTAATGTTTTTGGGTAGTCACTTGAATTAAATGGTATAAGTTCATAACCTTGACTTAACATATCTTCCAATAAAAAAGAATAGTTAGGCAATTCTTTTCTAGCAGTTTCTAAATCATTTATATCTTTATCTTCAAGTTTAAAAGTTTGCTTCCATTCATTATGGGATAAGTTGAAAAACTCTTCAAATGTAATTTTTTGATTATGTAAAATTTCTACAATCAGCTTATTTGTTTTTAATATCGTCCATCTTGGAATATGTGTAAACAGTATCCAATAAACTAAATCAGTTTGCAATATCGCCTCCTACTGTTTTTGCTATGACCAAAGGCACTATAACTTTAGCGCCTTTTTTTGTAAGCATTTTGCCTATCTCTTTAACAGTAGCTCCACTATCAAATATATCATCTATAAGCAAAATTGATTTATTCATAATATCAATATTTATCCCAAAAGCATCTTTTATATTTTCAGTTTTCAATGCCCCATTTTGAAATATTTTTTGTTCTTTAGTCTCTTTTATTTTGACCAATGGTGCTATGGGTAGTTTTAAAGTTAATGCTATTTTATTTGCAAAATTCTCTACTAGTTTTCCAGATTTGGTTGGTGGTACAGATAAAATCAAATCAAATTTCTGTTCTTTAAAAGTTTTTCCAAATGCTCTAAGAGTTTGTTTTAAAAATATTGCAGGAAATTCATCGCCACCTTCATATTTACATTTATAAATAATTGCTCCAACATTTGAAAAACCATAATAAGATGAAGCTACACCGTTGATTAGATTTGTTCTAGTTGTTTCAACTTCTAAAATTGGAAAAAAATTATCTTGAAATTGTTTGATTTTTTCTTTATGATTTTCATTCATTGAGAATTGATTTTTGCTAGCTAAGCAACTATCACATATTTCACAATTATTGGAATTGTCATCTCCTAAATAGTTACACAAATAAAGCATTTTGCATTTGTCTGTATTTGTATATTTAACCATCTTTTCAAACTCTTGCAATCTATGGCTTCTCAATGCTTCAAATGTTGTAGTATCAAGTTGAGGAGCATTGTACTGATACTCATATTTTTTACTTCTATCATACATTACTTCTCTAATAATTTTTTGGTCTAGCAGATCTGCTTTGATTGTCCTAACTTGTGTTTGTCGTAAATTTGTCGCTTTCATTAGATTTCTTTCGCCTAATGGCTCTTGCTTTAAAGCATTTATCACTTTTTCATACTTTTCACTTGATGGTCTTGCATTGTTTATAAAACTCAATGGCAAATCAGTATCTTTTGGATTAAAAAGTAAAAATATCTCGGCAGTTTTTCCATCTCTTCCTGCTCTTCCAATTTCTTGATAATAATGTATTGGTGATTGTGTTATTTGAGTGTGAATAATAAATCGTATATCTGATTTATCAATACCCATTCCTAAAGCATTGGTTGAAATGACAGCTTTAAACTTATTGTTCATCCACTCTTTTTCTACCAGTTTTCTGTTATAGCTATCCAATCCTGCATGATAGTAAATTGTATTTAATTTTTCACTTTCACACCACTTTGAAAATATCTCTGCGTTGCTTCTTGTTCCTGTATAAACAATACCATTGCCTTTGACTTTTTCAAGATAATTAGAAATCCAAGCCATTTTATCCTCTTCACTCTCTACATGTATTACATATAATTTTAAATTTTCACGAAGCAGATCGCCACGAATAAGCTCAATATCTCCACCAATTTGATTTTTGATATCTTCTGCTACATCGATTGTTGCCGTTGCGGTTGTAGCTAAAACAGGTATATTTATAGGTAACACACGCATTAAATTTATAATTCTTCTAAATGCGGGTCTAAAGTCATGTCCCCATGATGATATACAATGCGCTTCATCCACCACAACAAATGATATATTCATTTTTGATACTGCTTCTTGCCAAATGCTATTTTCTTGTCTCTCTGGTGCAATATATAATATTTTCAGTTCATTATTTATGGCATTTTGTATTGTTAGGTTATTTTCATCATCTGTTTGTTCGCTATTGATTAAGCCAACCTTGATACCTTTTTCAAGAAGTGATTTTATCTGATCTCTCATCAAAGCAATCAAAGGTGAAAAAATTATTGTTAAGCCATCAAATTGAGTAGCTGGAAATTGAAAAGTTAAGGATTTTCCAAATCCAGTTTTTTCTATCAATAAAACTCTCTTCTTTTGTAGCACTCTATTTATAGTTTTCCATTGGTCTTCAAAAAAAATATCAAATCCAAAAATTTGTTTTAGTTTTACTTCTGCTTCTTGTCTATTCATTTTTATATTATCTTTTTGCTATCTAGTTATTTATATTATTTTATCGTTAATATGACACATAAAACAATACAAACTATTATATCTAACTAAGCTCAAACAAACCCAAACTTACTTTTTGCACTTTCCCAACAGCAAGTTTTTTCTATTTTTTTCGACAGTCTTTTTACCAATGCCCTTGACCTTTGATAGTTCATCTATACTCTTGAAGCACTTAACTTTGTTTCTGTAGCTCACTATATCGCTAGCCTTTTTAACCCCTACTCCTTTGAGACTTGCGAAGTCCTTTTGAGTTGCACTGTTTATATTTATAGCCGCAAACATAAGCGACACCGATACCAATAACACTGATAATATTTTCATAATAATCCTTTTTATTTTTGTGTGATATTGTAGCAGATGAAACTTAAAGTTGCTGTTTGTTTTGATTGTTTTTTGATATTCTTGTCTATTTTAGACGATTTCTTGAAGTGAAATCGCCACGGCTACTTTTGCAGGAAACATTTTCGCTGAAGCGAAAAGCGATTCTCTTGTTTTCACAGAAAGTTTGGA
>JAOZMC010000029.1:0-972 GCA_029934475.1 Arcobacteraceae bacterium
TTGAAGCACCTGCAAACATAGAGCTCATGCTGGTCACTTTTGATGTATCCCAGTCACTTATGTTTTGATCAAATGCTTTAGCACCTCTAAACAACAGCTCCATGATGGCTACATTTGATGTATTCCAGTCGCTTATGTTTTGATCAAAACTTGAAGCACCATCAAACATACTTGTCATATTTATCACTTTTGATATATCCCAACTGCCTATATCTTGGTTGAAACTTTTTGCATCGTGAAAGAGATAGTCCATCCTTTTGATCTTTGAAGTGTCCCAGCTACCTATCTCTTGGTTGAAGCTTTTTGCTCTCATAAACATACCCATCATACCAGTTATATTTGATGTGTCCCAGTTGCCTATGTCTTGGTTGAAGCTTTCGGCATCTTTGAACATAGCACCCATATCAGTGATTTTTGATGTGTCCCAGTTGCTTATATCTTGGTCAAATTTTAAGGCGGTATCAAACAGATATCCCATATTTGTCACATTTGAAGTGTCCCAACTACCTATGTCTTGGTTGAAATTTTTGGCTGCTTTAAACAAAAATCTCATATTTGTCACTTTTGATGTGTCCCAATCACCTATATATTGGTTGAAATATTTAGCATAAAAAAACATATATTCCATATTTGTCACATTTGAAGTGTCCCAGCTACCTATCTCTTGATCAAAGTGTTTAGCACTCGCAAGCATATGATTCATATTTGTCACTTTTGATGTATCCCAGCTACCTATGTCTTGATTGAACCATGTTGCACCACTAAACATATAGCTCATATTTGTGATATTTGATGTGTCCCAACTGCCAATATTTTGGTTAAATTTCTCGGCACCTTCAAACATAGAGCTCATATCTGTTATCTTTGATATATCCCAGCTACTTATGTCTTGATCAAAGCTTCTAGCATTTGAAAATATACCTACCATATTTGTCACTTTTGATGTGTTCCAGCTACCTATATTTTGATCAA
>JAOZMC010000029.1:1072-16901 GCA_029934475.1 Arcobacteraceae bacterium
ATTTTTCTGCATTTTTAAACATATAACTCATGTCGGTTACACTTGATGTGTCCCAGTCGCTTATGTTTTGATCAAATTTTTCTGCATTTTTAAACATATAACTCATGTCGGTTACACTTGATGTGTCCCACCTGCCTATGTCTTGATCAAATTGCTTCATATTTTTGAATAGTCCGCTCATATTGGTTATGTTTGATGTGTTCCAGTCGCTTATGTTTGGTATATTGTATACATATTCAACATTGTCAAACATATAGCTCATATCTGTCACATTTTCAAGGTTTGGTATGTTTGTTGCTAGGATTTCCAGATTGTAACAGCCAGCAAAAGCACCACTCATAGATGTCCAGTTGATATCATCTCCCCACGAACGAACTTGTAGTATATTGTCTTTGTCTCCGCTATTGTTAAAATAAATTCGTGGAAAATCGCCTTTTATGGCTATGACATATTTGCCCTCATCTTCATATTCGCACTTGTGATCTCCTGTAGTAGCTACAAAATTGCCGTCATTTTTACAATCAACTTCATAGCTGTGTGTCGTGTTGTCAGTAGGGACAACAAACTTGTTTTCATCTGCTTGTATCAATATCTTGAACTGCGGTCCTGTTGTCACTATAGAGCTGTCTTGGGTAGGATTGCTTTGTTTTGTGTCACAACCTGCCATGACAACCATCGCTATCATAGCAAACAATAGATGTTTGTATATACCAAATCGAAAATTTCTCGCCATTTTTTATCCTTTTGTGTGATTGTATAAACAAATTTGTAGAAAGTTTAGCACAATATTCTTAAGCGAACACACAAAACTGTGTAAAATATTTACTTTTTGAACTTTCAGGACAGATTATCTGCGAGTTTTATCGTTGTTTTAAGTTAAAAGCTATGATAGACTCATGATAATAAACTTTGGACTCAAAAAACCAACAATGTTGCAAACGATGCACCAAACTATATGTAGATATAGTTTGGTGTTTAAGCAACAGCTATTAAAAATAACTTACTGTTTTAGATAACTAAAAAATTTTTGAGAACTTATGTTCATGTCATTTAACAGACCTTTGAGCTTTCCTGGCTTGATAACCTTTTTGCCTTGGACATGTATCGTTATCTTGATACCGTTGCTATGTTTGTATCTCATATGAGATCCCCTTTGTCTCACAAACCTATATCCTAAACTTTCTATAAACTTGATAATAGTTTTGCCATCTATATTTGACAAAGGCGACATCATTTTCCTCCCTTTTTTTGGTTTGGATTGATTTGTTTGCCTCTGTTTCCTTGGTTTGTATCATAAGTTTTATTTGTGCCTTTTGTGCCTTTGTTTGGGTTTTTTATATCCGAGTTGTGGTTTTTTGCCATTTTTTATCCTTTTATCTTTCTATTATTTGTTTTATTTTTTGAAATTCATCATCTTGATCTGTCTCAAAAAATAGTATTATTTGGTTGAATGTGCCCTCTTCTAAAAACTTATCAAACTGTATTTGATAGCACAGCTCTACGATACGACCGTCTATATTTACAGTCTCGGCACATCGTTTGATAGTGATCTCATCTACTGTTGATAAGTTTATAAAAAGCTCATGTGTGAGAGTCTCTACAGGGCTGTTTTTGCAATAAGAGACAAAGCTATTTGCCTTGATCTTAAAAAACATATCTATCCTTCATCTCATTCGATAGAGGTTCAAACTCCTCTATCGTAGCTGGTTCATCTATCAATCGTCCCATCTATCACCTACCCAATCCGCATCTCCTAATCCTCTGTCATCTACCCAATCAGGGTGACCACTACAATGATATTTTTCAAACATCTTTTCTCCTTTTATATCTTTTCGATATAATTTGACCAAACTTACATTTTCTTGCAGATAAGTTTCGGTCAAAATGTCTAACTTATCGGCAAGTGTGGAATTATAACATTAGACAAGGGGACATATGGGGACAAAAGAAATAGAGTTGGAACAATACAAAAGATTGTTAAAATTATTTGATAGCCTACTGCATGAAAAAGGCTATACATTAAGGGCATTTGCTAAAGATTTTAATGAAGAGAAGAAATATTATACTAAATTTGAGAAATTTTATGATAAACTTAGAAAAAGAAAAAAAAGGCGAGAAGACAAAAACAGAAAAAGAGGAATGGCAAGTGTAAACAAAAAAGAACTATCTGAATTAAAAGAATTTGTCAAGTATTTAG
Organism: Arcobacteraceae bacterium; assembly: GCA_029934475.1. GTDB lineage: Bacteria > Campylobacterota > Campylobacteria > Campylobacterales > Arcobacteraceae > B24-G6. The sequence continues at coordinate 3,270 of JAOZMC010000029.1, forward strand.
ATGACGAGCTCAAAACTATAGAACTACATGCCGATGAAAGGCTTGATACACTTTAGACCTAAAAACATTTTTCTAAATTTCCAACTTTACCTATTTTTCTCAATAACAAAGTATTTTTCTAAATTCCCATCTTTACCTGTTTTTCTTAATAATTTAGTGCAGTCGTCCTCTCCTTTGGCATTTTTGCAATAATCTTTTATAATTTGTTCAACATCCCGAATACATCGATCTCTAACTTCTGTGTCGTGTGATCCATTGGTTCGTTTATCAATACAAATATGAACCAGTTTATATTCAACAAGCAAAGTCGCTCTAATATTTGCATGTGTTGTGATAGCAAAATAACAAAATAACACTATAGCAATAAAAATTTTATTTTTCATCTTGAACCTTATCGTTAAATAGCTCATCTTGAACTATATTGTCAAATGGGTTAGCAAAATATGAAAGCCATATAGATATGCCAACTATTTCCAGGTTATGATACATAGCTTCTTCTGGACTCATTGAAAAAAAATCATATAATACTGGAGACAATAAGTACAAAAGATATAAAATCCACAAAATTATCTTAGTAGATGTATTTGCTTCTTTGATTAAAAAGCTCATCACTATTAGTGCAACTATAAGTAGTGATGTGTAATCCATATAATATGCTACACCAACACTAACTATCCCTATAAACAAAAAGGTATCAAGTAGCACAGACATAATTCCATTGTTTTCTTTCACTTAGTAATGCTCCTATTTTAAATAATGCAAAATTATACCCAAATATCCTAAAGAATTAAAATTTTGCTATTATTTTATGTTAAAAGGTTATAATAACACTCATGATAAAATATATTATAAACTTCGGACTCAAAAAGCCCATACTCAACCATATGTTGCTTCTGCTTATATTTGCAATCTCAATATACTCATATATCAACATACCCAAGGAGATTTTCCCGCCATCGAAGCTAGATGCGGTATCTATCACTGGTGGTTATATAGGCACTAGTAGTGCGGTGTTGGACAAGCTCGTAGTCGTAGATATAGAGGAGGAGCTGCAAGCACTCAACGATATAAGCGATATCACCACGACTATAAAGACTGGGTATTTTAGCATAAAGGCAGATCTCAAAAGCGGTGCTGACATGGCTACAGCGATAGATGATATCAAAGATATAATCACCAAAATCAAAACAAACTTGCCAAGTGATATGGATGAACCAAAAGTCAAAGAGATAGTGCATTCATTTCCGCTTATAACCGTAGCTATCACGGGCAACCAGACCAAAGAAACTCTCATAAACATAGCCAAAAAACTCAAAAACGATATAACTAAGCTGGGAGACTTAAGCGATGTCAATATATGGGAGGATAGCGACAAACAAATATCTATCATGCTAAACATAGACAAGATAGAAGCATATGGGCTGGAGTATTCTCAAGTGGTGGTAGCACTATCACAAATGAGTAGTATATTTCCAGCAGGGGTGATCAAAGAAAAAACAACACACTACTATATTAGTAGTGAAAATGGCACTCAAGATATTGATACTCTGAATAACTTTATCATAAAGATAGGGGACAAGAGAATATATCTCAAAGATATTTGTGATATACGATATAAGTTTGAAGATATAGCAACTATATCAAGATTCAACGGAACAAACAACATATCAATAGGTATAAACAAAGGTTTAAGCGGTGATAGTATAGAGTTGGTCAAACAGATCAAAGAGATTTTAAACCAAGAACAAAAAAACTACCACAATATATCATTTGATACCTATACAGATACATCGGTATGGATAAAAAACAGATTGAATACAGTTGTGGCAAATATTATATTTGGGGTGATACTTTTAACAATAGCTTTGCTATTTTTTATCAACTTCAGGATCGCTTTTGTGGTAGCTTTGGGCATACCTACTAGCTTTATGATAGGACTTATCACTGCCCAACAGCTAGGATATAGTCTCAATATGCTTTCGCTTTTGGGGGCATTGCTAGCACTTGGTATGCTTGTAGATGAAGCTATAGTTGTAGCAGAAAATATCTACAGACACCTAGAGATGGGCAAAGATAGATACACAGCAGCTATAGATGGGGCGGTAGAGATGTATCCTGCGGTGCTAACTGCTACTGCTACGACTATATTTGCATTTTTGCCGATACTTCTTTTAAGTGGTGAAACTGGTGTGTTTATGCGGATACTTCCTATCATGATATCTGTGCTTATCTTAAGCTCACTTGTGGAGGCATTTTTCTTTTTGCCACTTCATGCGAACCATATACTCAAAGTAAACAAAGAGGCTAAAACATCTGAGAAGTTTTGGAAGTTTAACAAAAGCTTATATGACAGGATATTGACTTTTGCTTTGCGATACAGATATAAGTCGTTGTCTGTGTTGGTAGCTACTATCATAGCTATAAGTGCCGGGCTTTTAACTGTAAGCAAATTTACCTTTATGCCAGAGTTTGACACCACACAGATATATATCAGTGGCGATGTGGAGGTAGGCAATACTCTAGCTCAAACCCAGCAAAAAGTAGCTAAACTGGAGCAAAAACTACTAAAAGAGTTTAAGCTAGGAGATACTATAGACTCTATTAGCACCATAGTAGGTATGAAGCTAGATGGCAAACAGATGGCACAGTTTGAAGAGTTTTATTTTCATATATTTGTCAATCTCAAAGAAGCCAAACCTCAAAACTTTTTTGATATCTATATCAATCCTATATTAAGCCCAAAATACGATGACACTGATATGACTAGAGATATCACAGCAAAGCAGCTAAACTCTCTCATACAAAAAAGTTTGAAGCCACTTGGGGAGAACTTCAATGAACTCAAGATATATGTCCCCGGAGCTGGTATAGTGAAAAATGACATAGAGATAGCCCTACACAGCGATGACAAAACCCGACTAAAAGAGGTCTTGACAAAGATCAAAGCAAAGCTCTCGCAGATAAAAGGTGTCGAAAATGTAGCCGATGATATAGTCTCTGGCAATATGGACTTGAAGTTGCGACTAAACAGCTACGGTCACAGCTTGGGTTTCAACGAAAGTAGTATCATAGATAGCTTACGACCTTTATATCTTGAAGCTGGATTTGCAAAGATGTTTAGCAAAGATGGCATAGTTCAAGTGGTGCTTTCATCTACCAACAAAGATATCAAAAGTTCTCTGGCAAACTTGGATATACTAGTGCCAAACAGTGCCAAAAAGGTGCGACTACAAGATATAGCTACACTTGATGAGGTGTTGAGCAAAAGTCAGCTCCACAAAGTAGATAGCAAGGAGATAGTGACTATCACAGCCTCCATAGCAGACACGACTAGTAGTGATGTATTTATAAAACTTCAGCCAACTATAGACAAATATAGAAAAACCATAAATATAGAGATAAAAGGCGAAGAGCAAGAAAATGCCAAAGTCAAAAAAGAGATGGGACTTGCCTTTGCTTTCTCTTTGTTTTTGATATTTTTGTCTCTGGTGTGGATGTTTGACTCACTTTTGAAGTCTCTTTTGATACTTAGCACCATACCGCTATCTATCGTAGGGGTGCTTATAGGTCATACAATAGTAGGGCTAAACTTGACTATGCCCGGTATCATAGGAGTGATTGGACTAGCAGGTGTTATTGTAAATGATGGTATCATCATGGTGGATTTCATCCAAAAAGCGACCACCATAGAGGAGCTAAAAGCCTATGCTATGATGAGACTTCGTCCAATTTTACTAACTTCGCTCACAACCATATTGGGACTTAGCACTTTGATATTTTTTGCTTCTGGCCAAGCACTTATACTGCAACCCATGGCGGTATCACTTGGGTTTGGACTACTGTTTGCTACTATTTTAAACCTGTTTTATCTACCTATGGTTTATAGTGTATTTTATATTGATAGGAAAAATTCTCATACTTCAACCTGTGGTCGTATCGTTAGGACTTGGCATACTTCTTATCGCTATTTCAAATCTATTTTATTTGTTTAGAATTTGTAGAGTATTTTATATAAAAAAGGTATAATAGGTAAAATTTAAAGGAGATTAAGATGAATAAAGAGGAATTGGTTAAAAAGATATGCGATAAGTTAAGTATTGAATTTGAAAATAAATTTTTTGATAATCAAACGAATATCGAAAAACATAACAGCACTGTATCAATATATTTTTTGAAAGCTTTGTGTAACAAATATAAAATTGCAATAAATGATGAAACTAAGGGAGAATTGGCATTGATGATTTCAGATCATTTAAAAATAGGCTGTAAAAAAGGAATACGCAAAGATATTGGAGAAGCTGACCAGATAGCTGCTACTTGTTTAGAAAAAATTTATAACAAAATTAACCAATGAACGGAGTGTCACTGTTTGCCAATGTCGGTATAGCAGAAACTTATATCAAAAATCATAATATAGATATAGTTGTGGCAAATGAACTTTTAGAAAATAGAGCAAAATTTTATAAAGAACATCATAAAAATTGCAACATGATACAAGGCGATATAACAGATGAAAATATATTTGACAAGGTATTAGAAAAAGCAAAAAAGCAAAAATGTGATTTTTTGATGGCTACTCCGCCGTGTCAAGGTATGAGTGTGGCAGGCAAGATGAGAGAAGATGACCCTAGAAACTCTTTGATCAAATTTGTAGTCAAATTTATCTTAAAACTACAGCCAACATATATTTTGATAGAAAACGTTCAAGGTATATTAAAAACTTCTATCAACATAGACAACAAAAACATAAATATTGTTGACTATATCAACGATAAACTGATGCCGTTTGATTATATTATCAACTCTACACTGGTAGATACGGCAGACTATGGCACACCACAGACAAGAAAAAGAGCCATAATGTTGATATCAAAACATGACAAGTGGGAGCTACCAAAAAAAGACAAAAAAATAACAGTCAAAGAAGCTATAGGACATCTACCAAGCTTAGAAAGTGAGGAAATTTCCGATATTCAATACCATTGTGCAAAAAAACACAATGACAGGCATATATCTTTTTTGAGACATACACCAACTGGAAAGACAGCTTTAGACAATGAAATATATTATCCAAAAAAGCAAGACGGCACGAGAATAAAGGGCTATGCTACAACTTACAAAAGGATTGATTGGGACAGACCAGCACCTACTATAACTATGGCAAATGGTTCTGTATCATCTCAAAACAATGTTCATCCTGGGATTTTAAAAAAAGATGGCACATACTCAGATGCTAGAGTTTTGAGTCTAAAAGAGATATTTATATTGACTGGTTTACCAGATGATTGGCATCCACCAAAGTGGGCTAGTGAGAATTTGACAAGACAAGTTATAGGCGAGGGAGTTCCACCTAGGTTGATAGATAAACTTTTAACTACAATACCAAAGGAAATAAGTGAATAATTTATTAGTTCATATCAAAAATATTACAAATACATTTGAAAATTTAAAAAAATTAGGTGGATATTCTGATGATAATATAAATGATGATTTTATATCTTATTTAACAGACAAATATAATGATTATATAAATAAATTTAATAATATATTTGACCCAAGTAAACAAATCAAAGAAGATATGAAATATTTTGCAGATGTTAGAACACTTGCAAAGTATAATGAAAATATTATATCAGGTTGGCTTGTAGAAGATTTTTTTATTTTTTTATTTAAATTAGATATTTTTAAAGAACATGATTTTTTATTAAATTTTAATAGCCATGATTCAGATAGAATTATAAAAAAAGAAAGAGAATATATAAATTCAGATCCAGATTTTAATATTATACATAATGATATAGAATTTAAACTGGAGGTTCAAGCACTTTTGATTCCTTATAACAAATTTCATATTAAAAAAAATAAAGCAGATAGACTAGATAAATATACATCCTTTCTATTGTGTCTTTTGCTTTCACATAAAAAAATTGTCTTCTTTTATCCTGATGATATTAGTGATTTAGGAATTTTAACAAATATAGAAGCATTTGGTGGCAAAGAGGGATATGAATATATTATAGAAAATATACCAAAAAATAAAATAATCAATTATCATTCACTTGAAAAAAAAATAGTTTTATTGTGTTATTGGTTTTATTATTATAAAAAATTAGATAAACATAACTTTATAAAATTTGTAAATAATATGAAAAAAGATATATTATCTATAGATGATTTATTGATAAAATTGAAAGATATATAAAAATGATAAATTTACTAGTGAAGCAAAAAATAGAGATAATTTTATTTGTAAAATCAATTCAAAGCATACAACATTTATCTCAAAAGGAAATAACTATACCAAAGGACATCATATAATACCAATGTTTCAACAAAAAAATTATAATTTTAAGATAGATGATGTTCGCAATATTATTTCATTGTGTCCAAATTGTCACAGAGAGATACACTCAGCAGACGATAAAGCAGATATATTAAATAGACTGTATGATTTAAATGAAGATTATATGAAATCAAACAATATCCACATAAATGATTTGCACAAAATGTATATGTGTGTTTGATTGTGAAAATGTTTAAGACTATAAACTTCCAAAAATACAGCTCCATAAAGATAGGTGGTAGCCACGATGTGCTGATGATAGACAAGATAGGCGACTACAAAGATTATCAAATCATAGGCGATGCAAACAATCTTTTGGTATCACCCCGCCCAAAACCTATGGCAAAGCTGGGCGATAGCTTCAAGTATATCAAACAAGACGGAGACTTTCTCACAGTAGGCGGTGCTATAAGTAGTGGCAAGCTAAACACATATGCGAAAAATCACGACATAGGTGGCTTTGAGTTTATGGCAGCATTGCCCGGTTGTGTGGGTGGGCTGGTCGCTATGAATGCAGGGCTGAAGCAGTTTGAGATATTTGATATTATCCATAAAGTAAATATAGACGGTCAAGTTTTAGATAAAAACGATATAATACACGATTATAGATATACCGATATATCAGCAGTGATATATGAAGTGGTGTTTGGGACAACAAAAGGCTACGATATAGACAAGACGGCTATGTTCAAAGCCATGAGAGCAAACCAACCTACCACACCTAGTGCTGGAAGTTGCTTTAAAAATCCTGCTAGCTACAGCGCCGGGTATCTTATAGAGCAAGTAGGGCTAAAAGGTTTCCGTATAGGTGGTATGGCATATAGCCAGATACATGCCAACTTTTTGGTCAATATGGGCGGTGGTGTATATCATGATGCGATAGAGCTTATAAAGATGGCACAACAAAAGGTCAAAGAGCAGTTTGATATAAAATTAGAATTGGAGATACAGATAATATGATAGAAGATATCAAAAAAAAGATACAGCAGATGATAGAGAAACAAGATTTACAAAAACAAAAGATACTAAAGGAGAAAAAAGATGTCAAAATACGATGCACTGTTTGAAGATGAAGACGATATATTTGGTGGCACTCCGCTGTCCAAATTTTATGATATAGCTACACAATCTAGCGATGATATAGTTAAATCACAGTTTGAGTTTATGGCAAAAAAGTTTGCGGCTCTAGAGATGGAGCTAGTCAAACGCACAAGCGATAGTGAAGTAGAAAAGCTGCTAAACATAGCAAAACACGACAACTCAAAAGAGCTAAACAACAAAGCTAAAAGTTTATTGATAGAATGGACTGGTGATATAGTCATGAGGCTAGATAGCTGATGCTTGACATTGTATCGCAAGCCATGTATAAGTTTGTCCAGCAGTGTGACGATGCACATGTTTTGAACCTATACAATCAAATAGAACGAGGCAAGATGTTGCGAAGCAAACTGATACTTCTCATAGCAGGACAAACCCCACAAGCAGTGGAACTATGTGCGGTAGTAGAGCTGATACACTTAAGCTCACTTTTGCACGACGATGTGCTAGACGAGGCACACACCAGACGAGGACGACCAACTATACATATGTTGTTTGATACCAAGACCGCCATCATGCTAGGCGATGTGCTGTATTCAAAGGCATTTTCACAACTTTCGCTTATGGACAAAGAGGTAGCATATACAGTATCGTCAGCGGTTACGAGTTTGAGCATAGGTGAGATGATAGATATAGAACTGTCAAAATCATTTAACACAAACCAGCAGTCATATATGGATATGATAGACAAAAAGACAGCCTCTCTTTTAGAAGCATCTACAAAAAGTGCGGCGATACTAGCAGACAAAGACAAAGATAGCTTCGCTATATATGGCAAGTCTTTGGGACTTTGCTTTCAAATAGTCGATGATATTTTGGATATTACACAAGATAGCGAAACTCTAGGCAAGCCTGCTATGAATGACTTCAAAGAGGGCAAGACTACATTGTCTTATATGCTTTTGTATCATGAACTGTCAGACGATGATAAGACAAAACTACGATCATATTTTAAAAAAGAGTTAAGCACAGATGAGCTAAACTGGATAAAAGAGAAGATAAAAAAGCACGATACCATAGACAAAACTAGACAAATAGCAAAAAATCTAGCAAAAGATGGACTAAATGCCATAAAACACGAGCAAAATAAAAAACTTTTTGATATAATACAAGATATTTTAAATAGGGAGAGATGATGAATATAGACAAGGTAATAGCAGGATTTTTTATAATACTAGCGATGACGGTAAATTTTGGGTTTTTTTATGGTGATATGGGAGATATAGAACTACATAGCAAATATGAACTTTTTGCTGCGATTGTAGTCAATATCATAGCCACACTTTTGAAGCTAGGCGACAGGACACAGATGGGTTCGGTGCTACTAGCTACATCGCTGGTAGCCGTGATACAGCTAGTCATAGCAGCATCGGTATGGACGATATTTGGCTACGAGACCATAAGTCGTGAGATGTTTGGTATAGTTATAGCTCTAAGTGGTGGGGCATTGCTAGCAAATATCACATCTGTAGTGCTATATGTCAGTGAGACAGTGAAGTCAAAGCGATAAAATATGAACGATAGCGCCCTATGGCTGGTGCTTCACAAGATGAAGTTGCCAAGTTTAGCGATAGTGATATCTTATACTATATCTATAGTGGGACTTTTACTGATAGATGGTGTAGATAACAACGGCGACATATATCATATGAGTATATTTGATGCATTTTATTTTGTGACATATACGGCATCTACTATAGGTTTTGGTGAGCATCCTTTTGAGTTTACTTATTATCAGCGACTTTGGGCGAGTGCCATGATATACATATCTGTCGTATCGTGGTTTTATGCTATAGGGACTTTAGTTAGCTTACTTCAAGACAAGCTTTTTATATCACAAATACGACAATATAGATTTAAAAAACAAGTAGATAATTTAAGACAAAAGTTTATAATAGTTCTAGGCTACAACTATGTTACAAGTGAGATTATAAAGATTATCAACGACTCAGACTATAGAGTAGTAGTGATAGAAAACGACGACAACAAAGTAAATGAGCTGATACTTGAGGGCTTCACTCCTCATGTGCCAGTGCTTCGAGCAAACTCCTATGACTCACAGACTTTGGAGTTAGCTGGAGTTACATCTATGTTTTGCAAGGCATTGGTCACTTTATACAAAAACGATGCTCTAAATCTACGGATAGTAGTAGCAGCAAAGATGCTAAACTCAAATATCACAATAGCAGCCAAATCAACCACAAAAAACCACACAGAAAATCTAAAAGACCTAGATGTAGAGGTGGTGGAAAATCCATTTAAGATCATAGCTTCACAGATAAACTCAGCTCTAAGAGCACCAAATATTTTAAAGTTGGAACGATGGATATATCAGATAGGTATGTTAAACGATAGTTTGCCTACACTTCCACAGGGCAGATATATCGTATGTGGCTATGGCAGGTTTGGTCACGAGATATACAAAGTGTTCAAAAAAAACAACATAGAAGCTATATTTATAGAACTAGAAGAGCCAAAAACAAAACCAGACATAGATATAATATATGGCAACAGTGACGACAAAATCGTCCTAAAAGCAGCAGGTATAGACAAATCTGTAGCGATAATAGCTGGCACACAAGACGACACTATAAACATATCTATACTACGAACAGCAAAAAAGTTAAACCCAAACATAGTCACTATAGCTAGAGAAAATCATATTGAGGATTTTTCTATATTTAACAACGCAAACATAGACGAGATATTTATGCCGTCTAAAATACTTATAAACAAAACAACAAATGCCCTCATAAAACCATCGGCAGATAAATTTATCAAATATATACGAAACCAAGATGAAATATGGGGACAAAAGCTAGTCAAAGAGCTAGTGCAAAATATAGGAGAAAATCCACAACTGTATCTGTTGCCATTGACCAAAAAGAGAGCCATAGCAGTGCTAGGAGAGCTCAAAACCACGGCACTGCAGTTGTCTGTATTTAAAACATCTTTGTCAAATTATCATCAAGAGAACAATATCATAGCACTCATGATATACAACAGCTCTACAAAAAAAGAGATAGTGCTACCATCGTGGGATACATATATAGAAAAGCAAGACAAGATACTTTTTGCTTGTGATGAGTATAGCAAAAATGAGATAAAATATATAGCAAACAATATTTTCGAGCTACACTATGCTATGACAGGTGCAGAGAAAAGATATTTGCCTTTTTTAAGAAAAAAAAGCTAATATGTCTTATATAATATCTGTGCTTTTTTTATCTAGTGTTTTGACGGCTGGACTTTTATCCGATAGTGAAGATAAGTTTATATCACAAAAAGAATATGGACAAATGTTATACAAAAATCCACGAGGTATAGGGTGTCATATTTGCCACGGCAAAAAGGGTCAAGGCATAGTCATAGTCAAATACAAGCACAAAAACAAGATAAAAACTATTAGAACTTATGATATGCGAAAGATAAGTTATAAAAGATTTAAAATCGCCACAAATAAAAAAAGTGACAACAAAAGCATCATGCCGGAATATTTTCTAAACGAAGACGAGATAAAGTCTATATACTACTTCTTAACTCACAAATAATCAAGCCATCTTGATAGTTGTGTTTGTTCTCGTTTTAAAGTAGTGCTAGGTCCATGTCCGGGGTGTATGTCGTAGTCTTTTGTCCATGTCAATATCTTTTGGATACTTTTTTTCATATCCTCACTACTTGAAAATGGAAAATCAGACCTGCCTATGCTACCACAAAATATAAAATCCCCACTAAACAGCTGGTCATCTATAGCTATACAGCTATTACCCGGTGTATGACCGTTGAAGTGATGAAACTTTATATCTATATTTTCTATAGTTATGGTCTCATCTGGTCCGACTTGAAACCTAGCTTTGCTAGGCGGTGTGCCATAGCCAAACGGATCGTTTTCTAACATAAAGCAGTCATCTATAGGACAATATATAGGAGCATTTAGCTCACGGCTTAGCTCTTGGTTTGACCATACATGATCAAAGTGTCCATGTGTGTTTAATATAGCTTTGGTGTTGGCAGTGTTGGCTAGCACCCATGGGACTGCATCTATACCCGGATCTATGACTATATCGAACTTTTCAAAACGAACTATATAACAGTTGGTCTCATAGTCGCCCATAGGTTTGCTTAAAATTTCCATATTTAGCCTTTATTTTGTGCTTAAAGTTTCTAGCAATTTTTTGTCTTGAAGGACTTTTGCAGTTCCTCGTGCTACTGCTAGAAGTGGTTCGTCGCATAGCTTGGCATTTAGTTTGATATGTTTTTTGATATATAGATCAAAGCCTCTAAGCAGTGAGCCTCCGCCTGTGAGTATTATGCCATTTTCTATGATATCACCAGCTAGATCTGGCGGAATTTCATCCAATACTGCCCTGATAGATACAGTAATCTCACGAAGTGGCTCAGCTAAAGCTAGTGCCATATCCTCACTGGTTATGTTTTTTTCTATGAGTAGCCCACCACCGTCCCTGCCTTTGACAGTCGCACTTTGAGCTTGCATAGGATATGCAGAGCCTATAGCCCACTTGAGTCTCTCTGCTGTCTGTTCGCCTATATATAAGTTGTATTTAAGTCGCACAAAATCTATGATAGCTTTGTCAAATCTATCGCCTCCTACTCTAGTAGAGTTGCAAACTATTTGACCTCCTAGCGATGTCACTCCTATCTCAGTAGTGCCTCCACCTATATCTACGACCATATTGCCAGTAGATGAGTGTATAGGTATGCCAGCTCCTAGTGCGGCCGCCATAGGCTCTTCTACTAAAAACACATCTCTAGCTCCTGCACTATATGCAGCATCTCGCACTGCTCGCCTCTCTACTCCTGTGATGCCGTGTGGTATACATATGGCTATACGAGGGCGAACCAGGCTTGATCTTTTGTGTGCTTTTTCTATAAAATATCGTATCATCTTCTCTGTAGTCTCAAAGTCAGCTATGACTCCGTCTCTAAGCGGTCTTATGAGCTTCATATCTCTTGGAATCTTACCTGCCATATTTTTTGCTTGTTTGCCTATGGCTAGAACTTTTTGCTCACCATATTTTTTGTATTTTACCACTACGACCGATGGTTCGTTTATAATTATACCTCTGTCTTTGACAGATACCAAAGTATTTGCCGTGCCCAAGTCAATAGCCATATCAGTAGAGAACAGCCCTAGAAAGTTGTCAAATATCATATTTATTTTCCTTTTTTTATCAAAAAATTACATTTTTAAACTATTGTTTTACTACATTTTATAATAATTAGATAAAATTAACGAATATTTTGGGAGTTTTTATGGAAAAAGGTGGAATTGTAATAACATTTTCAAATATTTCAAGCACAAAATCATACAACTTAACCAAGTTTATACAAAAATTTTTATTGTATATTGCTGGTATTTTGTTGATATTTTTGGCATCTGTGTTTTTCTTTTTGTCCTATTTGGACGATAAAGTAGATGAGCTAACTAGACAAAACGAAATACAAAAGCAAAATATAGATCAAAAGAAAAAGGAGTTTGAAAAACTAGACGATACTTTGGAAGATTTAAAAACGATTGTTGGTATAAAAACTGATGATATAGAGCTAGTCATAAAAGAAGCGACACTCAAAAATCTAACAACAGTGCAAAAAAATCAAATCTTAAGTATAATACCCAGCGGTTCGCCTATAAAATACAGTGCCATATCTTCGCCATTTGGCTATAGAAAGCACCCAATATATAAGACAAAAAAGTTTCACAACGGTATAGACCTAGTAGCTCCGTCAAACACTCCTATATATGCCACAGCAGATGGAGTAGTAAAATATGTGCAAAACAAAGATCAAGGAGGCTATGGCAGGAGAATAATCATGCTGCATAACTTTGGATTTGAGACGGCATTTGGGCATTTGAGACGTGCTTCTGTGGAAGTAGGGGACTTTATAAAAAAAGGAGAGCTTATAGGGTTTAGCGGCAACTCAGGACGAAGCACTGGTCCGCACTTGCATTATGAGATATTGCATGCAAAGCGACTGCTAAATCCATATGCATTTATGCAGTGGCATATAGAAGATTATGAAAGTTTATTTAAAAACGAAAGGAAAGTAAAATGGGATTCCTTGATTGGGATATTAGACAGGCAAAACAAAATGGTCAGTCTAACAGCGATACAAACAAGCAAGCAGGCAAGCAAGCAGGCAAACGAACAAACGAGCAAACAGGTAAACAA
>JAOZMC010000029.1:17001-22273 GCA_029934475.1 Arcobacteraceae bacterium
CAAGCAAGCAGGCAAGCAAGCAGGCAAACGAACAAACGAGCAAACAGGTAAACAAACATTGACAAAAAAGGAGAATACAATTATGTTTAAAAAAGAACAACAACAAAAAGTGCAAGTAGGGGCAAACGGCTCTACTATCATAGCAGAAGGCGCCTTGATAAAAGGCGGTATAGACTCAGCAGGGTCAGTGATAATCAACGGCAAATTTGAGGGCAAAGTGGTAGTAGCACAAACTTTGACTATAGGTAAAAAAGGCGAAGTTTTGGGTGAAGTAAAGTGCAAAAACTTGGTAGTCAATGGACTGCTAGATGGTATAGCGTATGCTAGCGATGTTCATATATTGGAGATAGGTCAAGTGTTTGGCAAGTTGGAATACGAACGATTGGAAATAGACAAAAATGGCACATTTGAGGGCGAAGGCAAAAAGAAAAATTCAAGTTATAAGATAAAATATAATCAAAAAATATCAAAGAAAAAAGAGAAAGAGGATATAATAGTTGAGGGTTAGTATATTTGCTGTTTTATTTTTTTGTATTGGGCTAAATGCCACGACCGCTATAAAAAAGCCATGGGTGAGTGGTGAGTCGTTTTTGTGGTTTTTAAAAAGGCACAATATATCAAAAGATTTGTATTTTAACCTACCACAGACAGACAAAGAGTTATGCGCGGAGATCATAGCAAACAGCAAATACACAGTCCTAGTAGATGGCAACGATGTCAAGCAGATATTGATACCTATAAGCCACAAGATGCAAATACATATAAGAAAAGAGAATACAGGACACTCTATAGACTTTATAGCGATAAGCTCAAAAACTATAGAGAAACAGGTGCTAGTAACTTTAAGTTCCAGCATATACAAAGATATGTATGACAAAACCAAAAACAGAACTTTAGGTGGCAATCTAGTATCGATATTTGGCAAACAGAAGTTCAAGATAATGCAAAAGGGCGACAAGATAGCTATAAACTACACACAGGCAGTCAAAGACGGCAAGACGATAGGCTCACCTACTATCGTGTCTGCTATGATAGAGGTAAACAAAAAAGCATATTTTCGATTTAGAAATCCATACGACGAGCGGTATTACAACAAAAAAGGACAAACATCGTCTAACTTTTTTCTAAAAGTTCCTCTAAGATACAAAAGAATCTCAAGTCCTTTTTCATATAGACGATTTCATCCGATATTGAAAAAATACAGAGCTCATCATGGTATAGACTATGCAGCTCCACGAGGCAGACAGATATATGCATCTGGAGATGGCAAAGTCGCATTTAGAGGACGAAAAGGCGGATACGGCAAGACTATCATCATACAGCACAAACACGGCTACAAAACTCTATATGCTCATATGAGAGGATTTAGAAAAGGTATAAGAGTAGGCAAGAAGGTATCACAAGGCAGCTTGATAGGATATGTAGGAAGCACAGGGCGAAGCACTGGACCACACTTGCACTTTGGCTTATATGCAGGTAGCAAAGCTATCAACCCAAACCGTGTCGTGCGAAAAGCACTCAAGACAGTCCTCAAAGGCAAAGAAAAAAAACTATTTGACAAGGTTGCCAAACAACAGCTAAACAAGCTTCAAATGATATCTGTATCTGATCCTACCTACGAACCATATGAAAATATTGACAGTAGCTGTTATAGGGGCAAATCGTGAGATATAGCGAGATATTTATATCCACGACCAAGGAAACACCAGCGGATGCCGTGTTGCCATCGTATAGGTATCTACTACAAGCAGGATTTGTCTGTAGCACTGGCTCTGGACTATACGACTATCTACCACTAGGCAAGATGGTGCTAGATAATATCAAAAACATAGTCAAAAAACATATGGACAAAGCAAAAGCAAACGAGATATCGTTAAGCTTTGTAACACCGCTGAAACTATGGCAAAAAAGTGGTAGAGTTGATGATATGGGGCAGGAGATGTTGAAGTTCAAAGATAGACACCAAAATGACTTCGTGCTAAGCCCTACAAACGAAGAAGCAGTCACGACCATGGTCAAAGGTAGGATCAAAAGCTACAAAAATTTGCCAGTAAATCTGTATCAGATCAACACAAAGTTTCGAGATGAGGTTCGCCCACGATTTGGCATATTGAGAGCTAGAGAGTTTTTGATGAAAGATGCTTATTCGTTTAGCGATAGTCTGGAGTGTTTGCAACAGCAGTTTGATATCATGGAGCAAACATACAAAGATATTTTGAGTGAAATGGGACTACAATACAAAGTGGTCAAAGCAGACAGTGGAGCTATAGGAGGCGATGGTAGCCGTGAGTTTCATATCGTAGCAAATAGTGGTGAAGATACTATAGTAGTGTGTAGTGACTGTGAGTTTGGAGCAAATATAGAGACTTTAGACTATATAGACGACGACACAAACGACAAACCATACAGCGAGTTAGAGACTATGGATATAGAGCAAAAGTGTAGTTGCGGTGGTAAGCTGGTGTTTAAAAAAGGGATAGAAGTAGGGCATATATTTCAGCTAAAAGATAAATACTCCAAAGCGATGGATGCTACATTTTTGGATAAAGATGGCAAACAACAGCACTATATGATGGGTTGTTATGGTATGGGTATCAGCAGGATCATAGCCGCCGCCATAGAGCAAAACCACGATGACAGAGGTGCAATATGGCCTATAAATTTAGCACCATACAAAGCATGTATCATAGTATCAAACGGCAAAGACGAAACCCAACAAAACAGAGCTACAGATATAGCACAAGAGCTAGAAAAAGCAGGTATAGGAAATATCATAGACGACAGAACCAAAGAGCGATTTGGATTTAAGATGTCGGACTTTGAGCTTATAGGCTACCCATATGCTATAGTCGTAGGCAAAAACATAACAGATGGCAAAGTGGAGATAGTGCAGAGAAAAACTTTGGAAAAATCTATATGCGGCATAGATGAGATACTAGAAACTATAGAAAAGCTACTATCATAGCCTATGACTGTCGTCTCTGGGCTATCTCTTTGTAAAATCCTCTGCCTATCTCTTTTCTTCTTTCATGCATACTAGGACTGGCTACTTTTTTGCCTGCTAGCTGACCACATGCTGCCATGATATCCAGTCCCTTTGACTGTCGTATGCTACAAAATATACCACGACTTAGGATATAAAACTTAAACCGCTCCATAGCCTTCTGTGTGGGTCGTTCATACATCGATCCGGGGAATGGATTGAAATATATCAAGTTGACTTTGGCATCTATGCCGGACAACAACACAGACAACTTTTTGGCATCTTCTATGTCGTCGTTTTTGTCTTTGATGACAAGATACTCAAACAATATTTTCTTTCGTCTATCTACTGGAAACTTCTTGACTGCATCTATGATAGAGTTTATGTTGTATGCTTTGTTTAGTGGGACAAGCTCATCTCTCAAGCTATCAGTGACCGCATGGAGCGATATAGCTAGCTGGACTCCTGTGTTTAACTCACCTAGCTTTAGTATGTTTGGTGTCAGACCGCTAGTCGATACGGTCTGTCGCCTGTGTGCTATATCTAGTCCATAGCTATCGGCTATGATATCCACTGCTTTGGTCAAGTTATCAAAGTTGTCAAGCGGTTCGCCCATGCCCATATATACTATGTTTACCATCTTTTTCTCGCCCAACCTCATATGTTCTTTCATACGAACAACTTGTGCTACTATCTCACCAGCACTCAAGTCTCTAGTCCAGCCAGCCTCGCCAGTTTTGCAAAAGCTACAAGCCATCTTGCAGCCTACTTGTGTAGATATACAAAATGTTATTTGTTCGCTTCTTATGACTCGTTGTTTGACTTCATCGACCTTTTTTTCTGCCATGATCAGTGCCACCGACTCTACGACCAATCCATCTTTTAGCTGGGCTAAAAACTTGATAGTATTGTCGCTAGATATTTGACTGTCTATCATGGTGACAGTGTCTAGACTATAGCTGTGCCGAAGTTTTCTACACTCTTGGACAGATATATTTGACATATTGTTGAAGTTGGGTTTGTATTTTTTGTATATCCAGTTGTATAACTGTTTGGCTTTGAACTTGGGAGTGAGGAGTTGCTCTAGTTCGCTCAAACTATAGCTGTAAAAGCTATCCATCTATCATATCTTTGAACAAATATTTGTGACTATCTGGCAGGGCATCATGTATGCTATATGCTAACTCTCGCATCTCCCATAGTGCCGCCTTGTCAGTCCGCAAAGAGAGAAAATTTTGCAGGCTTCTGGCATTGATAGACCATGTCAGCTCCGTCTTGTAACTCTCTGGCATACAATACTTTGCTCGGTCGTTTGATATACCACTATCCAAAACTACCCTCAAGTTTTCTAGTGCCTTTAGACTCATATCATCTACCATATCATCGCCTGTAGCGACTAGGTATTTGCCCGCTCTGTCGTCAAACACGACAAACGGCTTCTCCTCTTTGAGCTCCTTGATAGTGTATCTGCTACTTTTTACACTCAAGCTGGCTATGCGGTGTCTAGCTAACTCTTGTAAACATGCACGACTTATGCCGCTTATATAAAAGGTATAAAACAGGTGTTCTAAAGTGGAGCTGTGTTTGAACTTGTTGCCCACACGGTCTATGAGACTCAAGTCTTTACGGCCTCCGTGGTCGCTGTTGTCGAAACTTTGCCAACATGTCCGTATAGCCGTAGCTGTGATATCTAGGGCTGTGTTTTGTAGTAGTGTGATTTTCATAACATATTGTATCGCAAAAATCTTAATAAACTTCAGAAACTTTAGATAAAATACCAAAAAGGAAAAATTTGGAACAACTTATACAAGACTGGGGTTATATAGTGCTGTTTGGCTACTCATTTGGTGGTGGATTTTTTGCCCTAGCAGTAGCTGGTGTGCTAAGCTTCGCAGGAGAGCTAAATATATATACGACTATAGTCGTAGCACTGACGGCGAACTTCATAGGCGATCAGTTTTTGTTTATGCTGGCAAAAAACAACAAGCCATATGCAAAAAAGTTGATGAAAAACCACCAACGAAAGATAGCATACTCACACTTGCTTATGCGAAAATACGGACCAGCTGTGATACTACTACAAAAATATATATATGGTGTCAAAACCCTAGTGCCACTGGCTATGGGCTTGACCAAATATGATGTCAAAAAGTTTGCTCTGTATAACTTCATAGGGGCAGTGATATGGGCTGTTGTGATAGGAACTCTAGCTTATGTATTGGGCGAACTTGTCTATACATATGTGGATGATTTCAAGACCTATGGACTGGCATTTATCGTGGTGCTGTT
>JAOZMC010000030.1 GCA_029934475.1 Arcobacteraceae bacterium
CCTGTAAAACTAGCCGTGGCGATTTTTGCTTTAGCAAAAAAGTTTCTGTGAAAACAAGAGAATCGCTTTTCGCTTCAGCGAAAATGTTTCCTGTAAAAACTTTCTATAAAAAGCGGCAAGACAGAGCTGTATGCTCTAGAACAAGTAGCAAAAAACTTGAGTTAAATTGATGTATGAAGTCATCGTGCCAAAGCATGTTTTCAAAGAACTTTCCAGCACAAACAAAAAAGAGCAACAGTTAATCTTTGATAAAATCAAAGAGTTAGAAAAGGGCAATTTTGCAAACGACAAGCCTGCTCTAGCTCCCTAACTTCGCGGTTGCTAGTCTCTAGCATATTGTCTCACTTGTGTTATCGCTTCTTACAATTATTTTTCTCCGTCCCAAAGATAAATTTATAAACTTTAGATATAATTATAAAAACAAAAAGGAGTATATATGTATGCAGTCCAATTTCAAGCCCCGATACACGATGGAGTAGTCCATATACCCAAGCAATATACACAGATACAACACAGCGACAAAGCTAGATTTGTAGTGATGTATGACAGTGTCGATGAACCTGCCAACAAAGACAAAGAGATACAAGCACAGCTTGATGAGTTTCATGGCTTGATAGCAAATGCAAACAATAAAATCATGGCGACCTACGAACTAGCGACAAATACAGACGGGATGATAGCAGATGGTATACTTTGATACAAATGTATTGGTTTATATTTTTGCATTGGGTATCGATACATTAAGGCAAAAAAATAAATCAATAAAACTATTTGACGAAACTATAAAAAACAAAAATCTGATACTATCGGATATAGTGCTTTATGAATTTGCCCATAGTTGCAATAAACTAAAAGAAAATCCTATAACTATACAAAAAAACTTAAAATTTTTATCTAGATTTGTAAAGCCTACAGATATAAGTATTCATAAAAGAGTGATAGAAATATTTGAAAATAATTTGCTGCACCATAGTTCGTTTGATCTGTTTCATCTAGCATTTTGCGAATACCATAATACCAAGCTGATAACTTTTGACAAGGGATTTAAAAAACTTCAAAAATTGTCTAAAACACAGATTGATATAAAGCAGTGATAATACCCAAACAATTTTCTCCGTCTCAAAGATAAATTTATAAATTTTAGATATAATTACAAAAATATTAAAATCACCCACAAAATACTACAAAAAAGGTTTGTTTTGAAAAATTTAGATATAAAAAACTTTGAAACTTCATGTTTAAAAGATCCAAAGTTTATAAAACCATTGTTTATAAGATACAACCAAAACGGAGTAGAGAAAACATGGGAGAGTGTGCGGAGTTTCGATAGTGTGTCGGTGCTACTATACCACAAACAGTATGAAGCGTATCTCGTAGTCAAGCAGTTTCGCCCACCTGTGTATATGACAGATGACAAGTTTAAATACACCTATGAGCTGTGTGCTGGTATTTTAGACAAACCCAAACCCATAGTCCAGATAGCTCGTGAGGAGATATATGAAGAGTGCGGATACGATGTGCCTGTAGAAGATATCCACAAGGTAAATATATTTTTCTCAAATGTAGGAGTGAGTGGCTCACGACAACATATATATACAGCCGTCATAGATGAGAGTATGAAAAAGCACAGCGGAGGCGGTATAGGCGATGAGAGTATAGAGCTAGAGTTTATACCCAAGCAGACAGCCGTGCAGTTTGTGTTTGATGAGACCAAAGCAAAAACATCAGGGCTAATGTTTGCCTTTTATTGGCATATGACACAGATAGACAAACAAAAGGAGAAAATATATGAGTGAAATATCACAAGTTGTGCGAACAACCAGCAAGACAAAGATAAAAAAACCCAAACGATACCACCTGACACACTATTACAACGAAACAATACCAGATGACAAATATGAAAACATACTAGCAGAGTTGTATGATATAGCATTTCATAGCACGGCAGCCGAGCTATCGGCGCTGAAAAAATATCAACATCTAACATATGGCGACTATTCATATGAGATAGTGCAGACCAAGATAGAGGTGCTGAAGTTAGATGGATTGGAACAAAACTACATATTACATGCTGATATGACAGAGATAATAGATGCTGACTGACAAACTATACACCGCTTTCATGGAAGCAAATCAACTATCGGTCAAAATGTTTCACAAAAACTTGACTGTAGAACACCTGTATATCACGATACTACAAGAGAAGTTTGTCAAAAATTGTCTCATACTTTTACGGATAGACTATGATAAGCTTATCAAAACCTATATGGAATATATAGACAAAAATACTCCACATCTACACCCCACACAAACCCAAGACGGCAGTCCTACTGCTACGGTAATGTTTGGATCACTGACAGCAAATATCATGGAGTATCTCAACAAACATGGCTACGACCAAGCAGATATAGAAGATGTGCTATCCATGTTTATGCAAGATGAGAGCCTATATGGTACATATTTGCTACGAAGTGAGGGTATAGAGAGTTTCATAGTCACCAACAAAACCAAACAAGACAAGACAGACAAAGATAGTGACAGCGACCAGATCAAGAGAAAAGAGAAAGAGGACAAAAGCAAGCAAATCAAAAAGAAAAAGAAAAAGTCAGCCATACAGCTATATTGCGATGAGTTAGTCGCAAGTTCAAAAACCACGCACAGTGTGCTAGTAGGTAGAGATGCCGAGATAGACAAGATTGTACTGACCTTAAATCGCAAGAGCAAAAACAACCCAATCCTAGTAGGTGAACCCGGAGTCGGCAAGTCAGCTATAGTTTATGAGATAGCCAAACAAATAGCAAACAAAACTATAGCAAACTCTTTGAAAAGGTTCAAGATATACTCACTGAGCACCTCCAGCTTGATAGCTGGCACAAAATATCGAGGAGAGTTTGAACAACGACTCAAAAGACTACTCAAAGAACTTAAAAAACAAAAAAACAGCATACTGTTTATAGATGAGATACACAACATAGTAGGAGCAGGAGCAGTAGGCGATAGCTCTGTAGATATGTCTGATATGCTCAAGCCACTACTAACAAATGGCAGTATAAAGTGTATAGGTATCACGACTTATGATGAGTATAGAAATATATTTGATGTCGACAAAGCTCTCAGCAGAAGATTTTCAAAAATAGATATAGACCAACCAGATGAAAAGCAGTGCGTAGCTATATTGGAAGGGATCAAACAGGGCTATGAAAAGCATCACAATGTCAAGTTTGACAGCAAAACTATGGAGCATATAGTCCAACTATCAAACAGATATCTATATGATAGATATTTTCCAGATGTGGCTATAGATGTGCTAGATGAGACAGCTACTGCTTGTAAGTTAAACAAAATCACAAACATAACCACCAAAGAGGTCAAACAAACAGTTTGTCGTATAGCAAATATACCAAACAACGACGATGATATAACCGAAAAAGAGAGCTTGATAAATATCAAGGCAAACCTACAAAAGAGAATATTCGGTCAAGACAGTGCTATAGACAAGATAGCAAAAGCTCTGTATATCAGTTCCGCTGGGCTAAAAGACCCAGACAAACCTATAGCTAGTTTTTTGTTTACAGGTCCTACAGGTGTCGGCAAGACAGAGCTAGCCAAACAACTAGCCAAAAATCTCAACATAAACTTCGCCCGGTTTGATATGAGCGAATACCAGCAAGCCCACACAGCTAGCACACTCATAGGCTCGCCAGCAGGATATGTAGGATACGAAAAGGGCGGACAGCTGACAAACACTATCAAAAAAAACCCATACACAGTGCTGCTACTAGACGAGATAGAAAAAGCCCACAAAGACCTAGTGTCTATATTGTTGCAAGTCATGGATAGAGCGAAGCTATCGGACAACAACGGCGACATTATAAACTTTGAAAATGTGATACTTATAATGACTTCAAACTTAGGTCAAAAAGAGGGTGCGGTGATGGGATTTGAAAAAGATGACACGATAAACGAAAGTAAAGCAGTCAAAGAGTTTTTCAGTGCGGAGTTTAGAAACAGATTGGACAGTATAGTGCCGTTTTCCCATATAGGCAGAGAAGATATAGGACGAATAGTATATAAATTTATAGACGATATACAAGAAAACTTAAAAGAAAAAAAGATCACAATAGATATATCTAAAAAAGCAAAAGAGCAGATAATAGCAGTAGGATATGACAAGCAAATGGGTGCAAGACCACTACAAAGAGTTATAGCTAAATATATCAAAGAACCGTTAAGTTACAAGCTACTGTTTGGCGAGATAAAAGAGGGAGCCCATGTCAAGATAGATTATATAGACAAAAAGTTTGAGGTCCTGTCGTGAATATACACTTCGTAGGTATAGGAGGTATAGGGCTATCTGCCATTGCGAGATTTTTAAACAACAGCGGACACACTATATCTGGTAGCGATATGAGCGAGACACTGCTTACTAAACAGCTAGAAAATGAAAATATCAAAATAACTATTCCACACAACAAGTCAGCTATTGACCATCAAGATATAGTTATATATTCAGCAGCAGTAGATGAAAAAAACAAAGAGATAGAAGAAGCAAAAAAACAATCCATCAAGATATTGTCACGAAAAGAAGCCTTGCCTATAGTTTTGGGGGACAAAAAAAACTACAGTGTATGCGGAGCTCACGGCAAAAGCACTACTACCGCCATGTTAGCTGCCATACTTCAAAGCTCGGCACTCATAGGAGCGGTATCAAAGGAGTTTAACTCCAACTTTAGATACATAGGCGACACCATAAGCTTCGAAGCAGATGAGAGCGATGGTAGCTTTCTGTATTCCAACCCGTATTGTGCTATAGTTACAAATGTAGAGCCAGAACATATGGAGTATTATAACTACAACCATGAGATATTTTATGACTCATACAAACAGTTTTTAAACAAAGCTAGTATAAGAGTAGTCAATGCAGAAGATGAGTTTCTAGATATGAGAAACATGGACAACACTATCAAGCTATATCCAAGTGTAGATATAAAAGATATCAAATTTTATTTAAAAGAGGGCGAACCACACACGAGCTTCGTGCTAAAAGATATAGGGTCGTTTGATGTATGGGGGTTTGGCGAGCATATAGCTATAGATGCATCTCTAGCGATACTAGCAGGATTAAACGAGATAGGTTTGGAACAGATCAAAACAAACTTAAAAAAATACAGAGGTATCAAAAAGCGGTTTGATATAGTGCAAAATCACACCAACTTTGTAGTCATAGATGATTATGCTCATCATCCTACAGAGATAGAAGCCACGATACAGTCGGTGAAAATGTATTGCAAAAAAGCAAATATAGATGGCATAACCGTGATATGGCAACCACATAAATATAGTAGAACTTTTGACAATTTGCAGGCATTTAAAAGTTGTTTCAAATATATAGATGAGCTGATAATACTGCCAGTATGGACGGTAAATGAGCCTGTGCTTGATATTGATTTTGAAAAAGAGTTTAGTCAATATGACACGATATTTGCCAAAAATATCAAAGCTATAGAGGGCAAAGTAGAGATATATGACGACAAACAAAAGATAGTCAAGACTTTAACTAGCGGTATAGTGCTAGGTGTAGGAGCTGGTGATATCACTAGACAAATCAGAGTTTGAAAAGATAAATTTCATAATTTTTTTGACTCTGTTTTTGGTTTTTGAGCTTAAAATCCTGTTTTTTGGTTAAAATTAAAGAAAATTAGATATAATCAATAAATTTACGGCATCTCTAAAAATAGATAACAAAATTATCTATTTTTAGAGATGTTATTACAATTAAGGGACAAGATGAAATTAGACGATAATAATTTACCAGATGACGAAAACTTCGCAAAGATGTTTGAAGAGAGTGAAAAACGAAACAGCAAAGAGAGAGTAGTCACTGGCACTATAGTATCTATCAATGACAACGGAGCATTGGTAGATGTAGGACAAAAAGTAGAAGGTGTAGTCAATATGAGAGAACTCGCCAAAGATGGTGAATGCACTTTCAAAAAGGGTGACAAGATAGATGTCATGATGATACCAAGCGGTGGCGAACGACCTATGTTGTCATACAAAAAGGTTCTACAAAAACAACTTATCACAGAGTATTTTGAAAAACATGGTGAAGCTCCAGAAGAACTGACAGCAACAGCAAAAGTAGTATCTGTAAAAAGAGGTGCAGGTTTTGTGCTAGAAGACACAAACGGACTAGAGTTTTTTATGCCTATGGGATTGTCATATCTCAAAGCAGAAGGTGCAGTAGGCAAGACAGTTGTCGCAAAAGTCATAAGCATAGATACAAAAAAGAACTCTATCATAATATCTAGAAAAGCAATCATAGAGCAAAGAGATGCAAAAAGAAAAGAGATTATTGAAAAAATATCAAACAGCGATGAACCTATAAACGGCACAGTATCAAAAGTAGTGAGCTTTGGACTGTTTATAGATATAGGTGGAGTTGATGGGCTGTGCTATTTCAAAGAGATAAGCCACAAAGGACCAGTCAAAGCTGCTGACTATTATAAAGAAGGCGATGAAGTCATGGTAAAAGTCCTAAGATACGACAAAGAAAAAGACCAGATAGCATTGTCTATAAAACAGTGCTTGCCTGACCCTTGGATAGATATAGAAAACCAGCTAGAAAAAGGCGATACTATTGCAGTAACTGTGTCTAACTTTGAAGAGTATGGTGCATTTGTTGATCTAGGCAACGATATAGAGGGGCTTTTGCATATATCTGAGATTTCGTGGGAAAAACATCTGAAACGACCTCAAGATGCATTGAGCTTGGGCGAAGAGATAGAGGTTCAAGTTTTGGAGCTAGACACAGTCAAAAAACGACTAAGAGTCAGTCTAAAGTCGCTACAGCCCAAGCCATTTGATGGATTTTTGAAAAAATTCAAAGAAAAAGAACAAGTCAAAGCAAAGATAGTCAGTATCACAAACTTTGGATTGTTTGCAAATATATGCCCAGGTGTTGATGGACTAATCCACAACGAAGATATAAGCTGGGAAAACCAGATGGCAGAAAAAGAAAAATACAAAAAAGGTGATGAAGTAGATGTAAAAATACTAGGCATCGACCACGACAAACAAAAAGTATCTCTAAGTATCAAAGCTACAGGCAGCTCACCACTAGATGAGTTTATGAAGTCAAACAAAGTAGGCTCTATAATCACTGGCAAGATAAAAGATATCAAAGATTTTGGTATATTTGTGCAAATCACTGACAATATAGATGGTATGATACGACTAGAAGATTTCGCACCACTAGTCGTAGGAGAGTCAAATGTAGGTGATGAGATAGAAGCGGTCATCACAAACATAGATACTATGAGAAACAAAGTGAGACTGTCGGTCAAAAAACTAGAATACCAAAGAGGCAAGGAGTTGTTAAATAAAGTAAATGACAACGATACTTCTACTTTCGGTGATGTCTTGAGAGATAAACTCAAAAAATAGCTTCATGAAAAAAGAGACGATAATAGTATGCGACCATATACACAAAAGTGGTTTTGATATACTCAACAACAGCGAGGATATAAATATAGTAGATGCTAGCGATATGGATAAAGCTAAACTGCTTGATATATTAGGCGAAGCCTCGGTTGCTATCACTAGAAGCTCTACGACTATAGATGAAAAGTTTTTAAACTCTGCTACAAATATGAAAGCTATAGTTCGAGCTGGAGTAGGTGTAGACAATGTAGATATAGATGGCTGTAGCAAACTAGGTATCATAGTGATGAATGTGCCTACAGCAAACACCATAGCCGCTACGGAACTGACCATGACACATATATTGTCATGTGCTAGAAAGATGCCTTTCGCTCACAACCAACTAAAGATAGATAAAATATGGAAAAGAGAAGACTGGTACGGCACAGAGCTGTATGGCAAAAAATTAGGGATAATAGGCTTCGGCAACATAGGTTCAAAAGTTGGCTTGCGAGCAAAATCATTTGAGATGGATATAGTCACATATGATCCATACATAGACCCTACCAAAGCCACCAACCACGATATAGCATGGACAAAAAACTTCGACGATATTCTAAGCTGTGATATTATATCTATACACACACCTAAAAATAGCGAGACTATAGGTATGATAGGTCAAAAAGAGATAGACAAGATGAAAGACGGAGTCGTGTTGATAAACTGTGCTAGAGGTGGACTATACGATGAAGTTGCCTTATACAACAATATAAAATCAGGCAAAATATCTATAGCAGGTATAGATGTATTTGACAAAGAGCCAGCGACACACAGCAAACTGCTCGAGCTAGACAATATCATCGTCACCGCTCACTTAGGAGCAAACACAGTAGAATCACAATACAACATAGCCACACAAGCAGCCACAAATGCTATAAGTGCTATCAAAGGCATAGGTTATCCGCATGCATTAAATTTACCGATAGATGAGTCAAAGATACCGCCGTTTGTCAAACCATATATGGAACTGACACAAAAGATCGCTTTTTTGATATCACAACTAGACAAATCACAGATAAGATCGATCAAACTAGAAGCTTGTGGTGATATAGATAACTACCTAGATAGCTTAATAACTTTCGCTATAGTGGGAGCTTTGAGCAACGCATCGTCAAACGAGAAGTTAAACTATGTCAATGCAAAGTTTATAGCAAAAGAAAAAAATATCCAAATAAGCACAAAAAAAGTGCCAAACAACACAGCATATAAAAACAAAATCAATATCAGGATAACCACCAACACAGATACCAACGCTATCTCTGGCACTGTATTTGCTGAAAATATGCACAGAATCATAGATATCAACGGCTATGAGATGGACATAGAACCATCTGGTCGAATGCTATTTGTCCAAAACTCCGATGTGCCAGGAGTAGTAGGAGAGATAGGCAAGATACTAGGCGACCAAAATATCAATATCTCTGACTTTAGACTAGGGCGACACAAAGACAAGGCACTCGCTTTGATACTAGTAGATAGCGATATAGACAGGAAGACAATAGAAAAAATTACAGATATAAAACCAGCAAAAAATGTTTGTTTTGTGAAGATATAGGAGCAAGATATGGCTATGGGTATGAGCGAGTTAAAAAAAGGATTGAAGATAGAGGTAGATGGTGTGCCGTATAAGATCATAGAATATGCACATGTCAAGCCAGGCAAGGGTGCTGCATTTGTGCGGTGCAAAATCAAAAACTATCTAAACAGCAAAACTATAGAGAAGACATTTCATGCTGGAGATAAGTTTGAGACGCCAGACCTACAGCAAAAAACTATGCAGTTTTTATATGACGATGGCGAAAGTTTGCAGTTTATGGATACCAAAACTTATGAACAACTTAGCCTAACATACGAACAAGTCGGTGACAATATCAACTGGATAATAGACGGCGATAGTGTAGATATCATGTTTTATAACTCCAAACCCATCACTATAGAAGTGCCACAGACAGTCAATATGAAAGTAGTAGAGACTCCGCCAAACTTCAAAGGCGATAGTCAAGGTGGCAAAAAACCAGCTACTTTGGAATGCGGTGCAGTAGTGCAAGTACCTTTTCATGTGTTGGAGGGTGATACAGTTAAGTGCGATACAAAGACAGCACAATATGTAGAAAAAATCAGCTAGTTTATGTATAGAGTTGTCTGGTTTTTGGTGCTGGTGTTGTTGCCATTTAACAGCATAACCCAGCTACAATTTGTCTCACAGGAGGGTATAAGCGATAGTAGATACAGACAAAATATATTATTGAAAAAAGTTGATATTGCTATAGCTGAAAAATCATGGGACAAAGCAGAACTACTTTTGTCATTTGCCTATGATTCTGGCAGATCTAGATACAGAGTCAAAGAGCTAGAAAAAAGACTCAAAACTGCGATAGCCAGCAACTCAAAATCAACCCCTCCACACATAGTCACCAAACCAGCAAAAAAGAGATACCAAAAAACTATATATCTCACATTTGACGATGGTCCCATGAAAGGCACGACAAATGTCATAGATGTCATAAACAAAGAGCAAGTGCCAGTGACCATGTTTGTAGTAGGTCAGCACATAGACAGCAGTCCTACAAACAGATCTCGCTACAACAAAATCCGAGACAACAGCTATATGCTACTGGCAAATCACACTTATTCGCATGCACACGACAGATACAACACATTTTATACAAGTTCCAAAAGAAAAATACTCAAAGATATAAGCAAAAATCGCAAGCTCCTACGAGATGATATTTTGCCAAACAGCCCACCATATACTAGACTAGCAGGACGAAATGTATATAGGCTTCCAACATATGTATCGGATGACCCATACATAACCAAACGACAGCTAGCACGAGAAAAGTCAAGCTACGATATGCTATGGCATGAAGGGTATTATTTGTATGGTTGGGATATAGAGTGGGGCATAAGCAGAAAAACAAAGAGATATAGAGAGACTCCACACAGGCTAGTTCAGAAGATAGAAAGACTATACAAAGAGGACAAACTAGCCACCAAAGGCAAGGTCATAGTCTTGATGCATGACAGAATATTTCAAGACAAATACAATGGCAAAAAAAATCTAAGCAAGCTCATACAGATACTAAAAGCAAAAAACTGGAGATTTGAGACTCTAGATAGTTATCTTACTATAGATGATATAAAACAGGGTAAATACACACAACAGAAAAAGCTGTTTAACATAGATAAGTTTGCTAAAAATAGATCTCAACAAAAGAGAAACAAAGAGAATCAGCTAGACAACTTCCTAAGCATGAAAATTGATACCACAAAACTTTAGGTAGCCTCTAAAAGCCACTGTGTTCTATGATGACTGGCTTGCTATAGTTTGGAACATTGTCATAAGTAAACACTGCATAATACTTTGCTATATCTGGATTGCCAAAGTTGTCATAAGTGTAGCTGTCGTTTCCAGCATATATCTTGTCTCCATCAAAAGCATTTGTAGGTTTCCTAAATCTATTTCGCACTACAAAAACTCCTACAAAGTCATCCTCTAGTGGATTGTCCCATGTTAGCTTTATCTTTTTGTTTTCTATCATTTTGTTTGGATTGGTTATAGGTGGCACTGCGGTGGTTCTCTTTTTGATATATTGGACTACTAGCTTCACATCATCTTGCCAAACAGCTTGAAAATCTTTTGTGTTTGTTGGTGTGGGTTTTATGATAAAGTTTGCATATTTTGTATCTGCAATCATATTTTGCAAAGCTTCTATAGAGTAGCTATCAAATACAAACTTATTTGACTTTGAGTTTTTTATATCATTTTGACTTATCTCATATCCTATAAACTCTATCCTGTCTCTAGTTTTGATAGCTTCATAGTTGCTATCGTCTATATCCACAAACTCCACGACAAATCGTATATCGTCATCTGTTTTTGATATAGTTTTGTTTTTTATCACGAGATGACAGCTAGTTGGCACCATATCTTTGATATCTTTCAAATCAGACAGGTCAAACTTAAAGCTACCATATATCTTGTCTATATTTTCATCATATCCACATATTAGCTTCTCTTTTATATTTTTGTCTCTATATATAGAAGTAGTTTCTATAGTCCGCAGAACTGCTTTTGTGCTAGGAATTGTATATATGATATCAATATTTGGACGATAATGCACCCCACCACCGAAGTCGCCGTGTCCTATATCAAACATCATCATCTGGCTATTTTTATCGCATGGCAAGCTCGTAGGACCTGCTATTTTAAACAAAAGTTTGCCATCTTTTATATGAGAAGACAAAATATCTTTTTCTGTTTGGTTAAACGACCAGTGACTCCAGTTACCCTGTGTTAGCTGCTCCGATGGGATAGTTTGACCCAGAGTTTCTATGCTGACTGCTTGGTCTATATGGTCGAAGTCATATATGTTTGATATACTATTTGTATCCAAAAACGATATAGACCACTCGCCATATTTTTCTATCTCAGTATACACTCTGTTGAGCGGATATAGTGATATACAAACATCTTTTATGATAGCATTGGCGGGAATATTTTCTATGTTAAACTCTATTACTCCATAGCAGACACCTCGTTTTTTGTCCACTCCTATGAAAAGAGAATTTACCCCAAAATGTTTTTTGTTGTTTTGTTGTTTGGAGGATACATATCCTACTTTGTGTATAGTTGGAAATATTGTCTTGCTAAACTCGTCTGTCTGCAAGGCGGTTTTGACTTTGAGTTTAGGAGCAAATGGCGATTTGACTTTCGTCTTGTCGTTTATCGCTCTTATATAATAATAGTAAGTCGTGCCACTTTTTAGCTGAATATCTGTGATAGTTTTGCTATATGTTTGTGCTATCATAGAGCTATGGTTGCAGCTTTCTTTGTTTTGTGTGTTGCGATAGATTTCAAAATATATTTCGCCATTCTCCTCATAATCCCAGCTTAGAGTTATATTGTCCGCAGATACACTATCTATATGAAAGTTGGCAACTCTGTCTGGAGCTTGGGGGCTGTAGTTTGATGCTTCGCCCATAGCATGTAGCACCGCTGGTATATTTTCGTGACAGCTTTCGCTCATATTTTTCATAAAGTCAGGTATATTTCTAGTGCCGACTTCCACGACAAACGACAATATACCCAAGCTATAATAATACTCCCTTCCACTTCCACTGACTATTTCGTGTGGCGGTTTGCCTCTATGTATGCCGTATTTTCTACCGGTTATCTTGTGTATCTCGTAGTTCATGTTGGCGGCTATTGTATTTAGGTCTGTGCCGTTTAACTCATTTTCGTGGTTGAAGCTGTGAGCTGGGAAAAATACATTGCCCTGTGAGTGATAATCCAAAGCTATGGTGATATTTTTGTGAGTATCTACAAAATTTTTGATAGCTTTGGTCTCTGGCTCACTAAATGCCTCTGTACCTCCGTATTCATTTGATGCTGTGTCATCACACTTACTAAACCCTATACTGAAGTTTCTGTTTATATCCACTCCATATGTGCCGTCTTTGTTGTCTCTGCGGTTTTTTCGCCAAAAAGAATAATGCTTTTGACTATAGACAAATCCGTCTGGATTTAGACATGGCACGATATATATACTGTTTTTGGTCAAAATTTGCCTTATATTTGGGTCAGTGTCATGGTTTGTCAGTATATGTTCTATCAAAGCAAAGCCCAGCTCATGACCTACCCACTCTCGTGCATGCACTGTGCCTATGTATAGCAAGGCAGGTCTGCTAGCTTCATCTGTGATATCACCAGTTATAGTCGCTAGTTTTATATCTCTGTGTTCGTGTGTTTTGCCTATAGTTTGCACCGACATCATATGTGGATATTTCGCCGCCATTTTGTCTAAAAGCTCAACTCCTTGGTCGTATGTTTTGTATTGTTGTTTCATTTTTTCCTATAGTTTGGGTATTATTTTTTGGTTTTTCTATCTATCATATCTACAATATACTCTATCTTTTTGTCATTGAAGTCCAAGCCTATTTTCTCTTGAGCTGGTGTGGCAAATGCTGGTATACCATTGACTTCTAGCACTACATATTGTTCTTTTTCTAGATCATATATGATATCCACTCCACCTATATCTACTCCACATGCCGCACATGATTTTATAGCTATATCTACTATGGTGTCGTTGGGTTCTCGTTTGAATACACTACCACCTGCTGTGATATTGGTTCGCCAGTCTGTGCCACTAGCTTTTCTGCCATAACACTCCACAAACTTGCCATCTACAATATCTACACGAAAATCAGTGTTGTCGTATTTAACAAACTTTTCTACATAAAAATAGCGTAGATCCATCTGATTTAGAAATGGCATGAGCATATCAAGTGTCGATTCGTTTTCTATCTTGGTAAGCCCCACACCGCCCCAACCATCTGTAGGTTTATACACCATCTTGTCCCACTGCTTCATGATACTCGATAGACGATGCCCATCATCTCTGTGGCACAACTTGTAGTCTGCCGTTGCGATACCATGGTTTCGTAACACAAACGATGTATGAAATTTATCTTCTGTCAAAGCAAAGCTTTCGTAGCTGTTTATCATAGGTATCACACGATTTAAAGCTTGATACAGATACATCTGGTATTTTGACTGCTCTCCAGCATTGTATGAAAAAAACAGATCCAACTCATTGAGCGGTTTGTCCTTGTATAATATATTTTCATCTCTAGCTATCGCTTCTCGCAAGTTGATATTTGCTATCGTCTGTATACCTCTATCCTTTAGCAAGTCTGTCATCTTTTGTTGGATTTTATCTCCGCCACCGTTTTGGTATAGCCACATACCTATCGTTCTGTTGTTGCTCATATTTTCTCCTTTGTTGATATTATATCATATTTAACTGAAAGTATGTTTGGCTCTGTGAAAGCATATGACAATTTCCTTTTTCCGCCCCAGCTTGATATGCCAGATTGGCACTTCAAGTTATCAAACTCATCTTTCGTGAGTTGAAACATAAAGTCATCATCTTCAAATCTTTTTATATTTCTTTTGACTTGTCTATTTAGATAGCTCGTCAGTACTTGATACAATCTCGCTATATCGCTATCTATCATAACCTTTGTCCCTCTTATATCATATATCTTTGTCTCTATCTCATTATTGATAATTTTCATCTAAAACCGACATCCGTTTATTTGATGTGACTGCAAAATCTTTGTCATCATAGCTATCCTTGTCTCAAAGCTACTTTTCAAAGCTCTCTCATGGAGAGTGTGGTCGCCATCACCAAATGGTCCCCAGCCATCGGTCGTGACCACACCAGCTCCTGCCATATGGTTAGCATCACTCACTCCGCCTCTGTGTTCGGTAGCTATAGTTTCGCCTATGATATGCTCCAGTTTTTTGACAAACTCTAGCTGTGTAGGGTTTGGCTCCATCACATCTCGCTGTATCAAGCCATCTATCGTAGAAGTAGTGCCAGCTACATACGAGGTTTTTGTGATATGTTCCAAAGCTTCCAACAGTCGTGCCTTTTCACTATTTTTTGTATATCGTAACTCAACTATTAGCTCACATCGTGGGCTTATGGTATTTGCTCCAATACCGCCGCTTATCTTGCCTACATTTGCTGTCGTGCCAGCTTCTAGGTCGGTTAGTTTAGTTAGCTCTTGAAGTTTATACGATGCTTCAAGGTTTGCATTGACTCCTTTGTCGTAGCTAGTACCAGCATGTGAGGCACGCCCCTTTATAGTGATAGTCCAAGTTCCCACTCCTTTTCGTCCAGTTACTACTTCCAAGTTTTTACCAGCGGCTTCAAATACGAAACAGTAGTCATAATCTTTTGCCAATTCTAAAGTCACAGCTTTGCTATCGTCACTTCCTGTCTCTTCGTCAGATACTAGTAGCATATCTATATTTTTTATAGTTCCGTTTGTTTTAAAAATATTTCTCAAAGCCTGTAGAGCAACTATGTTGCCACCTTTCATATCGCAAACACCGGGTCCATATATCCACTCGTCATCACTAGTAAATTTTTCAAATGTATCTGGAGCAAATACAGTATCATTGTGTCCTAATAGTAGTATCTTGTCGCCTTTGACTTTTTTGCTCTTAAAAAGTTGATGGTCGCCTATATGCTCTCTGTTGTAAGTCGTAGTCTCATATCCTACAGCTTGCATCCACTCTTGCATCTTTGCCCCTACTTTATCTACTCCGCTTTTGTTTTGGGTATATGAGTTTATACCGCATATGTTTTTCAAATCTTTTAGATAACTCATATTATATTCCTTTATATCAAGCCTTTTAACCTGTTTTTTAACTTGTCCTTTTTATCATCTACTTTATCATCTATCTTTTTCTTTTCTTTGTTTTTCAACTTCTCTTTTAAGCTGTCTGGATTTAGCTTTTCTTTTATATCTTGTTCTATTTTGGCTATGAGTTCATCTTTGCTGTTTATATCTTTGCCATATCCATCAAGATATTTCTCATCTATATCGCCCAACTGCTCTTTGATTTTATTTTCCAATTTTGCCTTTAGTTTAGTTTTAAATATATCCAGTTCCTCGTCTAGCTGTGCTTTGAAACCATCGCTTATGGCTTTGTCTAAGTTGCTGTTTATATTTATCCGTGTGGCTTTTGGATTTTTGATATCTACATAGATACCGCCATCTATATCGAAGTTGCCTA
Organism: Arcobacteraceae bacterium; assembly: GCA_029934475.1. GTDB lineage: Bacteria > Campylobacterota > Campylobacteria > Campylobacterales > Arcobacteraceae > B24-G6. The sequence continues at coordinate 16,079 of JAOZMC010000030.1, forward strand.
TTCTTGCGAGTATTTTTCCTAAAATTTCATCTGTTTTGGTTTTTGTCTTGCTATATACAAACTTCGTATTCGTAAAGTTAGTTTTCAAGTCGGTATCTATTTTCGTCCAGTCTTGAACAGTAGTCAGTGAGTTTATAGCTATTTTTGAGTTGTTTAACTTTAGATTTTTGTCCAACTCTAAGCTATCTTTAAATATCCCCGCTACTTTGGTATCTAACTTCAACAATCCATCATAAGTGATAGCCACTTTCAAGCTCTCAAAGCTACCTGAGCTACCATCTATATATCCAGACGGATATGCTCCTAACCTTTTTGGGTCGCTAGATATATTCAAAATCTTGCTGCTGTATCTTGAGCTATCTTTTATGATATTTGCTTCAAATTTTCGCATGGTAACCGTAGGTATATTTGAGAACATCTTGTATCTTATGTATCGTCCTTTGGCTCTGGCTACTTGCTTTTTGGTATCGTTGGTCTCTTCTGGCAGATATGGTTTGACTTTGTCATAATGCTTTTGTCCCATAGCACGATATTTTGCTACAAGAGGATCTATATACTGCCCTACAAAATCAAACTTGCCACCAGATTTGGTGCTATATTTTGAGATAATTTTATCTATATCTTGCTGTGGCAAAGTTTTGATAGTTTTGAAATCATCGTTTATCGTTTTTTTGTCATCTTTGTATTTTTGTTTTATATTTGATACATCTTTTTTGATAGTCTTGATCCTCTTTTTGAGTAGCTTAACTTTTTTGTTTATCTTGTCAATATCTCCTATATTTTTGATATCTTTTGCCATAGTTTCTATAGCTTTGTAGTCCTGTTTTATTTGTGAGATATTGTCATCAAACTTATCTATCTTGTCTGTTTTTATCGTCTGCCATGAAGTTTTGATATCGTCCAGCCTGCCTTTGATAGCTTTGGCCTCTTTTATGGAGTTTAAGTTTTCTTTGTCAAAGATATCTTCGATCATCGGCAAACTGTTTTTGAGGCTTTGGGCGAAGTCTATCTCTTGAGCTGGTTCTTTGGTAGCTGGCTTGTCTATTATGGTTATATCTTTGAGTGCTATATATTCTATGTCGAGCTTTTTTCTCAATAAATTTTTGCCGTGTAAGTCCAGCACAAAACTTTTTATGCTGTTTTTTTGGCTATCGGTTTGAAACTTTATATCCCCAAAAGTTATCTTGACATCGGCAAAATCACTTTTCACATAACCTATAGATACTTTGCTGCCGACAGCCTTGCTTAAGCCATACGAAGCTCCCCATCGCACAAGTGGGTCAAAAAACAGCACGAAAAACACAGCTAACACAGCATATATGACCGCTATGACGCCAAGTCCCCACCACCTTATGATGGATTGTTTTTTGGTTTTGCTATTTTTTTCTCTGTATGGATTTAGCCATTTTAGATACTTTTTATTTTCAAAGCTATGTTGCATAAGCTCTCTGTATTTGTCAAAGATAAATTTGCTTGTAAAATACAAAGGAACAAAAAGCAACACAGATACCGCCACACTGCCCATAGTGATAGTATGGTTAAACCCAGACCACATGGCAACTGGATTGTTGTATAGCATAGTAAAAAACGAGTTCAAAGCAGGGGCGGTGAGTATCTCATATCCAACTACAGCAAACACAGGGTCAAGCAATGCCCCAACAGACACAAAAAATGCCATAAACACCATAAATATACCTATAGGAATATTTAGCATAAACACTACTAAAAATAGCAAAACCGTAGTCAAACTAAAAAATGGCAAAAATCCACCAACTGCTCCAAAAGCAAATGCCAAACTCAACTGATATGATTTTTCAGCAGAGTTTAGAGCATAAAACAGATCAAATAAACTTTTCATAATTTTCCTTTTTTATTATATATATTTTATTATACCTTTTCTTTCTTTAAAATATGTAAATACTCATAAGTTTTATTTGCCTTGTGGTTTCTGTTTGTCATCTTGTCTGCTTTGAATCGCTGATACTCTTGTGTTTCTAAACTATATTTGCCATATTTTATCATGATATCTTTAATCTCACTTCCACTCATAAGCCCTTCGTTGTTATAACTTAAAAATATATGTTTAAACTTTGCATATTTTATCAAGTTTTCAAAACTATTTTTCACCTCGCCTTTTTTACAATAATCGCTCCTGCTATACTCTGGCAAACCTGTCTTGCCTTTTGGTATAAACTCATCATACAAAGCAATAGTATTTAAAATATGATAGTTTGAGCTATATTGTCTGTGGTTGTATGGTGGGTCAAGATAGAGTATGTCTCCGCTTATTTGTTTTATAAGTTCGTTGCTGTCCATATTGTATACCAGATGGATGTTGTCATTTATATCAAAATCTGCCCCACATAGTTTCAACTCTTTGAGGGCTGATTTTTTAATATGCTTAAGATATGCCCCATACACAGAGGCAGTATTTGCAACTTTGTCTGCACTTTCGAGAAGTGATGCCAATAAAAAATAATAGATATCGTCAGTTATTGTATTTTGTTCTTTCCACTGCTGAATCTTAGTTCGTATAGTATCTATCTTTTTGCCATTTGTATCGCTAAAGTATTGTCTGCTACTTCCACTACCACGACAATAGTTTTGATATACAAACCCACTATCTATCAAGGGCAAACTGTTTAATATCTCTATATATCTATCTTTGTCTTGTAACTGTTTGTGGTTTGCTATATAATTTTTATTTAAAACAAAGCTATAATACTCCAAGTCGTTTGCTATGACTTGTCGCACTTCCTTTTTGAAAGTCCGCCCTACTATACCAGTGCCAGCAAATATATCACAAAACACTTTTTGGGACAAATCATCACCCACATGGGCTTTGACAACTTCAAGTATCCAAGAGGATAGTTTGAGTTTAGAGCCTATGTAGTTCATTTTTTATCTTTCTTGCTTGTTGTATTTGTTGAAACTTTTTGGCAATAGTGTGTTTTCTAAGCTTTTTTGTGTAAATACAAATCTACCATCTACTACAAAACCTAGCTCATCCCAATCTACTTTATTTAACTCATCACAAAAAGTTTTCAACTGCTTATCATCTATATCAAACTTTGGAAATATCGCCAACACAGACCCATCAAAAGAGTTGATATCTGACAAAAAAAACGGCTCCTTGTGTCTTGTTTTGTTGTTTACATATATTCGTTTCTCATCTGAGCTGTAGTATTTTCTACCCCATTCATACCAGTTGCTATCGTCAAACTTTCTGATCTTTCTTTTCAACAACATAGGCTTCACTACTTCTAGATCTTTGTGATAGGTGTTGTATATCATCTTTTTGGTTTTGCCTGTTTTATTTGTATAGCTACATACAAACTCCTCACCGCAACTACTTTCAAACAACTTATCAGCACCACTAACTGCTCCAACTTTCACAAAAGATATATCACTAAGATGCACACTGTATCGACTTTTGGTAAACAGAAGCTGCCCTTTGTTCAATACAAAATTTTTTTGGATAGATGTCCTGCGGCTGAAATTATCTTTTTCAAATCGCCACACTATAGTATTGGGTTGAGCATCTTTAAACACCTTTTTGTCTCCTAGCTCTACTATATCTGTGATAGTTCCATGGGTATAAATAAACTCATTTAATCGCATAGCAGATGTAGCTTTCAAAAAATCCCTAGGAGTGATAAATATAAGCTCACCGCCATCTGCTAAGTGCAAAATAGATTTATATATAAAAAACAAAAAGAGATTGCTTCTGTTGTCAAAAATAGTATAATCAATATTATTGTCGTTGAAAAGTGAGTTAGTCAGCAACTCTTTTGTTTTTTTGTCTATATCTTGATATCTCACATAGGGTGGATTGCCTATAATCGTGTCAAACTTTTTATCTATATCAAACTCAAAAAAATCAATATTTATAAAGTTGTGCTTTTTTGCAAATTTTGTATCGTATTCTATACATGTAGTTCTGGTTTTGTACAATTTAGAGGCAAATGCACCATCTCCTGCCGATGGTTCTAGGATATTGCCTTGGTTTTTCATCAAGTTTATCATGTCTTGCACGATGAAACAAGGCGTAAATACTTGACCTAGATTTGCTACATCTAAACTCACAAATACTCTTTGAAATATTTTTGAAAGCTTATATATGCATCTGCTCTTAGTTTGATGGACTGTCCCATAGTTCCTAGCAACAATTTTTTGGTTTGGTTAAAACTTTTTGGATTTAAAGTTTTGTTTTCGCACCATTTTATTTGAAATGGCAAGTTGTTGCCATTTGGTTGCAAGGTAGTGATGTTTTTCAAAGAGTTTATAAATATATCACTGGTGTCATCTTTGTTTATGACCAAAAAATAATAATCTTTTGTTGTGTCTTTTATATTTTTTTTGAGTTGTTTTAAATAGTTGTCCCACTGGTTGTTGCCTTGATATATTTCTCCTGTCAAAGCATAATAGACACCGCTTTTGCTACTAGCATTGTCGGCTGTTTTTGTGGTGGTGACTTTTATATTTATCGGTATGTTGTCTATATAAAAATCTGCCCAGTTTCTTGCCATTGGGATATCTATATCAAACTTTTTTTCTATCTGCTTTAGTATCTCATCTTCATTTAATATAGAGTCGATTCTACCATCATTTTGGTTTGAAGATAAATACAAATTGCTTTTTTTGAGATATTTACATATTTTTTCTAGTTTGTTTTGCATAATATTCCTCGTTTGTTGTTTATCATCCACAGGCTATCTGTATTTATATCGCTATCTTTCCAGTGGTTCATACCTATATCGTTGAGCTTCACCGCCTATTTATTGCCCCTTTTTTGACCTTTTATCATAAGTCGCAAGGCATTTAGTCGTATAAACCCTTGGGCATCTTTTTGGTCATATACATCATCGGCTTCAAATGTAGAGTGATCTTTGCTATACAGCGACATATCAGACTGGCGTCCTACAACTTGCACTGAGCCTTTATAAAGCTTAAGTCGCACATCACCTTGCACAAACTTTTGTGTCTCATCTATCGCTTTTTGTAGCATTTCTCGCTCACTTGAATACCAAAAGCCGTTGTATATTAGCTTGGCATATCGTGGCATTAGCTCGTCTTTGAGGTGTGCTTCTTCTCTATCAAGACACAAGCTCTCTATGGCTCTGTGGGCTTTGAGCATGATAGTCCCCCCTGGTGTCTCGTAGCACCCACGTGCCTTCATACCTACATATCTGTTTTCTACTATATCTATCCTTCCAATTCCATGTTTGTTGCCGTAGTCATTCAATGTTCGTAGCATAGTAGCAGGGCTTAATATATCACCGTTTAGTTTATATGGGTCGCCACTTTTGTAGCTTATAGTGATATATTCAGGAGTGTCAGGAGCATCGGTTGGGTCAGTAGTCCATAGCCACATATTTGCCTCTGGTTCATTCATAGGGTTTTCAAGATGCAAGCCCTCATAAGAGATATGCAGCAAATTTGCATCCATAGAGTATGGGCTTGTCGTTGGGTTGCCGTGTTTGTCAAGGTGTTTTTGGTCTATATCTATGCCATGTTTTTTTGCATAATCTAGCAACTTTTCACGACTGTTTAGATCCCACTCTCGCCATGGAGCTATCACTTTGATATCTGGATTTAATCCCAAATATCCCAACTCAAACCTCACTTGGTCGTTGCCTTTGCCTGTAGCTCCGTGTGAGACCGCATCTGCTCCCATCTTTTTTGCGATTTCAATCTGTTTTTTGGCGATAAGTGGTCTAGCTATAGATGTGCCTAGCAGATACTCGCCCTCGTATATGGCATTTGCACGAAACATAGGATATACAAAATCCCTCACAAACTCCTCTTGAATATCTAGCACAAATATATTTTCTGGCTTGATACCACATGCTATCGCCTTGGCTCGTGCTGGCTCGACCTCTTCGCCTTGTCCTACATCTGCTGTAAATGTGATAACCTCCGCACCATATTCATCTTGAAGCCACTTGAGTATAACCGAAGTATCTAGCCCACCACTATATGCCAGCACCACTTTTTTGATATTTTTTTTCATTTTGTTCCTTTTGATTTCTATTTCTATAATTTTATCTAAATAGGCTTAA
>JAOZMC010000031.1 GCA_029934475.1 Arcobacteraceae bacterium
ATACATATGTGGATGATTTCAAGACCTATGGACTGGCATTTATCGTGGTGCTGTTTCTGTTTATAGCATATATGTTTAGAAAGATATAGATATGTTAAAATTAAATAAAAACAAAGGAAAAAGATGAAAGCACAGGATACAAAACTTCTTGAATTATTGCAAGGCTCAAAACAATTTGTGATACCTATCTATCAAAGGACATATAACTGGCAAATCAAACAATGCTTGACATTGTTGATAGATATAGAACGAATCGGAGAAAGCGAAGAGTTCTCCGAACATTTTTTAGGCTCTATAGTATATATACAAGAAAGTCATCAAACTATAAGTGATGTGCCAAAGCTTTTGGTCATAGATGGACAACAGCGACTAACTACGATAAGTATATTGATGATGGCATTGGCAAAATCTATTGATGAACAAGAAAATGATATAGGTATAACAGGAAAAAAGATTAGAAATCTATATCTTTTTAACCCTGAAGAAGAAGATGAAAAATACCATAAACTTATTTTGACAAAAAAAGATAAAGAAACTTTGATAAAGCTTCAAAATCCAATAGATACATCAAAAGACAAATCACCAAGAATAGTAGAAAATTATAAATTCTTTTTTGAAAAATTGAAAATAATGGACTTAGATACTATATACAAAGGAATACAAAAACTTTTTGTAGTAGATGTATCTCTTGAGCGAGACAAAGACAACCCTCAACTTATTTTTGAAAGTATGAATTCTACAGGACTAGAACTCACTCAAGCAGACTTGATAAGAAACTATGTTTTGATGGGATTGGAGCCAACAATTCAAGCAAAACTGTATCGTGATTATTGGTATCCTATGGAGCAGGATTTTGACCATGAATACAAAACAAAATTTGATGCTTTTGTTAGAGACTATTTGACTATCAAAAATAAAGGAGTTATACCAAAACAAAATGCGATATACGAGGCATTTAAAAAATATTTCGTAGAAACGATACAAAGTGGCTCAAAGGTTGATGATATCATAGAGGAGTTATATACAAATTCTACATATTATGTAAAAATAGCACTATTAAAAGAAAAAAACGAAAAACTTTTAAAAAAATTTAAAGATATTTATGCCTTAAAAGTAAATGTTGCATATCCTTTTTTATTGGAACTATACATACTTTTGAAAAATGACAAAATCGATGAATATGAATTTCTGCAAATTATTGATATTGTAGAAACATATGTTTTCAGACGTGCAATATGTGGCATACCTACAAATAGTCTAAACAAAACTTTCGCAAATTTTATGAAAAAGATTGATATTGATGATATTGCAAATAGTATAAAAGCACATTTTGTATTGTTTGATTCTTATCAGAGATTTCCAAAAGATACAGAATTTTTGCAATCTTTTATAGATAAAGATATTTACAGCCTAAGAAACAGAAACTATCTTTTAGACAAGTTAGAAAACCATGATCGTAAAGAGATCGTCAATATTAGCGACTATACAATAGAACACATCATGCCACAAAATAAAAATATGCCAAATATATGGAGACAAGAACTAGGCGACAATTATGACGAGATACACAAACGATACTTGCATACTATTGGAAACTTGACATTGACAGGCTACAATTCTGAGCTTTCTGATAAATCATTTAGCGACAAGATGACTATGGATGGTGGCTTTGAAAATAGTCCTATATTTCTAAATAAAAGTGTAGTGCAGATAGGCAAAGAGGGCAAAAAATGGGATAAAACTGCTATAGAAAAAAGAGCTTTGTTTTTAGCAAAAAAAGCCCAAGAGATATGGAGCTATCCAACAATAAACGATGACACGATAAAAAAATATACACCAAAGAAAGAACAAAACAATAGATACTCACTACAAAGCTACAATTACATGCACGATAATACATTGGAGCTGTATAAACCACTAGAACAAAGAATTTTGAACTTAGATTCATCTGTAAAAAGAGAATTTAAAAAACTATATATAGCATTTAAATCTATTACAAACTTTATAGATATTGTGCCACAAGCAAGCGGGTTGAGACTTTCATTAAATATTGACTACGATGAATTAGATGATCCTGAGAATTTATGTAAAGATATAAAAGATATCGGTAGATGGGGCAATGGCGATGTTGAGTTTAAGCTTGAAAATATAAATCAAATAGAATATGCGATCTCTTTGATAGGACAAGCTTTAGATAAACAAATTGGAAATAATGAATTTTTATAAATATGAGCCAAAACAACAGGATATAAATATCTTAAGATCATAAATTGAGACCTCAAAAAACAAAGGAAACATATGAACCAAACCAGCACAATAGCTACAGATAATATCCAAGACAAAAAGCTAGCTATATTTTAAGCTTCCGACGGTGCAATAGAGCTCAAACTTGACAAGTCCAAAGAAACATTATGGGCAACAAGAATGAAAATGGCAAATATGTTTAGTGTAAATCCACAGGCTATATCTAAACAGATAAAAAATATATACAACGAGCAAGAACTAAATGAAAAAGCAACTAGTTCCATTTTGGAACTAGTTCAATATGAGGGTAAACGACAAATCAAAAGAGCAGTAAAGGTTTACAATCTAGACCTAATCATCTCTACAGGTTATCGGATAAACTCTAAAAACGCCACCTTGTTTCGTATCTGGGCTACTAAACCTTGAGACCGAACACCACACGAGCATATACTCTATGACAAACATCAAAAGAGCTATCTACTCCATGACCAGCTGCATGAGATACATATCATCACCGTCTATTATCTTGATATCCTCACTATGACACACAGGACATGTGTGTATAAACTTTTTTATCTCTACTTCATGTCCGCACTCGCCACACCGCACTTTGATATCTTGTAAGTTTATGGTCAGCAGTGCATCGTGGCAAACTGTTTTTAGCTTAAATGTATCAAAAGCGGTTTTCAAAAGTTCAGGCTCTACACCAGATGTTATACCTATCTTGACTATAACCTCTACAACTTTTCTAGCTTTGTTTTTCGCTACATTTTCCTCGCACCCATCCAGCAGGGCTTGGACTATACTATATTCATGCATAAATTCCTCTCAACATATTCTAGGCAGTAGCTCACCGCTAGGCATCTCAAGATATCGCTTTGTGCCGTAGCTGCTTTGTAGCACCACACGACCTATGTTTTCATCTACTACATGGGCTATACGAGTAGCATAGCAGTTATCGTCAAATTTTCTCAACACCTCTATCGCTCTTTTTTCATCTGCTTTGTTTATCGCCAATATAAATGTGCCTTCGTTTGCTAATCCAGTAGCTTCAAATCCTAGCAACTCACATACACCTTTGACCTCCTCTCTTATAGGAATACTACTCTCATCTACAACTATACCCACAGCAGACTGTGCCGCCCATTCATTGAGCGACGCAGACACACCACCCCTGGTAGCATCTCTCATGGCAGTGATATTTATACCGCTATCTATCAGGGCTTTGACTTGAGGCCACAGCGAAGCACAATCACTTTTGAGATTTTCACTACTCATATCCATACCCTCACGAGCTACAAATATAGTAGCACCATGACACCCAATATCACGGTTTATAAGTATCACATCGTCACTTGTTATGTTGCCAGAGCTTATGTTTTGCTGCACAATCTTGCCTACAGCGGAAGTGTTTATAAATATCTTGTCTACTGCTCCTTTTGGCACTACTTTTGTATCGCCACACACAACTTTCGCTCCGTTTTTGGCTAGCTCATCGCTCATAGTAGATACTATACGGTCAAGCTGTGCCATATCAAACCCCTCTTCTATGATGACCGCACACGACATATACAGAGGTTCTGCTCCCATCATAGCAATATCGTTGCAAGTTCCACACACTGCTAGCTTGCCTATGTTTCCACCACTGAAAAACAGCGGACTGACTGTGAAGCTATCGGTAGAAAAGACCAAGCTACCATCGTGTATCACAGCACTATCTTCGTTTTTGTCTAGTGTGTCGTTTTTGAAATGTTTATAAAATATCTTTTGTATCAGCTCGCTGTTTTCTACTCCGCCGTTGCCACATGCTAGTGTTACTTTTGTCATATATCTCCTCCATATTTATAATAAGCCGCACAAGCTCCCTCGCTACTGACCATACAGCTACCTATAGGAGTGTTTGGTTTGCAAGCAGTGCCAAATATAGGACAGTCAAGCGGAGAGCCGGCACCTTTGAGTATATCGCCACACTTGCACAGCTTGTGGTCATCTATAGGTTTGTTTGGTAGTATATCTTTGTATATTTTCGTAGCATCATATCTAGCATACTCCTCTCGTAGCTCTAGCGATGAGCCGGGTATATCGCCTAGACCTCGCCATCTAAATTTGTCTGCTACTTGCATATATTTTGCCACTTTTTGTTGGGCTATGGTGTTGCCTTCGAAACTCACAAGACGTTTGTATTGAACCTCTAGCTCACATCTTTGCTCTGCAAACTGCTTGACTATCATAGATATAGCCTGTATCATATCCACAGGCTCAAATCCAGCTACCACTACAGGAGTAGCAAACTTTTTAGGAAATATATCATATATCTTTGAGCCAGTTATCACACTGACATGAGCAGGACCCAAAAATGCATCTATACAGCTATCGTCACTATCTATGAGTAGCTCCATAGCCTCTGGCACTGTGACATGGTTGATATGAAAAAATATATTTTTGATATCCTGTTTGATGACCGCTTCTAGCAAACTAGCTGTCATGGGTGTAGTTGTCTCAAATCCTATGGCAAAATATATTATCTTTTTGTCTGGATTGTCACGAGCTATAGTCAAGCACTCCATAGGACTATATACAAACCGCACATCTGCCCCACTAGCTCTAGCGGACTGCAAGCTACCACGACTGCCGGGGACTTTTATCATATCGCCCAAAGTTATAAGTATGACATCGTTTTGTTCGCTTAGGATATATGCATGGTCTATGCGTTCTTTTGGCATGATACACACAGGACACCCCGGACCATGCACGAAGTTTATATTATCTGGCAGAAGTTGTGGCAGACCGTATTTCATGATAGTATGTGTATGACCGCCACAAACCTCCATGATATTGATACTTTTTTTTAACTTTTTCGCATCTTTTGCTATGATAGAAGCAAAGCTCCGTATAGTCTGGCTATCGCGAAAGTCATCGTATAGATTGGAGAGTTTTATCATGGTTTAGCACCATTTTTACAGTTGTCTCCAGCCAATATGGCTTCTCTTTTGTCCTCTTCTTCCATAGAATCTATGATATCTCTATATGTCTCCAGCGAAAGCAAAGCCTCTTTTTCATCTATTTTGTTCATGACAAATCCTATATGAAGTAGCACAAAATCGCCCACTTTTATTTCGCCTTCGGCCATCAAGTCCAACGATGCTATGCGGGTTATACCCATAGTATCGACTGTGGCAGATCTGTTTTCCTTGTCTATCTTGACAACTTTGCTCGGTATTGATAAGCACATATTAGCTCCTTAATTTTAGCTTAAACTCTATCCAATCGCTTAGACTTTTGAGTGTTTTTTCATCGTGGATATTTAGTTCTAGTATATCTACATTTGGTTTGAGTTTTTTAAGCTCCTGTTTTTCTGCCTCTAGATCATAGTCAAAATAGGGCAGCAAATCGGTCTTTGTAAACAGCACCAGATCAGCCTTGCGAAACATCACAGGATATTTGGCTATCTTGTCGTTGCCCTCTGGTATAGATACCAACACTATATTTAGATGAGTGCCGACATCGTAGCTAGCAGGACAGACCAGATTGCCGACATTTTCTACAAAACAGACATCTATAGAGTTCATATCAATCTTGTGTAGTGCCTTATGCACCATAAATGCATCGAGATGACAAGCAGTGCCAGTGGTGATCTGGTAAGCTTGTATTGCCTTGTCTTGAAGTCTTTTGGCATCTTTACTAGTCTCTAGGTCGCCCTCTATGACTGCGTATTTGAAGCCGCACACATCTACAAGTCGCTCTAGCATGGCAGTCTTGCCACTACCGGGACTACTCATGAGATTTATCCCTAGCACACTGTTTGACTCTAGGTGCTGTCTGTTGTGGGAGGCTTCTTGGTTGTTTTTGTGTAGTATCTGCTTGATAACATCTACAGTTTTTTGTTCGTTTAACTGGGGGTTTGAGTGGATATTTTCCATCTCATTTTTGGTTGGTTCATCTGTAATACTACAGCCACAGTCTTGACACATATTTATCCTTTTTTAATTTATATTGTAATTTTATCAAAACAATATAAAAGTTTATCTATTTTATATAAAATCTTTGTGAATTATGTTTGTGATTTTGTAATATCATATGCTATATCTTGGTTTCTAAGTTCATAGGCTAGCTGTAGCTGTGTTGTTTGTGTGATATTGTGGCAAAACAGATCTGCTTTTGGAAGTTTTTTGTCATATTTTATCAAAAGTTGTTGCTCCATCTGTGCTTGTGAGACCATCTTGTCTGGATAGATATGCTCTACATCTAAGCCGATTTTTGCTAGAAACCCAGATATCAAGACAAATCTATGGCAGTCAAATGCCTCTCTCTCAGAGCACATGAGCGATATGCTGTATCCTTTGGTTATGCCGTCTAGTAGTCTAGCTATACCATCTAAAAAAAGTTTGGTCTTTTGAACTTTTTTGAAATCCACCTTGCCACTATCAAACAGTAGCTTCGGGTCTTTGTATCTAGCTCCTAGCATATCGCCCATATATATGTATCTTATATTTTCATATTTTAAACACTGTTTCAACGCCTCACGGTTGTATTGTGAGGCATATTTGCTATATGGCACACTTCGCACATCTACTATCGTGTCTATGCTGTTTTTTCGCAATAACTCCATAAAATACTCAACATCGTATGTAGAATGCCCTATAGTTCGTATCACAAAGCCACCTTGTATTTTGTTATTTTATACCAAACACAAGCTTTTTGAACTCATCGCCCCTGTGAGAGTAGGAGTTAAATTGATCAAACGAAGCACATGCAGGACTAAGTATCGCTATGCTGTTTTTGCCTCGATATAGCCTATCTATATGGGCGATAGTCTCTTGTATCGTCTCTGTATATGTGGAGTTTATCTCTCGTTTTTTTAGTTGGTTATCTATATTTTGTCCACTTTGTCCTATACAAAACACCGCTACATCAAACTGTCTCAAAAACTCAAATAGCTCCGTCATATCCACATCTTTGTCATCGCCACCTAGTATCAAAAATATCTTTTTTTCTCTGTGTGGTTTTATCGCTTGGATGGTGGCATCTATGTTGGTAGCTTTGCTGTCATCTATCCAAACTCTGCCACGACTATCTGTTATCTGTTCTAGTTTGTGGCTATCTTGGATGAAGCTATTTAGCAGCTCGTAGTCTGGCTTTTTTCCTACTAGTCCAGCTACGATTAAGCTAACAACCCCATCAAACAAAAACGGCTCTGTGAAGTTGATTTTGTCCGTATCTATACCATATCTGCAGGCTAGTTCTTTGGTCTCTTTGTAGTATATGGTGTTTGCCTTGGTATCTATGTGCCTATAACTCTCTGGCAATATCACTATGCTTTGCTCACCCATAGTTTGTAGTGGCGATAGCTTTGCACTCTCATATAGCTCAAAACTGCTGTGCCACGATATATGATCGAGGGTTATAGGTAGTAGCAGATAAATATCTGGCGATGCTTTGGTGGTATAGTGCAAAGTAAAGGACGACACCTCCAGCACCCATATATGGGCTTTTTCATCTAGCTTAACTACTGGTGTGCCTATATTTCCACCACACACAGCTCCCATGTTTTCTAGCAACAATGCTATCATAGATGTGGTGGTGGTCTTGCCGTTTGTGCCACTTATCCATATGCTATATGGTGGCGAGACTATATCTAGGTCACTTATGGGGGTTTTGGTGTTTGCTACTATCGTGTGGTGTGGTGGCACTCCTGGGCTTATAACTGTGGGCTCTATGCTGTCTATATCAAAGTTCTCGCAGTCATCATCATCAAACCAACTACCACCAAATCGCTCTTTGATAGCTCTAGCTGTCTTGCCTTTGCCTATGATTCTCACTTATCGTATCTTGAGACTGATGAGAGCTAATATGTTGCTCATAAAAGATATTATCCAAAACCGCACGATAATCTTGTTTTCATGCCAACCTTTTTGTTCAAAGTGGTGATGTATGGGTGCCATCTTAAATATCCGCTTTTTTCTTAGTTTGAAGCTTCCTACTTGGAGTATCACAGATACCGTCTCAAATACAAATATAAATCCTATAAGCAACAACAGTATCTCGCTCTTGCCGACTATGGCGATATAACCCATAAAAGCACCTATAGATAGACTGCCGCTATCGCCCATAAATACTTGAGCCGGATGTGAGTTAAACCACAAAAATGCTATCAAAGCCCCCACCATAGACATACCTACTACAAAAAGCTCTCCACTTAGCTTGATATTTGGCATGAGGAGGTATTCGCTGATGATTGCATGACCTGTGATATATGCTATGAGACTGAGCGAAAAAAGCCCTATGATAGACGGAGCAGTCGCTAGTCCATCTAGTCCATCGGTCAAGTTCACTGCATTTGATGTAGCTACTATGACAAGCAGCCAAAAACCAGTAGCAAAATAACCCATATCCCATAGCGGTTCTTTGAAAAACGGCACATAAAAGTTTGTATCAAAACCAGCCATCAACAACATACTCACAGTGATGAGACCGACTATTATCTGTAGTATAAACTTATATTTAGCGGATAGTCCTGCATCGTTTTTGTCATTTTTTATCTTTGCCATATCATCTTTGACCCCTATGAGAGAAAACAACGATATGACAGTTATCGCCCCCCATACATACATATTGTCAAGTCTGGCAGATAGTAGCACTGTCAATATTGTGGCGATTATAAACACCGCCCCACCCATAGTAGGAGTGCCATTTTTTATAGCGTGCGATTTTGGAGCTAGAGTATATATGGGTTGGCTTTGTTTTTTCTTTTTTGCCCATGCTATAAACCGCCCCATCAAAAAATATGTCAAACCAAACGAAACTATAAACCCAATACCAGCACGGACTGTGATGTATTGAAATATATTTATATCAAAAAATGTATAGAAAAAATAAAGCACCGCAAACTCTCCTTAAAACTTAATAGTAGTCAAATTATCAGCCTTGATTATCTTGTATTTTTTTGTCTTTTCTTTTATACGAACTACCACCCTATAAAAGTTTTTGGGGTAGTGAGTAGCTACTGCTATACTCTCTACACTATCGTGAACTATGGGAATAGTCTTTGACTTAAATCGCACTTTTGCACTGAAATCTATCGCAATCTTGCCAATATCTTCTAAAATGATTGACTTTTTTAACTTGTGATTTTTTGTATTTATGATAATTTTATCATCTAGTATAGATACTGTGATGTAGCGATTGACTTCAAATACTTTGTCTTGTTTGGCAGGCGATGATGTGATATCATCTTTTATCTTTGTGACTTTAAATTGGTCTGTGGGTTCAAATGGGTTTGGTCTAGCTTGTGCTATGACAAACAATATCAATATCAAACATATTTTATATATCATTGTGGCTCCAAGTTTTTAAGCTCCAAATACTCCTTTTGGAGTTTGGCATTTTTGTCTCTTATGTCGTATATCTCTTTTGTCAGTTGTTTTTTTTGTGCACAAAGTCTATGATGAATTATCCATGAGTTTTTGTTGAAAAACCCAAGATATATAAAATAGATAAGCACAAAACCTCCCAAACCTAGTCTTATCATCGTTTTTGATTATCTTTCATATACCATGTTTTGAGTGTATTCGCTATATCCTATCTCGTGTTCTATGTTTAGCAGTCTGTTGTATTTTGCTATCCTATCACTTCTGGCGGTGCTGCCTGTCTTTATCTGTCCGCAGTTAAGTGCCACAGCAAAGTCAGCTATAAATGTATCTTCGCTTTCGCCACTTCTGTGACTCATGACACATCTGTATCCGCTTCGTTGAGCCAACCTCACTGTAGCCATAGTTTGTGATAGATCACCTATCTGATTTGGCTTTATCAATATGCTGTTTGCTATGCTTTTGTCTATACCTTGCTGCAAGATTTTGGTATTTGTCACAAACAGATCATCTCCTACTAGCTGGACTTTGTCGCCTAACTGTTCTGTCAAATAGCTCCAGCCGTCCCAGTCATCTTCGCCCAAACCATCTTCTATAGATACTATAGGATATTTGTCGCATAGATTTTTATAATACTCCACAAGCTCGGCACTGCTTAGAGTTTTGTTTTCGGATTTGAGGAGATATTTGCCATCGTCATCTACTAGCTCAGAAGCAGCTACATCAAGTGCCAGAAAAATATCTTTGCCAGGTTCATATCCGGCATCTACTATAGCTTTGGTTATAAGCTCCAAAGGCTCTTCGTTTGACTTTAGGTTTGGAGCAAAACCGCCTTCGTCTCCTACGGCTGTAGTCATACCCATGCCGTCTATAATCTTTTTAAGCTCGTTGTATATCTCACTGACTGCCCTCAATGACAGAGCAAATGTCTCAAAGTTTGTAGGTATTATCATATATTCTTGGAAATCCACACTGTTGTTTGCATGTTCTCCTCCGTTTATGATATTGAACATACCTACAGGCATAGTCATAGCATTTGCTCCACCTAGATATCTATATAGTGGCACTCCTAAGCTGTTTGCCGAAGCTCTAGCTACCGCCATAGATACAGCTAGCGAGGCATTGGCTCCTAAGTTGCTATAGTTTTCACTGCCGTCCTCTTTTTGTAGCAATCTATCTATGTATATTTGGTTAAATGGATTGTGTCCGTCCAAAAGTGGCGCTATGATATTGTTGATATTGTCAACTGCAGACAAAACTCCTTTGCCTGCGTATCGTTTGTCGCCGTCTCGTAGCTCTACAGCTTCTCGTTTGCCAGTGCTAGCTCCACTAGGGCATATCGCTACACCTTCGCTGCCATCGTTCAAAACGACAGTTGCTTGCACCGTGGGGTTGCCTCGGCTATCCATCACTTCTATCGCATATATATCATCAATCAGCACCATCGTTTGCTCCTTGTTTTACACCCATAGACAGAAGTATTTTGTCCTCTATCTCTTTGCATATATCTTCGTTTTCTTTTAAAAACTGTTTGGCTTTTTCTTTGCCTTGTCCTATCTTTTTGTCATTGTAGCTAAACCATGCTCCTGCTTTGTCTATGATATCCATCTTGACACCATAATCCACTATCTCGCCCAGCTTTGATATACCCTCGCCAAAAATAATATCAAACTCTACTATCTTAAACGGCGGTGCTACTTTATTTTTGACTACTTTGACTTTGGTTCTGTTGCCTATGATCTCCTCACCTACTTTGAGCGATGCTATTCGTCGTATATCTAGTCGCACAGAGCTATAAAACTTCAAAGCATTGCCACCAGTGGTAGTCTCTGGCGAACCATATCCTGTCATACCTATCTTCATACGGATTTGGTTTATAAATATCACTGTAGTATTCATCTTGTGCAGGACACTTGTGATCTTCCGCATAGCTTTGCTCATAAGTCTAGCTTGTAAGCCTACTTGCATATCGTCCATATCGCCATCTATCTCTACTTTTGGTGTGAGAGCCGCTACACTATCTACTACGATGAGATCTACAGCTCCACTTCGGACGACTGTCTCTAGTATATCCAAGGCCTGCTCGCCATAGTCTGGCTGAGATACAAGAAGGTTGTCTGTATCTACTCCTATATCTTTGGCATAGCCTACATCTAGTGCATGTTCTGCATCTATAAATGTGCACACACCGCCGTTTTTTTGACACTGTGCTATGACATGTAAGCTCAAAGTAGTCTTGCCACTACTTTCTGGTCCATATATCTCTATCACCCGTCCTTTTGGTATACCACCTATACCCAAAGCCAGGTCAAGTCCCAGCGAACCTGTGCTTATAGCTTCTATATCCTCTACCTCTTTGTCGCCTAGTCGCACCAAAGCACCCTTGCCAAAGGCTTTGTCCATCTGTTTGATAGCTAAGTTCAAGGCATTTTGTTGTTCGTTTGTCATCGTGTTTTTTCTCCTATTAAGTTTTCTATTCGTTTTTCTACTTTTGGATGTGTAGAGAACCAGCTACTTGCATCGAAAAAGTTGGCAAATCGTCTAGTCTGGTTTTCTGTCTCATCTAACTCATAGTCGTTTTGCTCATAATCACCGCTTATCTTTTGCAAAGCCGATACCATGGCATCTTGATTGCCTGTGAACTCTACAGAAGCCGCATCTGCTAGAAACTCTCGTTTTCTAGATATATAAAGCTGCAAAACTATAGTCAATATCGGCAAAAATATCTTAAGCACAACTATCACTATCTTTGCTTGTTGCATCGCTTTACTGTTGCCACCACCACGACCAATCATACCATAATATATCCAATCTACCGCATATACCATGACATTTGTCAGCACTCCTACTACCAAAGTCAATCTCACATCGGCATTTTTGATATGTCCCATCTCGTGAGCCATCACTGCCTCCACTTCAGCACGGGTGAGTTTATCCAAAAGCCCACGAGTGATAGCCACCATAGAGTTACCCTCACTCCACCCAGAAGCAAAGGCATTCATATATGGCTCATCTATAATATAGACATCTGGCATAAACCGCACTCGTGAAGAGATTTTAAGCTCTTCAACTATGTTTAAAACCATCTGTTCGCTTTTGGTTCGCTGCTCTTTGTCGTTTAACTTTATGTATTGGTTGCCACTTAGCATGATTTTATTGCCAAATTTGATAGCTATAAATATGATAACTATAGCGATACCTA
This sequence comes from Arcobacteraceae bacterium, assembly GCA_029934475.1. GTDB lineage: Bacteria > Campylobacterota > Campylobacteria > Campylobacterales > Arcobacteraceae > B24-G6. The sequence goes on from JAOZMC010000031.1 coordinate 12,814, forward strand.
CCATGCTAGCTGTAAATATAGGGAAGTGAACTCCGCTTAATATAGCTTCATAGGTGAAAAACATAGCATCTACTATGCCATGTTCTGGTGGTATCATCAAGCTTATGTATATAGTCTCGCCTAAAAGTCCTATAAGTAAAAACAGCACCACATAAAATGCCAACACGAAGTTTGTTTTTCTATAATTTTCCGCTTTTATCTTTCTGTAATTCATAATATTCTCCGTTTGTTTAAATTTATATATTTTATCTAAATTTTCTTAAAACTATTTTACTCTTGAGGTTTTAGCCAAAATGTTGATTGTTTTAAACCTTTGTCAAACAAATAACCCTCCAAAAACGACGGCACCCAACCTTTAAACTCTAGGTCATTTGCATAAAAAACTCTAGTGTTGTTTTCGTCTAGCTTTTTCAAGCTCCAGTATCCGTCCATCTTTGCAAAATAGTTTGTGTCATTGAAGTCGCCGTCTAGCTCCCAGCTTATGTGTCGTTTGTTGTCGTCTATATAGTGCAAAACACTATTTTTGAAACTCACAAAAAAAGTATCTATAAATATACGAGCTTTGACTATGTTGTCTGTCTTGTCATACACTTCTACACGACTGACGTCCTCTATCTTTTTGGGGTATGACTTGAGATTTTTGATATCTTTGAACACATCGTCTATGGTTCTGTTGATATCAAAGGATATGAAGCCTTTTTTTGTCTTTTTGTCTCGCTTTATCACATAGCCCTCCTCTTTGAGTTCTTTTAGCTCTGCTTTATTTAAAGTAGTTTTGTCGGCACTAGCAAATATCGCCAATACTACGCATAATATCAATGCCATATTTTTCATCTTTTTCCTTAAAATTTATACACGAGATTTGCTCCCGTGGTGTCGCTACTGATCACTGGCACCAAGCTCCAGTTTGCGGCCGCTTTGGTTCGCTGTCTAGTGGCGGCTACCTTGCCAAAGCTATATCCTATAGCAAGCGCTAGAGGATAATCACTCGCCCAATGCACTTCGTTGTTGAGCATCTGAAAACATAGCAAACTCATAGCTGTCCAGCCTACTGGCTTGATATATGGATTGTCTGGATAATTTTCACTCAACACAGTGACGGTCATCATAGTAGTAGCTAGGTGTCCTGACGGAAAGGCATCGTATTTTTGTACATCTTCGTGATACTCTTTTTGGTTTGGAAACCATCGCCATTTGCCTGTGTCTTCGCTACGAACTATAGGACTTTCTCGTCCTGTGATATGCTTGATAGTCTGTGTGACTACCGCTACTCCAAACAAACCCTCTGCAAGCTGACTTGCGACATTTAGTGACTTATTATTGTCCATAAAATATCCATGTGCATACATACCTGCCATGATACCTATATGTGTGCTACCATCACCTATGAGATACATATATGAACCTCTCGTATCGCCTATCTGTAGTATAGGAAATGGTCCTACAGAAAATATACTTTTCATCTCGTTTTGTCCGCCTGTGTCTATGCCCCACTTTTTGCCTAGTCTTTTCGCTTCTTCTATGATCTCTTTGTCGTATTTAAACAACAGCAAAGATGAACCAGCTATCCAGCCCCATGCTTCGTAGTTTTCGGGGCTTACTGCCATATCATAAACTTTTGAGTAGCTACCCATACTGTTGTCCCAAAAGTCAAAAGCCCCCGGCTTGTCGTATATTAGCTTGTCGTTGTCTATCGTATGTGTGGCTGTCATGATATTTTCATCTGTTGTGTCGTTTGTATCTGTCACTACTTCTTGTTGTGTTTTGTTGTTTTCATTTGTGATATTATGGTCTATAAAGATTCTATCTTGTGTGATGTTGTTCTCTATCGTTACTTCTTGTGGTGTTGTATTTTTATCTGTTGTAGTCGGTTGCTGTGTATCGTTGTCCTCTATCGCTTGACAAGTAGTCACTAGCAAAGCCATATACAATATCACACAAAATCGTCTCACCATCGTATCTTTACTCCATAAAAATTTTTATCATCTACCATATATGCTACTGGCTCTATAGTCCTCTCTTTGCTCTCGTATGGTGTCGTGAAAAACCATGCAAAAGCACTACCTAGCAGTGCTCCTGCATATACATCGCTTCTATAATGCCACTTTGAATAGACACGGCTATACCCTACAAAAGCAGCACCGATATATGGCACTATAGCATAGCCTAGTCCATATCGTTTGTGTATAAATGTAGCACCATGAAACGAAGCAGAAGTATGTCCTGAGGGCATAGAGTGGTTGTCTGCTTTGTTTGGTCGTTCTCGCTGAATTGCTCGTTTGAGTCCGTGAGTAGCTAGTATATTGCCAGCAAACGACACATAAAACTCATCTCGTCCTGCTTTGTCGTCTATCGCCCAAGTCGTCATATATGCTGTAGTGGGTATAAGTATCTGGACTATATCTCCTGCTTTTTCAATGTTTTTGTCGTAGGCATATATGTTGATATATACCAACAACACCAAAACCAATCTATACAAAACTATCCTACAACACTATATAGCACTAGTCAAACGAGACTACTCGTTCTTCTGCTTTTTCTATCTTCTCTTTGCTCAATTCCCATCGCACGAAGTCAAACTTCAACTGCTTTTTGAACAATGAAACCACAAGCACACCAGGTATGCCTTGTGAAGTTGTATTGTAGTCTTCTATACTCATGTTAAATGCCTTTTTGCTGTTTGCTAGCTTTCTCTCTATATTTTCTATAGATTCTTGAAGTTGTAGCATATTTGTAGCAGACTTGAGCTCTGGATAAGCTTCTACTGCTATGTTTATAGCACCACTGCTGACCATCTTTGATAGTGCTTCTTGTGCCGCTTGTGCTGTAGCATCTGTGGCTACTCCTGTCGTCTGGTTTGCCTGACTTCTCAGTTTGACAATCTCGGCAAATGTGCCTTTTTCATGATCCATATACTTTTTGACAGAGTTTATAAGACTATCGAAAAGTTTGTTTCGTTCGTCTAGCTGTATGCCTATGCCCTTTTCGTCTGTAAATACTGCCTCTTTTAGCCCTATGAGCTTGTTGTACCAAACTACTATGACCAAAAGCACTACTACTACCAATCCCAATAATATTTCCATAAATCATCCTTTTAAATTTTAAGTATTTTACCATAAAAATATAAAATTTACCAAAATTCAAAGAAAATTCAAAAATATAACCAAATAAAAGATTTGTATGATATACTTATCAAAAAAAGGAAAGATATGAATATCACAGATGAAGATGCTCTAAAGTATCACGAGGGCGGTAAGCTCTCTACAAACATAACCAAAAGTTGCGAAGACCAGCGAGACCTAAGCCTAGCTTATACTCCCGGTGTAGCCGTGCCGTGTCTAGCTATAGCCAAAGAGAAGCAACTAGCCTACAAATACACGACCAAAGCAAACACAGTAGCAGTCATAAGCAACGGCACAGCAGTGCTAGGTTTGGGCAATCTGGGAGCTATAGCATCAAAGCCAGTGATGGAAGGCAAAGTGGTGTTGTTTAAAAAGTTTGCAAAACTTGATGGAGTAGATATAGAAATAGATGAGACCGACCCACAAAAGATAGTAGATATATGCAAAGCCATAGCACCTACTTTTGGTGGTATTAACCTAGAGGATATCAAGTCTCCAGAGTGTTTTTTTATAGAACAAGAGCTACAAAAAGCTGTAGATATACCAGTGATGCATGACGACCAACACGGCACCGCTATCATCACGGCAGCTGGACTGCTCAATGCATGTGAGCTAGCAAACAAGTCGCTAGATACTATCAAAGTAGTTATCAGTGGCTCTGGAGCGGCCGCTATGAGCTGTGCTGGTATGTATCAAAGTTTAGGCGTCAATCATATCATCATGACAGATAGCAAAGGGGTTTTAAACAGCAGGCGAACCGATATAAACGAATACAAACAAAAGTTCGCTGTAGATGCTTCGTGTGAAACTCTAGCCGATGCTATGGTAGATGCAGATATGTTTCTGGGCTTAAGCGTTGCGAAAATTGTCACAAAGGATATGGTCAAGTCTATGGCAAAAAATCCTATCATATTTGCTCTGTCAAATCCCACTCCAGAGATATTGCCACAGGAGATAAAAGAGGTGCGAGACGATGCTATCATAGCTACTGGACGAAGCGACTTTCCAAATCAGATAAACAATGTGTTGGGTTTTCCGTTTATATTTCGTGGGGCTTTAGATGTGCAAGCTACCAAGATAACCGAAAATATGAAGCTAGAAGCATGTCGTGCACTAGCGAAACTCGCCAAACAACCAGTGCCACAATATATCAAAGATATTTACGGCGACCAAAACCTATGTTATGGCAAAAACTATATCATACCAGCACCATTTGAAAAAGAAAACTTAGTCCATATATCAGGGGCGGTAGCTCTAGCAGCTTTTGAAGATGGTGTCAGCGGTTTGAGTAGTTTTGATGTAGACAAATACAAAGAAGATTTGAGAAAATTACTATAATATGAGTTTGTTTAAACTTTTTATGGTATAACTCTCTCAAAGGAAAAAAATGTCTTTAAAAATAACCGATGAATGTATAGCATGTGATGCTTGTAGAGAAGAGTGTCCAAACGGTGCCATATCTGAAAATGACCCAGTATATATCATAGATCAAGACTTTTGCACCGAATGTGTAGGCTCGTTTAACGAACCTCAGTGCATAGAAGTTTGCCCTGTGGAGTGTATAGAACTAGACGACAACAACTGCGAGACAGCTTTGGAGCTTAGTCTGAAATACAAACAGCTACAAGATATAAGATAAAGGTTTAGCACAAAGTGGCGAAAATAACCTCTGTCATAGATATAGGCTCAAACTCTGTGCGACTTGTGGTATTTGAAAAGTCTAGTAGGTTTGGATTTTTCCTCATCAACGAAACCAAACTCAAGATAAAGATAGGCGAGGGCGGATACGTAAAAGGCGGAGAACTACAGACAGAGCCTATGGACAAAGCATTTGAAGCTATCAAGCTTTTTTTGCAAATATCACGGAGTCTAAAGGCTAGAAAGATACTAGCAGTCGCCACATCTGCCTTGCGAGATGCACCAAACAGGTCGCTGTTTATCAACAAAGTATCAAAAGAACTTAAGCTAAATATACGAGTGATAGATGGACCAAAAGAGGCTTATTATGGTCAAGTAGCAGTATCAAATCTACTAGATATCAAAAACTTTTTCACCATAGACACAGGCGGCGGTAGCACTGAGATGGCATTTGTCCAAGATGGTAAAAATATAGCGACACATAGCCTAAACATAGGCACAGTTCGACTAAAGGAGCTATACTTTGACCACGGTGACATAGCAGGAGCAAAGAGGTTTATAGTAGATCAATTATCACAAATAGATAGCAAAAGCACAGCCTCTCTTTTAGCCAATGCCGTGGTGCTAGGCGGTTCGGCTAGAGCTATCAGCAGTGCTATCATCAAGCAAACCAACTATCCACTAGATATCGTCCATGGTTTTAGATACGATGTAGAAACTCAAAAGCAGATATTTGATGATATTTTAAAAGCGACTACAGAGGATGAATTAAAGCAAATAGGTATAAAAGAGGACAGATACGACACTATAAAAGCAGGGTGTTTTATACTACAAGTTATACTTGAGTTTTTTGCAGTGCAAAAGGTCACAAGCTCACAAGTAGGAGTGAGAGAGGGAGTATATCTGTGCGATATTTTGAGGACAACCAACCACAGATTTCCAGCGAACTTTCACATAAGCCAAAGAGCATTGATAGATAGATTTGGCAACCAAAACAACAATACAGTCCAAACAGCAAAGTTGTCATGTGATATTTTCGACCAACTTCACGACAGCTTTGCACTAGAACCAAAGGACAAAAATGTGCTAAAAGTCGCCGCAAACCTGCACAAGATAGGGCAGATGCTAAACTTCCACAACAACACAAAACTCTCTAGTAGCTTCATATTGTATGGACTTGACTATGGGTTTGGTCACAAAGATAGAGTCCTCATAGCTACCATCATAGACCTAACCAGAAAAGACAATATCCAACAAAAGCATATAGAAAAATACTCCTCACTACTACCAAATATAGATAAAATTAGCAAACTTGTGTTTATCTTGAAGCTATCTGTAGTGCTAACAAAAACTCTTTGCCGACAAAAGCATATGATACGATACAACAAAAGCTCAAACAGATTAACTATACTAGCAGACCATTTTCAAGCTACTACAAAAGATGAGATAGACAAGATGACAAAAGATTTGACTATATTGTATAGGGCAAATGATGACTAAATACCTACAGTATCTATTATATAAAGTATTTAAATTTATAGTCTTGATACTACCAAAGTCATTTGTGAAGCTGTTTTTAGACGGACTGTCATCTGTGGTGTATATAGTAGACGGCAAACACAGGTACATAGCAAAAGCAAACTTAGACTTAGTATATGGCGACAAACTAGACGACAAACGAAAGAGAGATATCATAAAACATAGCTACCAAAATATGGTGCACAATATCTATGAATTTATACAAAATCCCACTTTAAACTTAGCACAACTAGAAAAAAAGGTCACAGTCACAAACGAACAGCTCCTGACCGATGCTATAAAAGATGGCAAAAAGATTATACTTATATCAGCCCACTACGGCAACTGGGAGTATATCACATCGTATATATCGCTCAAATACAAGCCCACTACCATGGTAGGGCGAAATATGAACAACCACTATCTAAACGATGAACTCAAAGCAAATCGCACAAAACACAACAGCGAAGCTTTGGACAAAAACGGCAGTGCCATGGGGCTTATGAAAGCACTCAAAAAAGGCAGGATAGTTGGGTTAGCCATAGACCAAAACAACCCCAAAGGCATAGAGGTGAAGTTTATGGGGCAAAAAGCTCGTATGGTGGATAGTGTCAGCCGACTTGCTAGCAAAACTGGTGCCTTGATATTGCCTGTTTTTTTTGATAAACTAGAGTTTGGACGATACAACATAAACTTTCTAAGCCCCATAGAGCCTAGCAGTTTTGCTGATATACAGGCATTGACCCAACGACAAGCCGATGTGCTGGGCGACTACATATATCACCATCCCGACCAGTGGTTTTGGCAACACAAACGATACAAAGCCTTTCATAAAGAGATATATGCAAGATAAACTGTTTACAAACACGAGCGACAAGCAGTTTGAGTTTGATAGTTCTGTGGCACTTGTGTTTGATGATATGCTCAAAAGATCGGTGCCGTATTATAGCCCAACGGTAGAGCTGATAGCATCTGTAGCTTCAAAATATATCAAAGCAAATGACACCGTATATGACTTAGGTTGCTCTACTGGCACTACACTTATAGCTCTACAAAAACAGCTCAAAGTTCCAGCTAAACTTGTAGGCATAGATAGTTCGCCAGATATGATAAAGTTCGCAAAGAGAAAAACCAAAGCATATAATATGGATATAGCATACCAGACCCAAGATATTTTTGATAGTGATATAAGAGGCGCAAAAGTGATATTTGCCAACTATATCTTGCAGTTTATACGACCACAAAAGCGAGAGCAACTTGTCAAAAAGATTTATGATAACTTAGACGATGGTGGTGTGCTGATATTTAGCGAAAAGATAATATACACAGACAAAAAACTAGACAAAATATCGATAGACCAATACCTCAAATACAAAAAAACCCAAGGCTACAGCGACTTCGAGATATCCAACAAACGAGAGAAACTAGAAAATGTCCTAGTGCCATATAGCGAACAAGAAAACAAAGATATGCTAGCTACCGCTGGTTTTGATGATAGTCAGACGATATTCAAGTGGCTAAACTTCGCTACATTTATAGCTTTCAAACACTAAAGACGACAAAGAACACATTGTCTGGTCGTGGCGTATATTTCCTTTTGAGTTATTATAGCCAAAAAATATAAAATGTAGGACATTTAGGCTACGATCCACATCTAGTTTTGTAGTTTGCTGGTTTGCTAGAGACTAGACAGCAAAGCGCAACCTCTATCTTGAGTGATGGTGGCTACAAAATATCATAAATAGTATCTATTTTTTGATTTTTGAACTATATTAAGACAAATATGATACAATACTAAAAAGGAAAATATCGTGCAACTATCAGTCAATGTATCACTACCAAATATCCTAAGCTTGATATCCCAGATGTCACTAGACGAGTTAGAAACCATCAAAGATAAAATAGTAGAAAAAAAGATATATTTCCAAACATTTAAAAAAGACAAGTTAAGCAATATTATGGATGATTTTCAAAAAGAAAATTACACAGATGGGTTTTTGGACGATTTGGAAAATGGATTGAAAAAGAGTTCAGTTTTTCGTGCAAATTAGACCTATACGAGATGATCTAAAAAAATATCTAAAAAAGCACAACCTAGAAAAGAGATACAAAAAGCCGAAAGAGTTTTTTGAGATAGATCCTTTTTATCCATCGTTGCATACAGAGATTTTGGAGCCAAAGGATAGACTGGTTTATTCGTTTAGATCGGATCAAAAATACAGAGCGATATTTATCTATACCGATGATGGCACGATAGAGATCATAGCATTTACAAATCATTATAGATAATATCGCCTTGGCTAGTCGTGGTGTCATTGTTTCTGTATCTAAAATATAGGACACCTGCTATATTTACCATCTTTTTATCATCATCCACTAAATATCGTATGATAAAGTTTGTATCTACTCTGGTTATCTTGGGCTATATTTATCTGTGATATGGCTACTCCATGCATCTGTCTCTTGGCTTATCTTTGAGCTATCTGCATAGTGTCCAAACACACCCTTGAGCGATTTGTTTGATTTGGCTTTTGTAGTCTCATCCTCTTTGACTTGTTTTTTGATATCCAACGGAATCACCAGAAGCTCTATATCTGTGTCTATATAGCTGTTTGGTATCTTTATGGTTATATTGTCTTGCTGTGGTCTCATGATTTGTCTTAGCATATATTTCCTTTTTTATAGAAAAATTTTTTGTTATTACAAAAAAACGATTCTCTTGTTTTTCAGGAAACATTTTCGCTAAAGCGAAAAGCGATTCTCTTGTTTT
>JAOZMC010000054.1 GCA_029934475.1 Arcobacteraceae bacterium
GCAGGAGCAGTATCTTTAAAAAGTGGCAAAAGTTTGGACTATGAAACAAAATCAAGCTACAGCATAAAAGTCAAGGCAAACGATGGAGTCCAAGACAGTGCAGAGCAGATAGTCACTATAAATGTAGGCGATATCAACGACAATGCACCGGTCATCACTACCTACTTGACATCAGCAGAAGAAAATTTAACCGACCTAGATATTATAGTCACAGTAGCATATACCGATATAGACACTATCAACGGACAGCCAAGCTGGACACTCGTAGACGATACATGGACTTTCGAGATAGATAGCACTAGTGGTGATATATCGCTCAGAAAAGATAGAGGTCTAAACTACAACAATACAAAAAGATATGAAGTCAAAGTCACAGTCAATGATGGCATAAACAACTCAACAGAGACAACTATAGTTATAACCATAATAGATGTAAACTTTCCTCCTTATTGGATATCATTGTCAAACGATAGTATAGATGAAAACACTCCAGCAAACACTCAAGTAGGCACGATAACTAGCAATGATGACGGCGGTATCAAAGCCTTGACATATAGCTTTGGCGGAGGGGCAGATGATGATAGCTTCAATATCACAGATGATATTTTGAGCATAAACATTTCACCAGACCACGAGCAAAAAGATAGCTACGACATAAAACTAAAATCCACAGATGCACAAGGACTTTCCACAACAAAAGACTACACAATAGATATAAATGACCTAAATGAACAGCCTACAAATATATCATTGTCCAGCGACAACATAGATGAAAATATCCTAAACGGCGAGACGGTAGGGACTATGACTACAGATGATCCAGATGATGGAGATACATATATCTATAGCTTTGGTGGTGGAGCCGATGATGACTATTTTGCTATCACAAACGACACTTTAAGTATGATAAAATCGCCAAACTACGAGACCAAAAACAGCTACGATATACAGCTCTCAACCACAGATAGCGGAGGGGAAGTTATGACCAAAAGTTTCACGATAGCTATAAACGACAAAGCCATAGAGCCGTTTGTTATGAAAATAAAAAGCGACAACACAGGCACAAGCGAAGATGACGAATTTACAGTGCCTACAAAACCAGACTTGACATATAGCTATGATATAGACTGTGACTATGACGGAACTTTTGATGCTACTGCTACAGGTATCACAGGTAACTGGACATGTGAGTTTGGCGAGATTGGAGAGTATAGGGTAGCTATAGTGGGCGATTTTCCAGCGATATATTTCGCCGATAAGGATTCAGGAGAAAATGCAGAAAAAGAAAAACTACTGGAAATACAAGCCTGGGGAGAGATTCAGTGGGAAACTATGGAAGATGCCTTTGCTGGTACTAAAAAAATGAAAATGCTAGTAAACGACAAGCCAGATTTGCAAAATGTGACAAATATGAAAAGAATGTTTTTTGATACAGGTGCATTTACTCAAGATATAAGCGACTGGGATGTATCAAATATAACAAATATGCAATATATGTTTTATAGTTCATTGTTTGATCTAGACATAAGTGGTTGGGATGTATCAAATGTTGATTGGACTGAAGGTTTTCGTCGTCTTGCTGCACTCTCAGATGAGAATACTCCGCCAAAGTTTAGATGATATATCATGAATAAAAAACAATCCAACAAAAGGAGTCTGCATGTAGTGGGAAAATAGGTCAAGTGTAGCCTGAAATACATATTGGCGATGAAGCGAGGCACTATAAGTGCAGAAAATAAAAGGAAAATAAAATGGACATAAACAAACAACTAAGTGAGTTATATCACGAAACTTTAGACAAGGTAGCTTTGGCAGAACGATTTAGCGAGGACAGATTGGGTGAATATTCCGCACCTTTTTTGCTAAATGTTGATGATAGCTATCTAAACTCCAAAAAGAAAATACTATTTGTAGGAAAAGAGACAAACAGATGGTGGGGAAGATTAAACGATTTTGCAAATACTGACAATGCTATAGATATTTTACAACAACGATACAAAGCCGAGCTATTTGGTGGCGAAGTTGTGGGCAAAAGTGGGGCTATCACTACATATAGAGCAGAGCCAAACTGGAATAACTCACTATTTGTAGAATACAAAAAAATTCGCAAAGAGCTACTAGACGATATGAGAGGTTCATTGGTCTGGTCAAATTTACTAAAATTTGACAATGCTAAAAGCACAAGCTACTCAAGAAATACAAAAGAAGATGAAACAGTAGTCCAAATATCGAAACAAATATTTAAAAGAGAACTAGAGATATTAAAGCCTGACTATATAATATTTGCTACAAGTTATACTTATGACAAAATCATAAAAGAATTTTTCAAAGACGAAATCACACAAAGCGATGTCATAGAGCCTAAGTCTTTGTGGAAATTTAACATAGGAGACACTATATGCTATAGAACTTGGCATCCATCTACCATAAAATATACAGCGAAAAAAAAGAAGCTAGAGTATTATATAGCTATTATCAATGATATCAAATCTACTAGCAACAAATGATAGACCCAACGGCCAACATGAGACTTCAAATCTCAAACTTGTTTGAGACAAATTATCCATACGTCAAACAACACTGTAGGGTTGTTTGACATTCGTCCATAGAACTAAATATTTGGAAATATCTTTCTTTTTTAAAAAAAGAAAAGCAATAGCAAAAGCGGTTATTTCAGACTCTTTGGAGCGAGACATATTTTATGAAAGAATAAGTTGAGACAACAACAGAATAAACAAAAGAAAACGAAGCGAAAGATACACGACAAGGTTATGATATTTGATAGCGATGTGGTGATAAGTGGTTCGTGTAGCTGTGAAAACTTAGCTCTTGCACGTGGCAAAAAACTCCATGACAACAGAGAAGCCCTCAAACAAAAAACTCTAAGCCGTGAAGCCCAAAAAGAGATGAAAGATATGAAAAATAGGTTATAAAGTTGTGTTTTGTGCTTGTCTCTGTTTCCATATATAATACCACGCACCGACTAACAAGATGCCCAAGATTACTGCTACGATGATATGTAGATATTGAGTTATGAGTGCTTGGTTTTGACCTATAAAATAACCCAACAAACTCAATATCAGCACCCATATGCCAGCTCCTAGTGAGGTATAGATAGAAAACTTGTATATATCCATCTGTGCTAGACCAGCGGGAAGTGATATGTATTGTCTCACAGCAGGTATCAACCTGCCGCTAAATATAGATATATCTCCGTGTTTGTCAAAAAACCGCTCCATCTTTTGTAAAGTCTGCTCCTCTATAAAAACATATTTGCCCCACTTTGCTATAAATTGTCTGCCAAACTTCATAGCTAAATAGTAGTTAAATACCGCTCCAGCTAGACTACCGCCTATACCAAACAGCACTACTAAAAATATATTCATCTCTCCTGTACTCGCTAGATATCCAGCAGGTATCATGACCACTTCAGACGGAAAAGGGAAAAACGAACTCTCTAAAAACATCATGATATATATACCAGCATAACCCAAAGCCCCCACGGTATCTACTATCCATGCCACTACTATATCTAGCATATCATCGCTCCTTGTAGTGTAGCTTTTTCTTTTTGGCTACTAGATATATCCATAGACGATTTATAGCAAATGAGACTGCTGCCGATACAGTAGTCGCTACTACCAAAGCCCCAAAATACAACGGCAAAAAGATATTTGACAAGTTGTCAGTAAACCAATCCAGTGACACAGGAGCAGATGATATATCAAGCCCTAGTATAAAGCTACCTATATAGTATTCTACATAAAATATAAGTGGCATAGATACAGGATTGGTAACCCAGCACAATGCCACTGCCAGAGGTAGGTTGAACCTGAAAAATCGCATCAACACCACCACTACGAGCATCTGCATAGGTATAGGTATGAACGCTACAAACAAACCTATGAGAAATGCTCTTGATACCATGACTCTGTTGATAGACAAAAATTCACGAGGGATCTTGTGTTTGTCTATAAACTTCATGAGTTTTTGATTTTTGAGAATTTTTTTGATATTTGTTTTCATAAGCTACTTCAAACCATCTGTAGTGTCACTATTTTTTGCAATATACCTAAGCCACAAATATCCAAACACACCAGCAAAAGCAGATGCTATTAGTATGCCGACTTTGGCTTGAAATATGAGCTGTTCGTTGTCTATAAATGCCAAATCAGCAACAAATATAGACATAGTAAATCCAATACCGCCCAAAAATGCCACTCCAAAAACTTGCGACATAGAGCTGTCCTGTGGTAGTTTCGCTATTTTTAGCTTCACAGCTACCCATGACACTCCAAATATGCCAAGCACTTTGCCTAGTATGAGACCTGCCATGATACCAAATGAAACAGGCTGTGTTATAGTGCTACCGATAGAGCCAAAATCTATAGCTATGCCAGCATTTGCTAGAGCAAATAGCGGTATGACGACCAGTGCCACTGGCAAGTGTAGGTCGTGTTCTAGTTTAGCCGCAGGTGTGCCTACTTCGTCTATACTGTGTTTGATATTTGCTAGTATTGCCTTTTGTTTGCTGTGCAGACTGTTGTCTGTGCCTACAGGATAGCTATCGTATTCGTCTAGCATATTTTTGGTATGTTTGCTAAAGTCAAGAGCGGTTCGTCTAGGCTTAGACGGTATAGTCATGGCAGCTATGACACCAGCTATAGTAGCATGGACACCAGATTCTAGCATAAAAAACCACAAAAACAGTCCCACTATAAAATATGGCAAAATCGTTCGTATGCCGAAGCGATTGAGCAAAATCATGATCAAAAATGTCTCACCAGCTAGCATGAGCGGTATAGCTTGTATCTGTTCAGTATAAAACAGAGCGATGACAAGCACAGCACCTAGATCATCTACGATAGCGAGTGCTACCAAAAATGCCACAAGTGACCGTGGCACTCTTTTGCCCAAAAGCACCAACACACCGATAGCAAAAGCTATGTCTGTAGCCATAGGTATGCCCCAGCCAGAGACCCCATCAAGCCCCATATTTATATAAAGATATATCAAAGCAGGAAACACCATACCGCCTATAGCAGCCAATATAGGCAAGATAGCGGCTTTGATATTTGATAGTTCGCCAGATAGCACTTCGCCTTTTATCTCTAGTCCTATCATGAAAAAGAATATAGCCATAAGTCCATCGTTGATCCAGTGATGAATAGTATGCGATAGCCTCCATGAGCCTACATTAAAGTCAATAGTAATATGAAAAAAATTTGAATATATCTCACTCAACGGTGAGTTTGCCAATATGAGGGCAAGCACAGTCGTAGCCATGAGAACCAAGCCAGTAGTTGTCTGGGCATGTAAAAAATGTTCAAATGGAGTAAATAGTTTGTTGAATGCTTTTTCCCATGGTGCATATAGTTTCATATATTTCTCCTATGTATATTTTTTGTCATAATACCATAATATTCTTATAGTATCAACATTTCATAGCTTCGTCAAACATAGCAGTGGCAGTTTTCTCTGTCTTTACTACTATACGAGACAGATTTAGGTCCTCTAGAAGTTCTTTTTCTTCATGTTTATTTACTTTGACTATCGTCTTGGTGTTGTTGGTTAGTTCGTTGACTGATTGACATATATGGTGAAGCTTTTGACTGTTGCCTATAGAGATTATGACCGAAGCGGCATCTCGTATATGGACTGACTCTAGTATGTTTTTCTGCGATGCATTGCCAAATATCACAGGTAAATTTTGTTTTTGTGCGTCTTTGACACTCTTTATATCACCCTCTATGGCTACAAAATTCATATGGCTTTTCTCTATCAAATACGATATCTGTTTGCCAAGTCGTCCATAACCTATGAGAACTATGTGGTTTTTTAGTGTGCTTATATCTAACTTCGCAGTGTCTAGTGTTGGCTCGTCTGTTTTGTTTATAGTGTCAGTTATCTTTGATATATTTTTCAGCACAAAAGGTGTCATGATCATACTTAGCACTACTACTACTATGAGTATTTGCCCAGTTGTCGGGTCTAGCAACTCTTTAGCATTTGCTAGCTCAAATATGACCAACGCAAACTCGCCTAGCTGAAATATAGACAAAGAAGTTTTGATAGAATCTCGTGAACTAGCAGTTGAGCTAAATCTAAATATACTATATATGATAGTCATCTTGATAGCTATCAAAACTGGCAACAAGATAGACACTGTGGCTATATTTTGTGATATTATCCCAAAGTCAAGCTGCATACCAACAGTGATAAAAAACACACCCAAAAGCAAGTCGCGAAACGGTATCAAGTCTGCTTGAACTTGGTATTTATAGTGAGTTTCGGCTATCAACATACCTGCTACAAAAGCACCCAGTGAGTATGAAAACCCAAACAAATGTGCCACATACGAAGCACCTCTGACGACTCATAATATAGAACTTACAAACATTTCGTCTGATTTTGTCTTGCTAACTATGGTAAAAAATGGCTCCAATAGATATTTGCCGACTACAAACAACCCAAAGAACAAAAGCATAGCTTTGCCCAAAGTCATCAACAACTAGTCAGTTACAGAACCGCTTTTTGCTGAAAATATCGTGATCATAAGCAGTATGGGCACGACAGCTATATCTTGAAATAGTAGCACTCCCAAAACCCGTCTGCCATAAGCTTTGTTTATATCTCCGCTTTCGTTTAGAAGTTTCAAAACTATAGCTGTAGATGATAAAGCTAGAGCCAAACCTATGATGATAGCGGATTTTGCCTCTATAGAGAAAAAATGATGAGCCAAAAAAGATAAAATAGTCGCAGTAAGCAAAACTTGCATAGCACCATACACAAAGAGATCTTTTTTCATACTTGCCAGGTGTTTGACAGAAAATTCCAGCCCTATAGTAAACATCAAAAATACTATACCAAACTCGGCTATATCTTTGAGCTCTTGACTATGGATAGCTTCGTGCAAATTGAACCCATATGCTATGATAGTGCCTGTGGCTATCTATCCTATGATAGTAGGTATCTCAAACTGTTTTAAAATCAAGTTTAATATGGTTGATATAAGTATAGTGATGATGATAATCTCTAGCA
>JAOZMC010000032.1 GCA_029934475.1 Arcobacteraceae bacterium
ATCATAGTAGGTATGGTAGCATTTGTTCCAGATAGTCCTAGCAGTGTATTTGATGCAGCTACAGTGATGCCAGCACAGATATTTACATGGGCCGGTATGCCCGAGACAGCTTATATAGAGCGGACAGCTCTGGGCATATTGGTTCTTTTGACGATGCTAATATCTCTAAATGCTGTTGCTATATATATTCGAAAAAAGTTTGAGATAAGATGGTAAAAGGAAAGAAAATAATGAATAAAAACAGAATCAAAATAGATATAAAAAAACTAAACCTATGGTATAGTGATACCCAAGCACTTCACGAAGTAGAGATAAAAATAAAAAAAAATCAAATCACAGCACTCATAGGTCCATCTGGATGTGGCAAATCAACATTTTTGCGATGTTTAAATAGGATGAATGACTTGGTAGCAGATGTCAAAATCACTGGAGATATTGTCATAGATGACAAAAATATTTATGATAAAGATGTAGATGAAGTAAGTGTGCGAAAAAGAGTTGGTATGGTATTTCAACAGCCCAATCCTTTTCCAAAATCCATATATGACAATATAGCTTATGCTCCTTTGAAACACGGCATGGTTAAAAAAGGTAAGCTTTGCGACAAGTTAGTAGAGGAGTCGTTGAAAAGTGCAGGTATTTGGGACGAGGTCAAAAATATACTAAACAATCCAGGCACATCGTTAAGCGGAGGACAACAGCAAAGAGTTTGTATAGCACGGACTATTGCCATCAAGCCAGATATCATACTTATGGATGAACCTACATCGGCTCTTGATCCCATATCCACGCAAAAGATAGAAGCACTTATGTTGAGACTGAAAAAACTTTATACTATCATCATAGTCACTCACAATATGCAACAAGCTGGACGAGTAGCTGATATGACTGCATTTTTTCACCTAGGAGAGTTGATAGAATACGACAAAACAAAAAAGATATTTCTAAATCCTACGAAAAAGAAAACAGAAGATTATATTACAGGGAGGTTTGGATAATGTTGGAAAATTACAAGAAAAGATTGAAAAAGATAAAACAAGATATCAAAGATATTGGCGATGGACTAGTCAAGTCAAATGAAACAATACTACAGGCAGTTATAGGTCTAGATATAAAAAAGCTGAAAAATAGCAAATCATATATCAAAAATATCAGCAACAAGACAGATCATATAGACAACAATATCATATCAACTCTAGCACTCCATTCACCAGAAGCAAGAGACTTGCGAACTATGATAGCATATCTTAAGATTACACATGAACTTCAAAAAACATCATCAAATATAAAAACTGTCTCAAAAGGTTTTGTAGAAGTTCTTGAAAATCTTGATCATGAAATAGTGTTGCAATATATCAAACCTATGCTAAACTCAACTCTTGATACTTTAAAAACAGCCATAAATATGATAAATATGAGTTGCAACGATGAAATAAGAGAAAATTTTGATATAATACTAGTAGCAGAAAACAAAACAGAAGATCTATATGAGATTATAGAAACTGATATTATCAAAAAAGCGAAAGATATTTGTGATTTTGATACTTATCACAACATACTGAAAACTCTTCGCAAGATAAAAAAGATAAGCGAAAGAGCCTCAAGTATAGCTAACCTTTTGTTGTATGCAAACCATGGAGGGGAGATAGTAAATATCTAGATGAAAACGATACTAGTCGTAGATGACGAACAAGATATTTTGGAGCTTATTGATTATACCTTGACCAAAGAGGGATATGATGTAATATGCTGTATAGATACAAAAAATGTTCGTGCTTTGTTGGACGAAGAGGATATAAGCCTCATACTTATGGATAGAAATCTACCACATATTGAAGGTAGCGTGTTTGTCAAAAGATTGCGTGAAGATGGATATATAAATCCTGTGATTTACATATCTGCAAAAGATACTGACACAAATATATTGCAAGGATTTGATAGTGGAGGTGATGATTATATAACTAAGCCTTTTAATTTAAATCTACTTAAAGCTAGAGTAAAAGCACTATTGAAAAGAACTTTAAAAGATATGGACAATATCAAACATAGAGATATAGTTTATATATCACAAAGCAAAAAATTTTTTATAGATGGTGAACATATTTTGTTGACCAAGTTAGAGCATAACCTATTTTTGGAGTTTATACGAAATCGTGGCATACTGCTAAGTAGAGATACTTTGCTTGAAAATGTTTGGGTAGATGATACAGATACAAAAATAAAAACTGTAAATGTAGCTATAAAAAGATTAAAAGAAAAGATAGACCCCAAAGGAGTAAAAAACTATATAAGAGCAGTGCCTACGGAGGGCTATATACTTGATTAAAAACCCGATAAAGCTTCACGATATATTTTTCCGTAAATTTTTGTATCTTTTTGTGGCTATATTTTTGATACTTTGCTTAGTGTTCTATTTTTGGATAAAAAGCATATATATAGAACAAGTAAAGATAAGCTTACTACACAATATAGACATAGCACAACTACAAATATCACAGCTAAACGATACAAACAATATAGCAAAGAGTATCAAAGCTGCCACAGGGCTTAGGGTTACTGTCATATCAAATACAGGCAAAGTTATAGCTGAGAGTGATAAAGAGTTTAAGAATATGGACAATCATATAGATCGTATAGAGATAATCCAAGCAAAAAACAAAAGTTTTGGTTTTGCCATACGATACTCAAATAGTTTGCAAAAATATCTGCTATATGTGGCAAAAAGATACAACACAAAAGATGATAGCTACTATTTAAGAATGGCAAGAGATGTTGAATTTATAGATGATAAATTTTTTTATATGGCTCTGAAAATAGCACTATTGTTTTTTGGTTTTTTGGGTTTTGGATTTTTGGTATCTTTACATATAAGCAAGGAGGTTCAAATACAGACTGAAAATATATTAAAATTTTTGAGAAACTTAACCAAACAAACCAGAGTGTCAAATATAAATTCCAACTATTCTATTGAATTTGTCCAGATCACAAAACTACTATCAAAAGTATCAAAAAATTTAGCAAAGAAAAATAGATTAAAATCTAAATACAACACAAAACTCAAGCTGTCAAATATACAAAAAGATGATATAATATCTGCTATATCACATGAGTTCAAAAATCCAATAGCAGTGATAGATGGATACACTCAGACACTTTTAGAAGACAAGCAACTAAATCAAACAATAAGAGAAAGGTTTTTGCAAAAAATACATTTAAATACTATAAAACTAGCCGATATGGTAGATAGATTGAGACTTTCTATCAAGCTAGAAGATGGCAATCAGTCATTAAATATAGAAAATACAAATATAAACAATTGTGTCAAACAAGCAGTAGAGGAGTTGCAACAAATATACAAAAAGACAGATATAATGATAACTAGTTGCGATGTGTATCTGGATATAGATAAAACACTCATAAGTATTGCTATAAATAATCTAATAGAAAATGCATTGAAGTATTCTAGTGATACTGTTTTTATAAGACTAGACAATCACAGCTTAAGTATCACTGATAGTGGTATAGGCATAAAGCCTACAGATATAGAGAAAATCACTCAAAAATTTTATAAAATATCATCTAGCATACATGACAACTCTTTGGGTATTGGATTGTTTTTGGTCAAAAATATATTGAATCTACACAGTTTTAAACTATCTGTTGAAAGCGAAGTAAATATAGGAACTAAGTTTGAGATTATATTTGAAGACTACTTTTAAAACCTTTTGTAGTTGTTTTTAATACAACTCATATATATTCAAAGCTACTTTGTCTTTGTCGTCCCTATCTACTTTGATAGGAATCATTGTGTTTAGCTTAAGCAATACTATGGCTGGCACATAAAACAGCTTGGTAGTCTCATATATTGGTTCGTTTGAGACTATTATTTGTAATATAAGTCTTAACACTTTTTTGCTGGCATTCCACAGATATGCCACACAAACTCTGTAGCATAGCATCCTTTTGGTAGTGTAAACTCTAGCTCTAGGTGCTTTTTGTCTTCGTTGTAATTTGACGATATATCCGTAGGAAATATCCATGCATACCGTCTAGCTCCGTCTAGTTTGTCTGCAGGAGTATCAAACTGCTCTTCGTATATCTTCGCTATATCTTGGGCATGTGTAGTTTTGTGTCCTACTAGCAATCCTGTAGGCGATATAGTTCGCTCTACAAACCTCTGTGCTTCACTGGATATATCCTCACACAAAAACAGCCTGCCGTGTGGATAGTGAGACAACACATCGCCATGTAGTAGCTTAAACGGTTGAGTTTGATCTTTCATATCGGTTATCGTGCTGATATCTAGTTTTAATATCTTTACCAACTCCTTTGGTTTAAACTCTCGCACTAGATTTGATATCTCCACTCGTTTTGACAGCCAGTTGTTGAAGTTGTAGCTTTGATATGCACTCAAAAATAGCTTTTTTAACTTGATATTTTTCTCTTTTAGCTTACCTTGCAATATCAACTGACCTTTTTCGTGATTGTCACCATCTATACCAAACCTCTGATATCCAAAATAGTTTGCCATGCCGTGTGTGGTTATGTGTTTGATAGCTTCATTTAGCACAGGCACAGAACTTTTCTGGACCTGCTTGAGCCTTATGAAAAATTTGTTTGCCTTTAGATGACCTATACGTATCTTGTTTTCGTGATATGTTGTGTTCAGTATCTTGATCTTGTCATCTTTAAATGTCCCTAACTTTGGCTCAAATGAGTTGTGGCACGATATGTATTGTATCGTCATGGCATTTTTGTCTTTCATACCTGCATAGCCTATATCTCTGGCTTTGGTGCCTATATGTCTAGCTATGGTGTCTATCATGGTCCATGTTGTCAGATCCTTTTTTCGCACTTGTAGTATAAGATGTTCGCCACTTCCGCTAAACTCATACAACGGTATCTCGCTGACAACAAAGTCATCTTTGGTCGGTCTAAACAGTAGCTTGACATGGCTGTGTGTGAGGTAGTTTTGTTTTATCACATATTCTCTTTGTCAAACTCTTCATATGTCAGCTTTGCCTTATCTAGCTCTTCTTGGGCAAGTTTCACTATATCCATGCCTTGCTTGTGTAGCTTTAGGCTTTGTTCCATCGTTATCTCTGGATTTGATAACTCACTTAATATCTCTTTGGTCTTTTCTAGCTTTTTCTCAAAACTCATCTCATTCATCTATAATCTCCTTTAGGTATTGTCCATATTTATCTACTTCTACCAAAAATGCATCGTGACCGTAGTCGCTATCTATCATCTTGTAGCTTACCAATTTTTCTTTGCCGATATCTATCATAATATCTCGTATCTGCTCCATCTCATATGGCAAAAACAACATATCACCACCAAACGATATGAGATGAAGTTTCGCTCGCACCTTGCTATATGCCATCTGTAGGCTATCGCCACCACGGGCTGAGTTAAATATATTCATAGTCTTGATGATAAAAAGATAGCTAAGTGGATCAAAGTTTGTAGGAAAATTGTAGCCGTTGTATTCAAGATATCGCTCCACTTCGTATCGTCCAAACAGCTCATATAGACCATCTTTGTCTACATAGTTGTTGTCAAACTTCTTTTTCATACTATGTGGGCTAAGATAGGATACATGACCTGCCATTCGTCCTATGGCTAGACCGTTTAAGCCATTTTCCTCTATATCTTTGGGGTCATAGTCGCCGTTTCTAAATCGGCTGTCATTTCGTATAGCTTCTATGGCTATTTTGTTAAATGCTATCGCCCATGGTCTAGTATAAGCAGTCGTCGCTAGAGCTACTATATGCCTAGCAAAAGTAGGGTATTCTATAGCATAACAAAGTGCCTGCATACCGCCCATACTGCCACCTACAACCGCATGAAGTCTGTCAATGCCCAGCGACTTTAGTAGCACCATTTGTGTCTGGACTATATCGCTGATAGTCAGCACTGGAAACTTCAGTCTGTATCGTTTGCCTGTCGCTGGGTCTATATGCATAGGCGAAGTAGAGCCGTAGCATGAGCCTATGTTGTTGATACATATACAAAAATATTTTTCTGTGTCTATGTCCTTGCCGTCGCCTATCAAGTCGTCCCACCATCCTGGTTTTCTGTCGCCATCGTATAGTCCAGCTGCATGGTGTGAGCCACTCAATGCATGAGTTATCAGCACTATATTTGTGCGGTCATGGTTTATCTCGCCATAAGTTTCATATGCTAGCTCGTAGCTACGAAGCACTCTCCCACTCTCTAGGTATATGGGCTTGTCAAACGATGCTTTTCGGGTATTTATGACTATCTTATCACCTTTTTCAATGCATCTATCAAGTCATCTATATGCTCCAAACCTATAGACAGTCGTATCAAACCATCGGTTATACCCGCTGTGTCTAGCTCCTCTTTTGATAGCTGTTGATGAGTCGTAGATGCAGGGTGTGTGATGATGGATTTGCTATCGCCTATATTTACCACTATACTAAACAGCGATATATTATCTACTATTTGTTGTGCTTTTTTGTAGCTACCCACATCGAAACTTAGCAACCCACTATGACGATCTTCACAAAAATATTTTGTAGCAAACTTGTGGTTTGTGTCGCTAGGTAGTCCCGGATATCTCACAGATACGACATCGCTACAACCGCTTAGAAACTTCGCAACTGCTAGAGCATTGTCGCTGTGTTGTCGCACTCTCAAGCCCAAAGTCTCTATGCTGTTTGTCATGAGCCAACTATTCATAGGACTTGCAGTAATGCCAATATCTCGCAAGACACACAACATAAATCTTGTAGCAAATATAGGAAACGGTAGTTCGCTAAAAATAAGCCCATGATATGATGGGTCAGCAGTGTTGAAGTGATTGTATCGGCTGTTGTTTTTTAACTTGTTGTTGCAGTTTTCACTATCAACTACCGCTCCACCTAGAGCTGTGCCTTGTCCGTTGATATATTTGCTAGTGCTATGAACCACTATATCGCAACCTAGCTTGATAGGATTGCACAGTATAGGAGTGGCTACTGTGTTATCTACAACTGTGATAACTCCCATCTCATCTGCTATGCGGACAATTTTATCAAAATCAGGCACGACTATATTTGGGTTTGACAAACTTTCAAACAACACTAGCTTTGTCTTGTCATCTATAAGTTCGGCTAGATTTTCTGGACAAGTAGGGTCAAATTTCTTGGTAGTTATGCCTAGTCGTTTGATAGTATGGTCGGTCAGTGTTGTAGTGCCACCATACACGACATTGGATACTATTATGTTGTCTCCTGCTTCGCAAAGATTGACAATAGTGCCAAATATACCAGCCATACCACTACTAGTAGATACACAAGCCGTGCCGTGTTCTAGCGATGCCAACCGCTTTTCAAACAGAGCATTGGTAGGGTTCATAAGCCTAGTATATATGTTGCCTAGTTGTTTGAGAGCAAACAGGTCACCAGCATGAGCTGTGCTGTCAAACTGATATGCGGTGCTTAAGTATATGGGCGGTGCCATAGTTTTTTGGGTATCTTTGTCATATCCTTTGTGGATACTTAGAGTCTGTTTTTTCATAGTAGCTCTTCAAATATTTTTAGATTGTCCAGCTGTTCCCATGGATAATCCGGCTGACCCACTTGTCCTCGCCCTGCTATATCTTGATACAAAAATGTCTGCGAACTTGGTGTATCTAGTCCAAATTTTTGTATAATCCAGCTAGGAGTCAATGCAAAGTTTTGCTGGACAAATCTCGAAAGCTCGTTGTCATCTAGTTTTGTCCATGTGCCGTATGTATCTACTGCTATAGATATAGGTTTTGCCACTCCTATAGCATATGATAGCTGGACTACACATTTGGTCGCTAGTTTTGATGCGACTATGTGTTTGGCTATATATCTAGCTGCATATAGTCCGCTCCTATCTACTTTGGTATAGTCTTTGCTACTTTGAGCTCCACCACCTATGGGTGAGTATCCGCCGAAGCTATCGACTATGAGCTTTCGCCCTGTCAATCCACTATCATGAAGCGAGCTATGTGAAACATATTTGCCTGTGGGGTTTATGTGTATCTTGCATCTTTTGCTATCATATAGATCTGCAGGTAGTCCAGAGTCATCTATGAGAGTTTTGATCAATTTTCGCACAGTGTCTATATGCATACTTTGTACACACGGAGCAGATACGACTATAGTGTCTATGCTTTGTGGTTTTGAGTTTTCGAAGTTTTCTTTTGTCTCGTAGTCCATAGTCACTTGTGTCTTGATATCTACACCTAGCTTGTCTGGATTTGCTAGAGCATAGTCGTATACTTTTTGCATCAAAACTCTAGCATATGTGATAGCACTTGGCATGAGATGTTCGGTTTCGCAGTCTGCATAGCCAAACATTATACCCTGATCACCTGCTCCTATCTCGCCACTTTGTTGGTCTACTCCTTGTCCTATCTCAGGCGACTGGGAGTTGAGAAGCACTTGCACTTGTATATCTTTTGGGTGCAAACACTCTTGCCGTGTGAAGTGTGGGTTGTCGTGGTATCCTATGTTTATGAGTGTATCTCGCACTAGTTTGGTATACTCTTCGTCTGTCATATTGGTGTTGGATTTTACTTCGCCACCTATGACTATATGTTTGCCTGCTACAAATAGTTCGCTGGCTACTCTGGAGTTTTTGTCTCCTATGAGTAACCTATCTACTATAGCATCTGATATAATATCCGCACACTTATCTGGGTGTCCAGGACTTACTACTTCGCTCGTAAATAGGTATTTTGGTTTGTCGTTCATCGTTTTCCATCCTTTGTTTTCCATGAGTTTGTACTCAAGTTGTTTTCCATCCTTTGTTTTCCAGTTAGGAGATAAGTCCTATACAAAATTGAAAAGAAGTTGCTCTTGTTGTCGTTTAGAGGGGGGCGACAACAAAAGCTACAAAGTTTATCTAAATAAACTTAAACAAACTTATTTTCTATGAAAATATTGTTTATTTGAGTTATAGAGGTTTTAGAAGTGACCTTTATAGTAGTTTAACAAACAGCTTTCAGGGCTTCTATCGCTTTGCCAAAGTTTGGTTCTGCCGTGATCTCTGGCACCAACTCTTTATAAGCTACTTTGCCATCTTTGTCAACTACAAATATCGCTCTGGCAGTTACACCTGCTAGTGGTCCATCTGCTAGTAGCATACCATAAGCATTTGCAAAATCTTTATTTCTAAAGTCCGAACATACTTTCAAGTTCTCAATCCCAGCAGTGCTACAAAATTTCGCTGCCGCAAATGGTAAGTCCATAGATACTGTAGTTACTTCTGCACCATCTATAGAGGCTACCTCTGTATTAAATCGTCTAGTCTCCGCATCGCATACTGGAGTATCCAACGATGGCACTACTACTATGAGCTGTGCTTTGTCTTTTGCGCCACCTACTACTTCATCTTGTAGCATTGGGTTACAGTTTACTACTGTTACTTTTGGAGCTTTGTCTCCTACATCTATCTTATTTCCTATCAAGTTACATACTGTATCTTGTTTAAATGTTACCGTTGTCATAATTATCCTTTTTATTTAATATACACATATTGAACTTTTCAATATAAATGTGATAGATTATAACAAAAAAATATAAATATACCTCAAAAACTCATCTGCCTTTAGATTTGTCTATAGGTGACCTTAAATTATTCCACACAAAACATCACTTCGGTTTGTCATTTGTTTTATTAATATTTTTTATCAATATTTTTGTGGCATTTTTGTTTGATACCACTTTTTGACCTGTCTTTTGTTCTAGTGTTTCTCTTGCTATTTTTGCTACTTGCCCGCCTTGTCTGGCTACTTCTTTGCTTTGTTGCATATCTTTTGGACTAGTTGCTTGTGATATATCTTTGGTTGACGCTTCTGCCAACATATTTAATATAAGTTCAGTATTTGTCATATTGTCTCGCAAGTTTTCTTGTTTTAGACCTTTTAGTATTTTGTATTCTTTGGTCGATTTATCCGACCAAGTTTTTGTGATAATGTCTGTCAATATAGCAAATTGAAGCCCCTTTTTTATACCTTTGCTTTGCCATTCGTCCGTGAGTTCCTTTCGTATTTCTATACTTTTGAGTCGTTGATTTATCCAGTTTTGAGAGTAACCTAGCTCCAAATACTGCTCCAACGCTCTGTCTATACTTATCTCTGGGTCGCTCATCTCATCTAGCCGTTCTTTGCCAAGCCTTGCTAGCCAAAGTTTAAAAGACTCTGCCTTTGGCGATGGTATAGATTGTATTAGTCGAAAAAGTTGCTCTGTATCGGCTACATCGGTCAGCCTCATCTTACCGTCTTGTGCTTTCATCTTCAACCTGTGACAATTTGTCACGGTTTCGTTTCCTTCTTCTTTTAATCTTTGTTTAAATTTTCTCCAATACGTATTTGCATTTATGCTTTGAGTTAGCACTTCTATCACATCGATTATAGATACAAACCATTTTTCTGTGGCATTGTCCCAAATAGTTCGTACTTTTTTATCTTCAAATATTTTCATAGTTTCGTTCATATTATATTTAGGTGTCCTTTAGTTTGTTTTTTATCATATGGACTATTATGCCCACAGGTAGCACCGATATACCCGTCAGATATGCTATAGGTTGCAAGATATTTTGCTCTGTTAAAGTAAAAAACCCTAGCACAAACACGGCATATGACACTATACGATACACAGAGACAAATGTGCCTAAGTTGTCGTATCTGTTTTTGGCTGTTTGTTTTATGTTGTCTATTTTGCCCGGCTTTTCTTTATCTTCATATAGCTCAAACTTGTCGTCATCATCTATGGTTAAACTGCTATCGTAGTTTGCTACAGAGCGATCTATACGATTTTTATACGACAAATAGGAGACAAACACTATCAAACTAAAGCTCATAAACGATACTTGAGTGTTTAGCACAGTTGTCACTTCAGCCCATATCAGCAGGCAAAATAGCAAAACTATATCTACTATCAGCACAGTTTTAAGTATGCTAGTTATCGTCATCGTATCTATAGCCATGTTTTTTGCCGTAACTATATCGTGGGTCGTCGCTTAACTCTTTGAGCTGCTTTTGCACTTTGTCATATGCTTTTTTGATATTTAGACCAGCGGCCGCCACACCCCAAACAACCCCTATCCATATACTCCATGTAGCTCCTGTGATATTTTGTAGCAACAGCCCAGCTCCCACACCTACAACTATAGCGATAACTATAGAAAATCCAAGCGATGCAAACTCTAGTGCTTCAAGTTTACTTTCATGTTTTGGTCTTGATCTTATACTCTTTTTTGTCTGCTCTTTCAAAATAATCCTTTTTCATCTTTTGGTGGTGATAGTCTCAACACTTCATAGCTTTTGGGTGTCGCTACTCTGCCTCTGGCTGTGCGTTCTATATAGCCGTTGGCTAGCAAATACGGCTCTATGGCATCTTCTATGGTGCCTTCATCTTCACTAAGTGCGGCAGCTATAGTGCCTAGTCCCATGGGTCTGCCCTTGTTGGATACAAGCAACTCCAAAAATTTGATATCAAGTCTATCAAAGCCTATCTTGTTTACTCCCAACTCATCCAACCCATACGATGCTCTATCTTTGGATATAAACTCCTCATCTACCACTTCAGCAAAATCCCGAACTCGCCGAAGAAGTCTCAAAGCAATCCTTGGTGTGCCTCGACTTCGTTTGGCTATCTGCTTGCATGCATCGTCATAGGCTATTTTCTCCAGTTTTTTAGATGCTAACTTGACTATCTTTGATAGCTCATCCTCACTATAAAACTCTAGTCGAAAGTGCATACCAAACCGCTCACGCAAGGGATTTGACAACATACCAGCTCTAGTCGTAGCACCTATGAGAGTCCATCGTGGCAGGTCGATTTTCACCGTCTGTGCGGCTGGTCCGCTACCTATGATGATATCTAGTCTATAGTCCTCCATAGCAGAATATAGTATCTCTTCTACAGCCGGAGACAGCCTATGAATCTCGTCTAAAAACAGTATGTCGTTTTCTTCTAAGTTTGTGAGGATAGATGCTAAGTCGCCTGCCTTTTCTATCATGGGAGCTGAAGTTATCTTGATATTTGAGTCCATCTGTGAGCTTATGAGGTATGCCAGAGTTGTCTTGCCTAGTCCCGGAGGACCAAAAAACAGCACATGGTCAAGTGCTTGAGACCGCTTTTTGCTGGCTTTTATAAATACATCTAGGTTTTTTTTGATCTTCTCTTGACCTATATAATCATCCCAGTTATCAGGGCGAAGTGATAGCTCTGCTTTTTGGTCATCTATATCTACCATCTGCATATCTACCATCCTATCCTCCATCAATACTGCTCGCTTTTGTCTGGAAAGCTATCCTCTTGGATATCTGTGGTAAATTGTCTCAAATTTTCTCTTATGAGACCAGCTCCGTCCATATAAACTCGCACAAACTTTGGCACAAAACCATCGTTAAACCCAAACATATCGCTCCATACCAGCACTTGACCATCTACATCTGTGCCGGCGCCTATACCAATAATTGGCACAGATACCGCTTTGGTTATATCTGCTGCCATGTCTGCTTTGACCCCTTCTAAAACTATAGCAAATACCCCTGCTTTTTCTATAGCTTTTGCATCCTCTATCAGTGCTTTTGTATCCTCTGTGTCTTTGCCACGAACTTTGTATCCCCCTTGAGCTCGGCTAACTTGAGGCATCAGTCCTATGTGTCCCATACAAGCTATATTTCGTGATGTGAGATACTTTATAGTATCTGCCATATCGGCACCGCCCTCTATCTTGATAGCATCCGCTTTGGTTTGTTTGTATACCTTGATAGCATTTTTGAGTGCTTTTTTTCTTGTAGCTACCGAACCAAACGGCATATCGCACACTACGAAACTGCTGTTTGCTACACTACATACGGCTTGTGTATGATATATCATCTGCTTGAGTGTGGCACCAACTGTATCGCTACTATTGGCGAAACTCATATTTAGACTATCACCTACTAGTATGATATCAATATTACCATCAAACAGCTTGGCAAACACTGCATCATATGCTGTGACCATCGATAGTTTTTTGATATTTTTAGATGCTTTTATATCTTGGATGTTTAGTTTTTTCATCTGTTGTTCTCCTGTATCTCTTTGGCTATTTGTCCAAAATTTACTCCATTTATTATCTTGAGCTTTTTTTGTATCTCCACTAGTCCAGATATTAGCTCGTTTGACTTGATACCGTGCGATATAGATAGCTGTGCTTCTATAAATGCACTTAGCAGATCACACTGCTTTAGCACTTCGCCATCTATAGTATCATGTTTGTTTTCATTGTAATTTTGTGGGTCACTGACTATTTTTATCTCACCGTTTTCTACTATCTTGTTTTTGAACTCATCTTTGCGACCATCATATAGTCCCAAAATATAGGAAAACTCATCTTTTAGACTATTTGGTATGTTTGGCAAAATCTCATCGTTGATCTTCTCTATCTCAAACTCACTTATGATATTTGCTAAGTTATCGACTGAGTATTTGACTGGTGATATGATATCTCTAGTCAAAGCTTCTGGTAAATCGTGAAACAACGACACGAAAAAGTTGTTTTGGATTCGTTTGTCGCAAGCTTCTACCTCTATGGAATAAAAGTAGGCAAATATAGCTACGGTCAGCATATGTCCTAGCACCGAAGTTTCTGGCACTCTTGGAGTTTGGGCCCATCGCTTTTGAAACCGTAGCCGTCCAGATAGGTCTATGACTTTGGCTAACTTTTTGTTTAGAGCTATTTTTTGCACTCCTATTAACTCAAAATAATCCTCAATCTCATCTTGGAGATCCTCTTTGACTTTGTCTATATCTTTGAGAAAAGAGCTAGTCTGATACACGATATTAAACTCCCATCTAGTAGCTAAATATGAGGATGCTTTGAGGACAAATCGTTCCTTTTTGTACATATTATCATCGGTCAAATAGTGCTTAAATTTATCAAAAAACCGCCCACCTTCTATATCTATCAAGTCGATTTCTAGTTTGTTTATGACCCACTCGTTGATCTGTGCTGACTTTTGTTGCAAAGCTTTGTGAAATACATCTGGACGAATATCTGTGACTATAACTCGCCGTAGAAATTCAAATATCCCAGCTTCTATCAAGTGTGTGAAGTTTATATCTTTTTCCAGTTTAGCTAGAAAATATGCTATGATAAACTTGTGTGCTTGTTTGTCTATCTCTACTAGCTCCATCATACGAGGATAGTCATTCCATCGTTGTATCGATGCACTGGTAAATATGGTTTGTATTAACTTGTTGTTTATCATCTTAGCTCCTCAAATCTTTCGTGCTTTTTGTCGTAGTCATATATATGGCCGCTATGTATATCATAATACCACCCATGTATCTGTAGTTTATCATCTTTGACAAGCTGGATTATCGCTGGATAGGTCATCAATCTTTTTAGCTGTAGTTTTACCGATTCTTTTTCTGTAGTTTCTAGCAGTTTGTCTTTGTTGTCTTGACATAGTGCTGTGGCATTTTGTTTTGCTTCTTCTCCTAACTCTAGCCATTTTGATACATTTGTCAAGTTTTTGTCTGTAGCTATACTATCATCATACAAAGCTTCACAAGCTCCACAATGGCTATGCCCACAGACTATAATATCCTCAACTTTTAGCACAGATACAGCATATTCTATGACAGCCGTTGTGCCATGGAAATCATGGTTTAGTTTATATGGTGGCACAAAGTTGCCTATGTTTCTCACTATAAACATATCTCCAGGGCGACTTCGCACTATAAGATCTGGTGAAACTCTGCTATCACTACAGCCTATAAACAGCACCTTGGGCTTTTGACCATCTTTTGCAAGTGCTTGAAACTCGCTTTTGTAGTTTTCAAATGTGCTGTTTTTGAATTTTTTATGCCCATCTATAAGCTTGTGAAGTTGTCTCATAGGTCTTGTTCTACAATTTTTTGAAATTTTTCAAAATAGATATCTTTTATCTTGTTTAGTTTTTTATACAAACCATTTATAGCAAACAGATCGCCACCAGTTTTGCCTATGCAGATATATCTCAAGCCACTTTGTAGCAAAAGCTCATCAAGTGCGGCTACATCATCTGGCGATACTTCTACTACGGCTCGGCTCAATGACTCGCTAAATATATCTAGCTCGCTGTCTAGTGCTACATCTACTTCACAGCCTATATTTGATATGGCACACATCTTGCCCAACGATACAGCCAATCCACCTACACCTATATTTTTCGCCGACTTTAGCAGACCGATTTTGTTTGCTTCTATGACTATGTTCCAAAGTTTCAGCTCCTTTTGTAGGTCGATTTGTGGGTGAGTTCCAGCTATGCGACCCTCTATCGTCTTGAGATACAAGCTACCACCAAACTCACTATATGTGTCACCTATCAAATATATATAGTTATCGCTACCTTGAAACACACTGCTCAAAACTTTGTGTTGGTCATCTAGCAAACCTACAGTTGCTATAGCAGGAGTTGGATATATGCCTACATTATCTGTCTCGTTGTTGAGCGATACATTGCCACTGACTACTGGTGTGTTTAGCTCTTTGCATGCTATCTTTATGCCCTCACATGCCTCTTTGAACTGCCACATCACTTCTGGGTTGTTTGGGTTGCCGAAGTTTAGACAGTCCGTGATAGCTAGAGGTGTAGCTCCGCTCATAGCCACATCTGCCCCTGCCATCATCACAGATGCCATGGCTCCAAGTTTGGGGTCGATATAACAAAATCTAGTGTTGCACTTGACACTCATAGATATAGCTTTGTTGGTCTGTTTGATACGAACTACACTACTATCGAGCGAGCCGGGGTGCTTGATAGTGTTTGTTTGCACCATACTATCAAACTGTTCATATATCCACGATTTGTCTAGCACTTCAGGGGTGCTAAAAAGTCTGTCAAATATAGCTTGCATAGACAACTCTTTTGTCATATTTATATCTTTTATAGTGTCTAAATATTTTGGTCTGCTTACTGGTCTATCTAACACTGGGGCCTCTTCGCTTAGAGGTTGTATAGGTATATTTGCTACCTTTTCGCCATCAAAATATAGCTCCATATCGCCCGTATCGGTCACTTCGCCTATATTGACCGCATCTAGTTGCCACTTGTGAAATATTTCTATCACCTTTTGTTCGTAGCCCTTTTTGGCACATATTAGCATGCGTTCTTGTGATTCACTAAGCATAAAATCATATGCCGACATACCGCTTTCACGAGCAGGAACTTTGTCAAGATATAGTTTCATACCACTGCCACTTCGCCCTGCCATCTCAAACGAACTGCTAGTCAGTCCTGCTGCTCCCATATCTTGGATACCTATGATATAGTCTTTTTGAAACAGTTCCAGACAAGCTTCAAGCAAAAGTTTTTCGGTAAATGGGTCGCCTACTTGGACCGTAGGCCGCAACGATTTGTTGTCTACTGTGAAGCTACTACTACTCATGACCGCACCACCTAGACCATCTCGCCCTGTCTTGCTGCCTGCATATATGACTGGATTGCCCAATCCTTTGGCAAGCCCTAAAAATATCTCATCTGTTTTGACCAACCCTAAGTTAAAGGCATTGACTAGATTGTTGCCAGCATAACAACTCTCAAATCCCACAGACCCGCCAATAGTCGGCACTCCCATACAGTTGCCATATCCACCTATACCATCTACCACTCCTCGTAGCAGTCGCCTGTGTAGTTTGGCGGTTTTGGTCTGCTCGTCTATATGGGCAAATTGTATCAAGTTCATACTGGCTATGGGTCGCGCTCCCATAGTAAATATATCTCTCATGATACCACCCACTCCAGTAGCGGCTCCTTGGTATGGTTCTATAAAGCTAGGGTGGTTGTGTGATTCCATCTTAAATACCACAGCATAGCCATCGCCTATATCCACTACACCTGCATTTTCACCGGGACCTTGTATCACCCATGGTGCTACAGTAGGAAAGCCTCTCAAGTATTTCGTAGATGACTTGTAGCTACAATGCTCACTCCACATAGCAGATATGACTCCTATCTCTGTGTAGTTTGGCTCACGCCCCAATATATCTACAGCTTTTTGATATTCATCTGCTGTCATACTATGTGCTAGTGCTATATCTAGTGGTGTTTGTGGTTTCATATTTGTCCTTATATTGTATTTTATCAAAATAATATAAATTTTGGCTATTTGTTAGTTGGATTTTATACTGTTTTGATATAATAAACAAAAAAACAAGAGGTTATTAGATAGCTATAAAATGGGATGTGACACCACAGACCAGACGGCATATCGTGAAACAGGAAGTTGCCTACGATAGCATATACATAAAATATGATGATACCAGTAGTGAGGTTTGAAAACCATCTGGCATCTCTGATCTCTTTTGTCTTTTTGACAACTGACTGTCGTTTATAGATTTGTTCATACATTGCCTCCTGTTTTTGTCTGTTTTATCCAAAAGATATAAAACGGCTACATATCAACTATCTGACACGTTCACTTGATCTATATGCTTTATAACTGTTGTATATCTATGTGGACTTGTGCTATATTTCTAAGCTTTTCAAATCCTTTGTCAAATGTCAACAAAGAACAACTATAATATTCACAAAATGCTATATGAAAAATATCAAACGAATGGTCATATAGTTTTGTATTATTTAGTATAGATACAGCTCTTTGGCTTGTGCTTGAGTTTGTAGGCTTGATAAAACGAGATAAAAATTTTAGATTTTGTTCTATAAAATACTCATTTTCTTTTAGTTTTTTTGATACAAACGCAAACTCATATAGTATCATCTCCGATACCAACAATGTATTATCGCTCAGTGCCTTTTTTATCAGTTGATTTGATATTGTTTTTTGATTTTTGTCATCTGTGTTTTTGCAAAAAGCATATACATAGACATTTGTGTCATAATATACCATCTAGCACCATATCATCTATATTTGTAGCTATCGACATAGTAGCTGTCTTTTTGTTGTCCGATTGTGATACCAATCTTTCAAACTCGTCTATATTTGCCTGTGTATCAAGTCGTCTGTCTGTGTCGTTTTCATACATCACTACGAAAGTCGCTCTTGTGTTTTCTTGGAGCTGTCTGTATCGCTTTGGTATTTGAACCATACCTTTGGTTATAGGTGCTTGAAATTTAACTGCATACATGCTCGTCCTTTGAGATATTTTTACCTATTATAGCACAATAAAATAAAACTACCAAACAAAGGACTCCTATGC
This sequence comes from Arcobacteraceae bacterium, assembly GCA_029934475.1. Classification (GTDB taxonomy): domain Bacteria; phylum Campylobacterota; class Campylobacteria; order Campylobacterales; family Arcobacteraceae; genus B24-G6. The sequence continues at coordinate 18,184 of JAOZMC010000032.1, forward strand.
TAGTCTATAGTCTGTCTCGCTCGTGCTATCGCTTGACGGACAAGTCCGTCTGTCGCTCCCTAACTTCGCAGGTGCAGTGTCTGCTCCTATACTAGTCTCCAGCGACTATCTGACACCCTCACACAGCACCACTATCTTGTCGTTTTGACTTGTGTCGTGTAGATTGAACACAAAGTTATCGCTACTATCAAACGATCCTATATATACCATACCACTATGCATGAGATTTGCTCTAAGTTCACTATAATCCATATCAAATATATCTGGGTATTTACGGCGATGGAGCACATAAAACTCAGAGCCATTTGGCGATGTAAGCTCAGAGAAAATATCTGCAAAATGTCGGCTAAATACTATCTGTGTCATGTATTTGGCTACTAGTCGCTCAGATATGATGATATTTTTGTTTTGCTTGTCGCCTATCAAGAGCGAAGCTATATCTGGGTCGTGGATTATGTTGACAATTTTCTGTAGAAACTCTGGGCGGTCTTTGTATAGGTCTTGTAGATACATAGTCAGCACAAACTCTTGGTCATCTTCTAGGTCCAATATGATAACATCTGGGTCTTCTAGTATGATAGTATTCCACAATATCTCTTTGGAGTATATGTCATCGTCACATACTATCTTTGTGTGGTCTGCTATACTTTTGGGAGTCAAAAACTCTGTGATCTTTGACAGCTCTAAGTGTTCATAGTCTCCTACTATACATATCTTTTTGTCGTCTTTGACATATGGCTTGGCTATCTTGACAGCTCCTTTGGTATTTGGTTTTGATTTTATCCTTTTGTATTTTCTGCTGTTTTTTGCTATAAGTATGAGGCTGTCCTCTTGGCTGTCTATCATATAGCCCGTGCCTGTGCCTGTGGGGTTCATATCTACACGGCCATCTGACACCACACCTACTAGCAATGCTCGGTCAAACTGTAGCACCGCATCGCCAAACATAGTGTCCGTGTCAAAATAGTCACAAGCCCGGACGATATGAAACTCCCAACCGTCAAAAGACAACAACTCTGAAAATATCTTAAAGTAGTCATAATCCACCAAAGTCCTGCTCATGACTCCCTCTAGTATATCATCGCCTTGTATTAGGTTGTATTTTTGAGATTTGCCTTGAAATATAGCATTGTATACAAGCTTTGGGTCTGGACCATCTTCTGCATCTATAGTCAGCTGGGCTTTGTTGTTTTGAAACTTGGTGTGAGTGTAGATATATCTCGATATCTTTATGCATTCATTTTGGACTGATTCGTCATCTAGTAGTATTATCCTAGAAGCACAGTTTATATTTAACCTATCATATGTTTGCCATTTGAGTGGGTCTCCTGCTAGGACATTTATGATGAGATTTGAATATGTAGCGAGGTTGTTGCTGTAGCTAAATATATCGTCGTTGTATGGTAGGTATATCACTATATCTACATTTTTGCCTTGTTCACTAGCTTGTATGTTTAGCTCATCTAGTATGAAGCTTAGCTTGAAGTTTGAGTTTATGATGATAGTGTGGTTTTTGCCTTTGTATCTGATGAAGCCGTTGTTTACCGCTGTGATGAGCTGTGAGAGCGTAGAGGTGATGATAGATATGAGAGCTCCACCTAGAAACAAACCTATGATAAGCTCGACAAATCCTAGAGACCACTCAAAAGCAGTGCTGGAGTCTAATATGGCAGTAGGACTCATAAAAAGATTGAAACTATGATAATGATTTTCATACAAAAGACCAAAGCCCAATATAAACAAGAGACTAAAGATCAACAACACCACGACCTGCACTATCAATCCAGATGCTGCAAATGTCTGGATATTGATATATCGTTTGTAGAAGTTTCTGATCCGTCTCATGAGAGGCATGGGATTTGGCTTGCTTATCACTTCTGCTGTAGCTTTGGATATGTTAGATAGCGAAACTTTTTTGTGTGAGTGTGTGTTGGCTTTGTTTGTCTTCATAGATTTTGTCCTTTATTTGTTTTTGTTCGTCATTTGTCGTGTCATGTTTAGTTGATCTGCCATCATTATGGAAAGTTTGGTTTTTCATTCCAAGTCCAATCCGATGATGTAAAATGAGCAAAGCAAGTATTATCTGTCACAGTTAATACATTCCAGCCTCTTATATTCTGATTAAATACATCTGCATGATAAAACATATATTCCATATCTCTCACACCAAATACATCCCAGTCACCTATGTCTTGGTTAAATGCTTTTGCATACGTAAACATAGAGTCCATAGTTGTCACTTTTGAAACATCCCAGTCGCCTATGTCGCCGTTAAATGCATATGCATTCCCAAACATACCTCTCATATTTGTCACATTTGATACATTCCAGTCGCCTATGTCTTGATTAAATGCATCTGTACCCTCAAACATAGAGTCCATAGTTGTCACTTTTGAAACATCCCAGTCGCCTATGTCTTGGTTAAATGCTTTTGCTTCACTAAACATACCACTCATATCTGTCACATTTGAAGTGTCCCAGTTGCTTATGTCTTGGTTAAATGCTTTTGTACGAGAAAACATACCTCTCATACTTGTCACATTTGATACATTCCAGTCGCCTATGTTTTGATTGAAGTTTGAATATATACTGTCAGTAGAAGTATGACCATAACCCATAAACATAGCAAACATATTTGTCACATTTGATACATCCCAGTCGCCTATGTCGCCGTTAAATGCATATGCATCCCTAAACATCTCGCTCATGTTTGTCACATTTGATACATTCCAGTCGCCTATATCTTGGTTAAATGCTTTTGCATACTTAAACATACTGCTCATGTTTGTCACATTTGATACATCCCAGTCGCCTATGTCGCCGTTAAATGCTTCTGCATAATAAAACATATAGCTCATATCTGTCACATTTTGCAAATCTGGTTTGTCTGTGGCTGTCATCGTCATATTTTCAGCACCATAAAAAGCTCTCCACATACTGCTCCACTCTATCTCACCCCAAGCTTGTATTTCAATTAATTTTTCTTTGTCGCCTTTATCATTGAAGTATATAGATGGAAAATCGCCTGCTATAGCTACTCTATAGCTTCCGATCGCTCCATAACTACAGGTATAATCTCCAGTTTGTCCTGTAGCTGTAGCATCGAAAGTTCCGTCATAGTCGCAGTCTATATCGTAGTTACGTGTCTGCCATCCCGCAGGCACTTCAAATTCATTGTCTAAACTACTGCCGTCATTGTCAGTTTTGACTAGCATGACAAATGGCTCCAAAATATCAGCTATATTTATAGCGACTTCTTGTTCTGCACTGTCTTGGACTCCATCATTGACCTTGACCTTTATGCTGTAGCTTGATTTTGTTTCATAGTCCAAACTCTTGCCACTTTTTAAAGATACTGCTCCTGCACTG
>JAOZMC010000033.1 GCA_029934475.1 Arcobacteraceae bacterium
AAAGTGGAGACTATCTTGCTAGAGACTAGAGACTAGAGACTAGAGACTAGAGACTGGTTGCTAGAGACTGGCTTTCTAGTCTCTAGTATCTAGTCTTTGATACAACGGACACTTGATCCATGTGGTCTTATACTTAAGTAAAATTGAATATTATCATCTTGTACAATCAGATGATTAGACTTATTTTGGTCAGTGGTTGTAGTCCAATATAGTCCATCGCTTCCACCATATATAACATTCCCAGATTTGCGGTTTCTATAACCAGAAGCTGGTAATTTTAATATGCTTTTAAATGCTCCTGCAGTATCATTGCTATCCCAAGTGTTTGTCTCCTCTGTCATTTCTTCTTTTGTCGGCGGTCTGTATCCTGTAGGGCAAGGATTGTTGGCGGAATTGTAGTCCCACAAAGTATTGCTCGTATTTGTTCGCCAGTCGGCATTATTTATGATAAACTTGTTGTGATTTGGCACATCTGCTTGTGTTTCTGTGGTGCCATTTACACCATATCCTGTGGTGGTGTCTGTCCATGAGATACATTCGTGTCCGTCAGATGCTCTGCCCCACTGATACAAAGAACCATAAGCCATATGATCAGTAGAGGATGTAGCGACTCTGTCTGCTCCCAAGTTTCTATCTAGCCAAGTTTTGCCTGTGGTTGGATTTGTGACATCTAGATATACATGTGCACTATCACATGTTTGTGCGGTCGTAGGCGAAGAAGACTCATCGCTTTCTCCACTACTACTGCCACCACAACCTATCATCAAAGCTGTAGTCAAAGCTATCGCACCATATCTAACTATCGCGATTGGAGAGCTGTCCTGCCCCCCCCCATTTGTCATATTTTTCATGATTTTCTCCTTTTGAAAAATTTTCGCTGATTATAAATATTTAGCTATGGGTCATTGTATCCAAATAAACTTAACCCAACTCACAAACTACGATTTTGATAAAATTTAATAATAAATCAGTATTTTGGGGTTTTGGGTTATTTTTAGAGTTGACCTATATTTAGTTATGGCATATTATATCTAAATATTTTTAAAGTTAGAGATAATTTTATATCTTTTGGATAAAATAACCAAAAAGGACAAATATGGGATTAAATATATATTATGACAAGGATTGTGATCTAAGCATCATAAAGAGTAAAAAAGTAGCGATCATAGGTTTTGGCTCTCAAGGACATGCACATGCAGAAAACTTACGAGACAGTGGAGTATCAGTAGTAGTAGGTTTGCGACAGGGTGGTAGCTCATGGGACAAAGCAGTAGCAAAAGGGTTTGAGACTTTAAGTATAGAGGATGCTACAAAAAAAGCGGATGTCGTGATGATACTTTTGCCAGATGAAAATCAAGCTAAAATATACAAAGAACAGATAGAACCAAACCTCAAAAGCGGAGCTACGATAGCATTTGGTCATGGGTTCAACATACACTATGGACGAGTAAATCCAGCTAGTGATATAAATGTGACGATGATAGCCCCCAAAGCTCCCGGACACACAGTGCGAAGCGAGTTTGTCAAAGGTGGAGGCATACCAGATCTCATAGCTATAGGTCAAAACCCAAGTGGCAACACCAAAGAGTTAGCTCTATCATATGCTAGTGCTATAGGTGGTGGTAGGACAGCTATCATCGAGACTACATTTAAAGATGAAACAGAGACAGATCTGTTTGGTGAACAAGCAGTGCTTTGTGGTGGTGTGACAGCACTGGTGCAAGCAGGGTTTGAGACACTCACAGAAGCAGGATATGACCCACAGATGGCGTATTTTGAGTGCCTGCATGAGCTTAAACTCATAGTGGATTTGATGTTTGAAGGTGGTATCGCCGATATGCGATATAGCATATCAAACACAGCGGAGTATGGCGACTATGTATCTGGCAAACGAGTTATCAACGACCAGTCAAAACAAGCCATGAAAGATATATTAGCAGAGATCCAAGATGGTAGATTTGCCAAAGACTTTGTCATGGAGGGCGATGCAGGTTATCCTCGTATGAATGCCGAGAGAAACAATCAAAAACAGACAAATATAGAAAAAACCGGTGTAGCTTTGCGAAAAATGATGCCATGGATATCTAAAAACAAGATAGTAAATCAAGACGAAAATTAGACCAAATTTTCGTGCTACAAACCACCAACCATAGACAGAGAAAAAAACTATCGTGGGCGATATCGTCTATAGTTAGTCTGTGGGTGGTTTGTGGTGTCTCTTTTGTGGGCTTAAAAGCAGAGACGCAAATAGAGCCTGTATTTAAAGTCACAAACGAAAAAAAACTATTGTATAAAAATCAAGCCATACTCTCCAATCCTACAAAACCAAAACCAAAAAGTACAAAACAAACAGAGCCAACCATCGCTTTGATATGTGACGATGTAGTCACCCAAAGACAGATAGACAAGCTCAAGGCTACGAAACTGCCTATCACTATATCGTTTTTGCCTCCCACTTTTCGTCACAAAAACTCTGCCAAAATTGCCAAAGGTGTAGCAAACTATATGGTGCATTATCCTCTGGAAGCCCTCAAAAGAAGAGTAGAAGAGGAGGGAACTTTGATGGTAGATGATAGCTATGAAACTATGCTCGCTCGAACCAAACAACTCAAAGCTTGGTATCCTGGCACAAATATCACAAACAACCACACAGGTAGTCGCTTTACATCAAACGAACAAGCTATGGATAGATTTATGAGAAGTTTAAAAAAGCTCAACTATATATTTCTGGATAGTAGAACCATAGGACAAACTGTAGCAAAAAAATATGCACAAAAACATGGTGTGAAACTACTCCAGAGAGATATATTTCTAGACAATATACCTACTAGAAGATATATAAGAAAACAGCTCAAGATACTAGTGGCAAAAGCTAGGCAAAACGGACGAGCTATAGCTATATTTCACCCATATGGCATAAGTATACAGACCATAGAAACATCTAAAGATATATTAAAAGCAGTTAAGTTGGTATATATAAAAGATATGCTATGAAGCTAGAGATTCACTTAGATAAGCTAGATGATATGGCAAAATATCCCACCAATCTAGGCTACATAGGTGATCTAAAACTTTTGCAAAAACAAGCAGTGTCTATAGTAGGGACGAGAAAACCCACCCAATATACAAAAGAGATAACAGTGAAAATCGCACTGCAACTACAAAAGGCAAATATAGCAGTAGTAAGCGGTGCTGCCATGGGAGTAGATGCTATAGCTCACGAATATGCAGGCACAGACAACACTATAGCCGTGGTGGCAAATGGTTTGGATATACGGTATCCTAGTGTAAATAGATATTTGATAGAAAAGATAGAACAAAACGGTTTGGTGATAAGCAACTATTGTTTGGGTCAAAAAGCTACCAAATATAACTTTGTGCATAGAAATGAGATAGTAGTAGCTCTAGGCGATGTGCTAGTCATAACACAAGCAGACAAAAACAGCGGAAGCATAACAAGTGCCAAATTTGCAAAAAAGATGGGCAAAAAAATATTTGTGCCACCGCACAGATATGGCGAAAGTCCTGGTACCGCCGAGCTAGTCAAGCAAGGAATTGCACAAACCATACACGATATAGACGAGTTTTTAAGTCATCTTGGATACAATACCACAAAACAAGACACGGACGATGAAGTTTTGATCTATTGTCAGCAGACAGGCGACTATGAAAAGTGTGTCAAAAAGTTTGGCGACAAGATATTTGAATATGAGCTTATAGGCAAGATAAAGATATCAAACTCAAAAATCACCGTGCTATAAGGAGCGAAATATGAAACACAGCATAGCGGTCATAGGTGCAGGCAGATGGGGACAAGCAATATACCAAAGTATAAGCATAAACCACAAGTGCCTCATCACAAACAGGACGAAAAAAGATCTAAAAAACTTCTGTAGCTTGGATGAAGCATTGGATTGTCAGTATATCGTCATGGCTATATCTACACAGCATATATCAACGTGGCTAGAGCATAACTTCATAAATAAAAACCAAAAGATACTAGTAGCATCTAAAGGTATAGAAGCAAGTAGTGGTAAGTTTCTCAAAGAGATATACAAAAAACACATAGACACCAAAAACCTCTGTTTCATATCGGGTCCATCGTTTGCTCACGAAGTAGTAGCGAAACTTCCTACAGCTTTGGTGCTAAACTCTATATCAAAGACCCTATACGATGAGTTTGCTAGATTTTTCCCAAAGTTTATCAAGACATATTATAGCGATGATATCATAGGGGCAGAAGTAGCTGGAGCATACAAAAATGTAGTAGCCATAGCGGCAGGTATATGCGATGGGTTAGAGCTAGGAGCAAATGCCAGAGCTAGTCTCATATCCAGAGGACTAGTAGAGATGTCAAGGTTTGGCGAAGTATTTGGTGCTACAGCTGACAGTTTCATGGGGCTTAGTGGGGCTGGAGATCTGTTTTTGACTGCATCTAGTGACAAAAGTAGAAACTACAAAGTAGGACTTGGGTTGGCAAAAAATATGGCACTAGATAAAATACTAGAGGATATAGGCGAAGTAGCAGAAGGGGTCATGACTACAAAAGCTATAAACGATATATGCGAGGCGAAAAAGATATATGCCCCCATATCCTATGAAGTAGGAGAGATGTTGCAGGGCAAACACCCTTTAAAATCATTGCAAGATATGCTCTCAAGCTGATGGCTCTCATAACTTTACAAAATGTATGCAAAAAATACGACACCAAAGTCGTGTTGGACGATGTAAGTCTAAATATCCATAGCGGTCAAAAGATAGCAATACTAGGACAAAACGGTCAAGGCAAAACCACTTTGATGAATGCCATAACCAAAGCAGTGGATATAGATAGTGGAGAGATATCGCTAGATAGCTCCATAACTATAGAGAAACTAGACCAAAACCCCAAGTTTGACGACAGTCACACAGTGCGACAAGCTATCAAATCACAGCTTGTAGATATATCAAAAGCGGTTCAACAATACGATGAAATATCACTTCAACTATCTACAGACTATGAAAACAAAGAGTTATTGGCACGACATAGCCAGCTGGGCAATTTTCTAGACCACATAGACGGCTGGGATATAGAAAACAAGATCCAAAGAGTTATGATGGAGTTTCAGCTTGTGCAGTTCCAAGACAAGTTAGTCCAAACTTTAAGCGGCGGTGAACAACGGCGAGTAGGTTTGAGTGCTGTGATACTGAAAAATCCAGATGTGCTACTGCTAGACGAACCGACAAATCATCTTGATGTATATATGGTGGAGTATTTGGAAAATTATCTCTTAAAATCCAAAAGCACGATACTATTTATATCTCATGATAGGTATTTTATAGACAGCATAGCTACAAACATATATGAGATAGACGAAGGTCGTATCCAAAAATACAAAGGCGGATACACAGAATACTTGACACAAAAAGAGCAACTGCTTAACAATATGCAAAAAGAACAGACAAATCTACAAAAAAGGTTAAAAGAGGAGATATTGTGGATGCAAAAAGGAGTCCAAGCCAGACGAAAACGAAATGAAAGAAGGAAAAAAGAGTATCTACAGCTAAAAGAGTTTGTCAAGACAAATCCTAGTAAAATCAAAAAGATGGCAGTGGATCTGCAAAGAGAACAAAGAGTATTTAACGGCGAAAAAGCTATAAACAAAAAAAAGCTACTATACAACATAAAAGATATCAGTAAATCGATAGCAGACAGACAACTTATCAAAAACTTCACCACTACCATACGGCAAAAGGATTGTATAGCTATAGTAGGACCAAATGGCTGTGGCAAATCAACCTTGCTAAACATACTTATAGACAAACTCCAGCCAGATAGTGGTAGTATAAAGCGAGGCGAGTTTGATATAGGATATTTTGATCAAAACAGACAGATGCTAAACGATGACGACACGCTCATCGAGACATTTTGTCCAAACGGAGGCGAACATATAAAGCTAGCAGATGGGCGAGAACCACATGTATATGGCTATCTAAAGGGCTTTTTGTTTGACAAGGGTCAGCTAGACAAAAAGATAGGGGCTTTAAGTGGTGGAGAGAAAAACAGAGTGGCTTTAGCTTTGCTATTTACCAAAAAAACACAACTTTTGATATTGGACGAACCGACCAACGACTTGGATATACCGACTATAAACATACTAGAACAATACCTATGCAACTATCAAGGTGCTATTTTGTTTGTATCACATGACAGGTATTTTGTAGACAAGATAGCACAAAAACTTTTCGTCTTTGAAAATGATGGCAATATAATAGAAAGCTACTGGGAGTATTCGCACTATCTGTCATATCAAAAATCTCTCACACAGATACACGACATGGACGCACACTCACCCAAAGCACCCAAAAAGATGCGAGACACAGTGCCAAAACTACCAAAGCTAAGCTACCACGACAAAAAACAGCTAGAAAGTTTGCCACAAATCATAGAAAATTTAGAACAAAAGATACAGCTGATACAACAGTGTATGCAGAACAAAGATTGTTATGAGACCAAAGGTTTGGTCCAATTGTCTGTAGAGCTTGATGACACTACCAAAGACTACGATAAACAAGTAGAAAGATACCTAGAGCTAGAACAAAAAAGAGAGGATATAGAGGATGCTACTAGATAAATTTATGTCAAAAGCTATCAAAAAGGCTTGGAAATATCAACTTTTGACATACCCAAATCCAGCCGTAGGAGCAGTGATAGTCAAAGATGGCAAAGCTGTCGCCACAAAAGCACACAAAAAAGCAGGTGATAGCCATGCGGAGCTACTAGCTATCAAAAAGGCTTATGCCGTGTTAAGTGGAGATATGGCTATAAATAGTATCAAGTCGCCACAGCAAATATATGACTATGTAGTCAAACATCACGACGGTATATTTCGTGACTGCCAGATATATACGACTTTGGAGCCTTGTAGTCACGAGGGCAAGACACCATCGTGTGCGACTATTATAGCTATTTTGAAGTTTCAAAAAGTCTATATAGGAACTCTAGATAAAAATCCCACAGCCTCTGGTGGCATAGCAGTGCTGCGAAAAGCGGGTATAGAAGTAGTGGTAGGAGTGCTGAAAGATGACTGCGACAAACTTCTGTCGCCGTTTTTGTCGTGGCAAAAAGATAGCGGTAGGTTTTGTTTTTTCAAACTTGCTATGCGGACAGATGGTAGCATAACCGATGGTCAAATATCATCTACAAAAACAAATAAAATAGTTCACAAGATAAGGTCAATAATAGATTTGCTTGTCATTGGTGGCAAGACAGTCAGGATTGATAGACCTATATTGGATACACGAAAGTATAAAAATAGTCCAAAAGACCCAGATGTGCTGATATACTCAAAACAAAAAAATTTTGACACTGCTATAAAATTATTTAAAATAGAAAATAGAAAAGTTCACATATCAAATAGCTTAGAATTGATAAATCAAAATAAATTTGTCATGATAGAGGGTGGATTTGATATGCTAGAAGCTACTAGACCAAATATAGATATGTTAGTGCTAATAGTGGCAAAGAGTATGCCACCATCTAGCGAGTACAAAAAGTTTGTGTCTTGCTACACCCTACTATATAAAGCAGATATAGGTCAAGACAGTATATATTATTTGTTGTAAGTTTTTAGCTCTTTTATCTTGGCTTTTTTGCCTGTAAGTTCTCTCAAGTAGTGTAGCTTTGCTCGTCTAACTCGACCTCGTCTGATCACTTCAAATGTCTTGATACTACCACAATATAGCGGAAATATTCTCTCCACTCCTACTTTGTTGGCTCCCATCTTTCGCACAGTAAACGAAGCACTAGCTCCCTCACCTCTCATCGATATAACCACACCTTCATATGCTTGGACTCTGACCTTTGTGCCCTCTTTTATCTCTACACCTAGACTAACCGTATCGCCAGCACGAAATTGTGGTATCACTACATCTTTGGTCATAGCATCTTCAAATGCCTGTATATATTTGTTTTTCATATTTTACCTTTTTGTCGGGGTTGTGAAAATCATTGCCCCTATCTGTCGCCTGTATAAATAGAGGCGAGTTTTGAAATTTTGACTATTTTATCGTATTAAACTTAATTTAACTCAAAAAACTTGGTTTTATTTGCTTACGCAAAAAACTTTTACATTTCTAGGTGCGTATATGCCCCATGTTATAACACCCAAAAAGCCTTGACCGAAAGTTAGCTCTGATTCTACTTTGATGATATTTTCAACACCTCCGCAAATTTTTGCAGGATATACTTCATCTGTCTGCAAAACCCCATGTATGAAAAATGGAACCTGTTCATCTATCCTTGGCTGTAAATCACCCTCTGTCTTTTCATCTATATATTTACTGTTTATCACAAACTGTTGTGTAGCACAACCAGCAAAACCTATCAATACCACAAATGGCAACAGATACATCATAACTTTTTTCATATCTATCCTTTTTTTATTTTATCTATTTTTGCTTAAAATAACTCAACAAATAGAAAATTGTCGAGTTATTTGCTGTTTTGATGACTATCAATCAAACATGATACCCGGTAGCCACAAGCTGATGATCGGTATATAAGTGACCAACATCAAGCCTACTAGTATAGTCATAGACCAAGGCAGTGAATAGACTACCACATCTTTTAAACTTGTGCCAGTGATACCGCTCGTGACAAACAGGTTCAGCCCCACAGGTGGGGTTATCATACCTAACTCCATGTTCACCACAACAACGATACCAAAATGTATAGGGTCTATACCCAATGCCACTGCTACTGGCAAAAGTAGAGGCACCATGATCATTATAATAGCCGATGGCTCCATAAAATCGCCAGCGAAAAACAGCAATATGTTGACCAACATCAAAAACATGATAGCATTGACATCCCAAGCCATAAGTGTATTTGTGATAGTTTGTGGCACATTTTCTAAAGTCAAAAAGTGAGCAAACAACATAGCATTTGCGATAATAAACATGATCATAGCACTAGTTTTGGCTGACTCTAAAAAGATCGTGTATATATTTGACCATTTTATATCTTTGTATATAAACATAGATACAAAAAATGCCCAAGCCGTAGCCACGGCGGCCGCTTCTGTGGGTGTAAATATACCGCCATATATACCGCCTATGACTATGATGATAGTCATCAAAGCCCACGATGCATCGCCCATCTTTTTCATACGAACCTTAAACGGCTCTGGTGTCGTTCTTTTAAATCCAAGCCGTTTGGCTCCTATGTAGGTGACGACCATCATCATAGCACCTATCATGATCCCCGGTATCACCCCTGCCATAAATAGCTTACCAATACTCACTTCTGCTGTCACTCCATATACTATCATCACGATAGATGGGGGTATAAGTATGCCTAAGCTTCCTGCGGTTGCTATAGTGCCTATGGCGTATTTTTTGGGATATCCAGCTTCTTGGATAGCTCCAAACATGATAGACCCAATAGCTACGACAGTAGCAGGAGAGCTACCTGAAACTGCGGCAAATATGATACTAGCAAATATCGCTGCCATAGGTAGCCCGCCGGGCATATGACCCACTACAGACTTGGCAAACTCTATAATCCTGCTAGCACTACTGCCTTTGCTTAGCAACTGCCCTGCTAGTATAAACATAGGTATCGCCATGAGCGAGTAGTGTTCGATTTTTTCAAACATCATAGAGGATATCTCTATGGGGTTAATATCGGTAAATAGCACCAATGTAGCAAATGTCGATGCACCCAAAGCTATAGCTATAGGCGAACCGATAACTAGCAAAAAGAAAAACAATGTAAATAAAACTGCTACACTCATAACATACCTCCTGTTTTTCTCTCTACTTCTTTAAGTAGTTTTTCGTTTTCGCCCTGAGCCATCTGTTCTATAATCATCTCCGCCTCACTGTGTTGAACCACTTGGTCTGCTGGTGTGATAGCTACTTCATATAGTTTCTCAAGCACTCTATATGTAGCAAAAGTAAATGATATAGGTATCACTATGTAGATTATCCACATAGGTATATCTAGGTCTATAGAGATCTCATCTAACTCATGCACCAAAAACAGATAGCCATATCCATAATATGCCACAGCAGACAAAAATATAGCCGTGATACTATGCGACAAAAGCAACAAACCCTTTGCTGTGACTGGTTTGACTTTCTCCAATAGGATGTTGATACTTATGTGAGCATCTTGTTTGAAACAATAAGCTGCTCCAAAAAAAGTGCTCCACAAAAAAAGATACACGGTAAGCTCCGATGCCCACACAAGTGAGCCATCAAAAACATACCGCACGACAACATTAGCAAAAGCCAAAGCCACTCCAGCACTTATACCAAAAGCGGCTATAAATTGATTTATAAAGCCAATTGTTTTGCTAATATATGTCATATTTTATCCTTATTTGGTATTTATCGCACCATCTATGAGCGATTTGCCTATCATGGCATCGTCATAAAATTGTGAGTATATAGGGCTGACCGCATCTCTCCAAGCTTGTATTTGCTCTGCTGATAGGTTGTGTATCTCTAGTTTGCCAGTTTTTTTAGCATACTCTTGTATCTTAGCAAATTGTGAGTCGTTTAACTCTTGGGCCCATATTCTCTCTTTGGCTGTAGCTTCTTTCATAGCTTGTTTGACATTTTTTTGCAAATCTGCTGGCAAACTTTCCCAAAATTTCTTTGACATTACTACTAGATATCCTAGATATCCGTGATTTGTCACAGATAAGTGCGACTGAACTTCATAAAACTTTTTTGTAAATATGTTTGAGTTGGTGTTTTCTTGACCATCTATGACACCTTGTTGAAGTCCAGAATAAACTTCACTAAATGGCATCATCTGTGGGTTTGCTCCTACGGCTTTGAACTGTGCTTCGAGAACTTTTGAGCTCATGATCCTAAACTTCTGTCCAGCTGCATCTGTCGGCAACAGTAGTGCCTTTTTTGATGAGCTTAACTGCTTGAAGTGATTGTCCCAAAAATCCAAAGCTATAAAGCCTTTGGCGTTGACCATATCTTTGAGCTTCGCCCCTACATCTGTGTCTTGGACTTTGTGTAGATGGTCTATGTCTCTAAACAAAAACGGCAAGTCAAAAAGTGCTAGCTGTGGCACAATTTTACCAAACTTAGAAAAACTTGGACAAGCCATCTGGACTGAGTCCATCTTAATAGCTTTGAGGACTGCTTTGTCTTTATATAGCTGTGACGATGGATATACTTGCACATCTATTTGTCCGCCACTTAACTCCTCTAGCTTAGCTTCAAAAAACTTCGCTGCTTTTCCTTTTGGTGTATTTTCGCTAACTACATGCGAAAACTTCAGCACAAACTTAGCATCACTTTGCTTTGCTTCTGTTTTTGCTTCACCTTTTGTAGCTTCAGTTGTCTTAGCGACTACCTTTGCTTCACTCTCTTTTGTTTCTGGTTTTTTATCGCCACAGCCTACAAAGCCCAACGACAAAACAAGAAACAACACTACGGCTGATTGTTTGACTATTTTCATATAATCTCCTTTAAATTTGCAAATACCTATAAACTATAACGATAGATTATAAATAAAGCTTTGGAATTATACAAAAACAAACTTAAACAAACTCAAGAAAACTCTATTTTAACCGAAGTTCCTACATCTAGCTTGGAAGTTATCTCGATATTGTGCGATAGATTACTACAAATCCTATGGACAATATGCATACCTATGCCATAGCCACTTTTGCTTTCCTTGTAGTTTCTTTCAAACACTTTTTTGGGATATTTGATACCTTTGCCGTTGTCTGCTATAGTCAAAACTTTTTTTGACAAAGTTATGTTTATAGTTGGGTCGGTTTGACGACTATATTTACAGCTATTGCTAAGTATATTGTCTATGACTCTTTGGATTGCTAGTTTGTTTGTGCTGACTTTATCATCCTGGATATTTACCTCGAAACATATATCTGGGTTTAATTGTTTGTAGTTTGCTACCATTTCATCTATGAGTGGTTTTATCTCTAGGTTGCTTTTTTCTAAGTTTGTTTTGTCTAGATTGATCTTCAAGTTTTCGTATAAAGCTGTAATACTTTTCGTGCTGTTTTGTATCCTTTGGAGTTTTGTTTTTGATTTTTCATCTACTGTTTTTTCTAGCATTTGGGCATTTAGTCGTATAGATGCTATAGGTGTGTTTAGGTCATGTATGAGGTCGCTCAAAAACCTATCAAGATGTGATATAGTTTGACTAAGCGGACGAATCGAAAAACTAGCTAAGAGATAGCTCAATATCAGCACTATAAACAAAAGCACAAGCTTCACCCACAATACTTTGGATACTACTTTGTCGTATTGACTGTCTACTATACTAGCATCCATATATATGATATAATAATCCGAATAAGTCTTGACATATTTGTCATATATCTTTTGTGGCAAAGAGTTGCTTACTGTGGAGCATACTTCCATCTCGTAGCTGTAGCCATCTTGCTGGTACTTAAAGTTGGTGTTTTGGAGTTTTAAAAAATACAGATACATATTCATGGATTCTTTTTGCAGGATTTGTGTCTTTTGTTCTTTTATATATACCGAAGCTAGGATTATGACAAGAGCCGATACAGATATAAAATATACAAAAAATATCTTATAAAATGCCTTTTTTTCATGGTTTGTCATGTTAGATAAAACAGTTGCTCTTTTATATTGATTTTTAACCCTGTTTGTTTTTTTATTGTGGCGACATGTCGTCTTATAGTTTTAAAACTCAAAACAGCATCCAAACACAATAACATATTTTCAAAACTTATAGTCCTGTTTTTTTGCTCGAAAAGTATTTTTACTATCTGCAGTTCTCTTTTGCTTAGCTCTATTGGGTTGTCGCCTTTATACAACATATCTGTCCTTATGTCATATTTAAATTTTTTATATATAATCATATCGTCATTTATACTTCTGTTTGTACCAAGCAAGGCATTTATCCTCATATCTAGCTCTATGAGGTCAAATGG
This sequence comes from Arcobacteraceae bacterium, assembly GCA_029934475.1. GTDB lineage: Bacteria > Campylobacterota > Campylobacteria > Campylobacterales > Arcobacteraceae > B24-G6. The sequence continues at coordinate 12,939 of JAOZMC010000033.1, forward strand.
CTTTTTGAGATAGTCGTTTGCTCCTGCTTTGAAACCTTTGGTGAGTGAATCTGTGTCATCTTTGGCAGTGAGATATAGACACGGTGTGTTTTGTCCTTTTGCTCTAATAGCTTGTAGCAACTCGTAGCCATCCATGATAGGCATATCTATATCAAATATATATATATTGAAGTGTTTATTACTTTTGTCTAGTGCCGCTTTGCCATCTTTTTCCCACACTACCATATGCCCCAAAGACTCAAGATAGTCACACAAACTACTACCAAATACTATATCATCTTCAGCAAATAAGATTCTAGCCATCATATACTCCTTAAACTGTTTTGTATCACTAGTGCTAGGATTATCAACAGCGACAAACCAGCAGTTCTGGTATAAAGTTTGTTTGCTACGATAAACAGAAGCACTATAGATACAACAACTGCCGATATTATATCGAAATAAAATAGATCCATATTAACTTTGAGTGGATTTATCATGGCACTAAAGCCCAGCACCATACTAAAGTTTGCCATGTTGCTACCTATTATCGCACCTATCGCCATATCTATGTTTGACTTTTTCGCTGCCTTTATCGCTACTATTAGCTCTGGCAAACTGGTGCTAAAGGCTATGAGAAATATACCTATGACCCATTCGTTGACCCCAAAATCTACAGCTATATCTGTAGCAGATACCACAGCGAAATTTGCCCCACCTACGACAGCTACGAAGCCTAAGCTCAACAAACCTATAGAGACAACCCAACGAAACTTCTCTTTGTCGTTTGGTTGAGTCTGTATGCTATGAGAGTCAAGCAAAAAAAGTAGATATGTCACCATCAAGCAAACAAACAACACACCATCTACAAAGCCCAGTACTCCATCTATACTCATGAGCAAAAACAGTATCACTGGCAAAACTATCCATAGACTATCTGTAGCAAATATATCTCTAGTGGATTTGGCTTTTTTAGTCAGCAAAAACACAACTCCTAGCACCAAGCTTATGTTAAATATAGTGCTACCTATGACATTTGACACTGCTATATCTGCCTTGCCTATATATGAGGCTTTCATACTCACTGCCAACTCTGGCAAACTTGTCCCCAGTGCTATGACTGTAGCTCCTATGATAAAAGCAGATATATCAAAGTGCGATGATATCTTTTCTGCTTGATATATGACTATATCCGCTCCATATATCAGCACTGCCATACTAGTGGCAAAAATCAAAATATCTATCACTTCTCACTCCTTGTTATCAAACTATCTGGCAGGTTAAACTGCTCTATAATTTTACACTCTTGAGTTTTGTGTTCACCACTATCTGTCTCGTGGTCGTATCCTACCAAGTGTAGCAATCCATGTATATATAAAAGTGTCAGCTCGTCACTGGCGGTATGTCCCAGCTCGTGTGCTACTTTTTGGACAGAGTCAAACGACACAACTATAGAGCCAAGTATAGCTATATCATCATACACAAAACTTAGCACATCGGTTGGTCTATCTATCTGTCTGTTTTGTCTGTTTAGGCTTTCTATTTTTGTATCATCTACGACCAACAGCTCTATATTTTTTGTAGTATATAGCTTCGTGATATCTTCTAGTAGTTGGAGATCTATAGTTATATCAAATTTATTGTCAATATCTATCATATCATATAACTTGATATGCTATATCGGTGCGAAGTTTTTTGCCAGCAAAATGCACCTGCCCACATAACTTGTATGCCGTGTCTCTAGCATCGGCTATAGTTGCCCCTGTCCCAATACACAAAAGCACCCTACCACCTGTAGCAAAAAGCTCACCATCTATGCTAGAAACTCCTGCATACGATATGTGCGAGTTTGTGGCTATATCTTCATCATCTATGCGGTCTATGATTATCTGTGTTGGTTCGTCTGATTTATATGGATAATTTTTTGAACACATGACCACCGATACACAAAATTTATCGCTCATCTTTAGCTGATAGCTTCGCAGGTCATTTGTAGCACACTTATAAAACAGCTCAAACACACTGGAGCTAAAAAGTGGCAAGATAGTCTCACACTCCGGATCGCCAAATCGCACATTGTATTCTAGCACTATAGGCTCACCACAGACAACCATAACTCCTACAAACAACACTCCTGTAAATGTAGCATTCTCTTTTTTCATACCATCTAGTGTAGGTTTGATGATATTTGTCTCTATCTTTTTGTATATCTCATCATTGACTAGCGGTGTAGGACTATAAGCCCCCATACCGCCAGTGTTTGGTCCTGTGTCGCCATCGCCTACTCTTTTGTGGTCTTGAACGGCTGGCAACATTATAAAACTATCTTTATCACATATAGCAAACACAGACAGCTCAAATCCATCCAAAAACTCCTCTACTATGACACGAGTGCCGGCATCTCCAAACTTTTTGCCACTTAGCATATCTGCTACTTCATCTTTGGCTTGTTGTTTGCTAGTAGCTATGATGACACCTTTGCCACCACATAGTCCATCTGCCTTGACTACTATAGGAGTAGTGGGCATATCATCTATAAAATCACACAATATTTTTTGGTCCTGCGACTCTACAAAAGATGCTGTGGGTATGTTGTATTTTTTTAAGATATTTTTCATGTATGCTTTTGAACCTTCTAGTTTAGCTGGTAGTTTGTTTGGCCCAAATATAGCTTGATTGTGTAGTCGAAAGATATCACATATACCATCTACTAGCGGTTGCTCTGGTCCTACTATAGTCAGTGCTATATCTTTTTGTTTTGCCCAAACGACTAGCTCATCATAGTCTCGTGTAGCTATGTTTTCGCCTAGATTAACAGTAGCTCCGTTGCCAGGCATGAAAAATATCTTGTGTTGGGCATTTTCATCTTTGATCGCTTTTGCTATAGAATACTCTCGTCCGCCTTGTCCTACTATCAAGATATTCATATTTTTGCCTTTTGTTTTTGAAATTTTTATAACCCAGGTGACCGTTGTTTAAGTTTGTGGCCCATAAAAGCCAAAATTTAGCCATGAGAGACAAAGACCTAAAAACTTCAGATGAGCCTGTCGGTTTGTGTACTACTACATAGACATCGTTCAATTGTTGGACCCTATATTTTTAAATACCACGGATCACCCAGACGAGTATTGTATCAAAACAAACTTATATCTACCAAGTTTTCTTCGTTTTTCATAAAATCTTTCGTCCACACCTGCCCATTTGCTAGCTCTTTGTCGCCTATTATCGCTATATTTGTAGCAAATTTTTTCGTAGCGTTTGATATATGTTTGACAAAACTTCGGCTTTTGTAGTCTGTCATGACTATATCTTTGTCTCGTCTAGCAGATACTATTTGAGACAACAGCTTGAGAGCTTGAGGGCTTGTAGCTCCCATATACCATATAGTTCGCTTCCTGTCTGGTAGCTTTATAAGCTCCAACAACCGCTCAACTCCTATAGCAAACCCCACAGCAGATCTCTGTCTGCCTCCTAGATGTGCCACTAGACGGTCATATCGTCCGCCACCTGCTATGGCATTTTGTGAGCCTATGTCGTGTGACACAAATTCAAAAGCAGTTTTGGTATAATAGTCTAGCCCACGAACTAAGTTTTTGTTTATATAGTATTTTATACCTAAGTTATCCAAAGCCAGTGCAACTGCTTCAAAGTCGCCGTGGCAAGTCTCGCACAGGTTATCTGTGATCTTATCTACAGTTTTTAGCTTATCTTGACAAGTTTTATTTTTGCAGTCAAATACTCGTATAGGATTTGTAGCGATTCTACGGCTACAATCCTCACACAAACTTATGGTTTGAAGTTTTTTTATCAAGTTTTGTTTGTATATCGGCATACAATCCTCACAGCCTAGAGAGTTGATATAGATATCGTAGCTTATGCCCACAGATGACAAAATCTTTCCTAGCAAATCTATGACAAAAACATCTTCCATACATGAGTCCTCACCAAAAGTCTCGCACCCAAACTGATGAAACTGTCTTAGCCTACCCTTTTGTGGTCGCTCATAGCGAAACATAGCTCCATGATAAAAAAACCTATGTGTCCCACCAGCTCTGTCAAGCTTCTTTTCTATAAAACTTCGCACTATAGACGCCGTGCCTTCTGGTCTTAGACACACATCGTTGTCGCCTTTGTCGGTAAATCTATACATCTCTTTGGATACTATGTCGCTACTATCTCCTACTGACCTTTGAAACAGTGCCGTCTGCTCAAGTATAGGTGTAGATATATAGCTATAGCCGTGTTTGATCGCTATGTCGGTGCTTTGTCGCAAAAAATAGGACAACAGCTCCGCATCGCTGTCTTTTATATCATTCATACCTCGTAGGCTTTGTATAGTATCCATATATTATCGTGGGTAGTTTTGGGCTACAAAGTCTATATCTTTGTCGCCTCTGCCACTTATATTTACTAGTATATTTTCGTCCTTGTGATCTTTTGCATACTTCATAGCAAATGCCACCGCATGAGCTGTCTCTAGGGCAGGGATTATACCCTCTAGCTTTGACAATGTATAAAACGCATCTATAGCTTCGTCGTCATCGCATAATCCTATATGTGTCCTACCAATACTATGTAGATATGCATGCTCTGGTCCAACCGATGGATAGTCTATACCACTAGCTATACTATGCACTGGTGCTGGTTCGCCATCTTTGTCCTTTAGCATAACAGAGTTAAATCCATGCATCACCCCCGGAGTGCCAAAGGTCATGCTAGCACTGTGTTCGCCTATCCTGTCGCCTCGCCCCATAGGTTCAACTCCATATAGCTTGACATCATCGTCTATAAATCCACTAAATATACCCATGGCATTTGAGCCACCACCTATACAAGCGGTGACCATATCAGGCAAATCAACTTTTGCTAGCTCTTTAAACTGCTCTTTTGACTCCGCTCCTACTATGCTTTGAAAGTCTCTTATCATCTTGGGATATGGGTGCGGACCTACTACTGAACCTATACAAAAAAGTTGGCTATCTGGGTCGCTCATATATGCCTCAAAAGCACTATCCACCGCTTCTTTGAGTGTCTTTAGTCCGTGTGTAGCCGGCACTACTTTTGCACCCAATATCTGCATTCGTATCACATTTGGTCGTTCTTTTTTTATATCTACTTCGCCCATATGTATCTCGCACTCCAGTCCAAAATAAGCCGCCGCCGTAGCTAGAGCTACTCCGTGCTGACCTGCTCCTGTCTCTGCTATAAGTTTTTTAAGACCCAATTTTTTTGCTAGCAATGCTTCTGCCATAGTGTGGTTTAGCTTGTGAGCTCCCATATGGTTGAGATCTTCTCGCTTGAGATAGATATTTGCTCCGCCACAAAATTTTGTCAAATTTTTGGCAAATGTTATGGGTGTCGGTCGCCCTTGAAAATGTTTTCGTATATATCTTAACTCATCTAAAAATTCAGGCGATTTAGATAGCTCATCATAGGCTTTTCGTATCTTTGCAAATGGTGCTTCAAGCGGCGGAGGCAAAAACGACCCACCAAAATCACCAAAATACCCTTTGTCATCTGGCATAGTGTCTAAATAACTTTTTTTCATATTTCTCCTTTTTATTACATCCATTTGAGTTGTAAACGATCGTATCCATATATATCAGGATAAAAATACAACAATCCATCATCATCTACATAGGCAGTGAGATAATTTATATATATATCCAACCTATCTTTGAGTGCAAAGTGTCTATTTTCTTTGCTTCGTAGGTATTTTTGTATATTTTTATCGCTATATCGGTCGTCCCCTTTGACTAGCTGAGACAGTAGCTTAAATGGCTTATGAACTCTCACACATCCAGAGCTATATGCTCTATAGTTTCTGTTAAACAACGATCTATGATTTGTGTCGTGTAGATACACAGCAAATCTATTGGGAAACAAAAACTTCACTCTGCCTAGGGCATTTCTGCTGCTGGGTGATTGTGTAAAGCTGTATGGTATCTTTGAGTCTTCATCGTATTCAAACCAGTTTATATCAGTAGGAGCTATAGTCACGCCATTTCTAGTAATCTTAATCTTTTGTCGCTGAGCATATGTAGGGTCTAGCATAAGCTTGTGAACATAGTCTCGCTGTATTATAGACTTCGGCACTCTCCAGTATGGATTTAAAACAAATGAACTTAATCTGTCTTTAAATATAGGGGTGGGTCTCTTGTATTTGCCGACAACTACTTTGGTAGTATAGTCTGTCTTGCCATCTTTTATAAGTCTTAACCTGAAGCTTGGCACATTTATCTCCAGATATTTGTCTGGAAAAGATACAGGTAGCCACTTGTGTCTCTCTATGTTTAGCTTTATTATGGCTATCTTTTTGGATACTGGGATATTTAACTTTTTTATCGTTGCTTTGCCTATATTGCCGTCTGCTTTTAACCCGTGTCTTCTTTGAAACTTGACGACTGCCCTCTTCATAGCACTGTTGTATATGGTCGTGTTCTCCTCTGTGAAACCGTCTGTGTAGCTTAACCTTTTTTTTATACTTGCTACTCTTTGGTTGTCTGCTCCATATCGCAAAGTGCCGCCATATCGCACTGTGCCCCAGCCTCCGTTTGCCTCTATGGTTCTGTATTTTTTCAAAATTGTTTTTAACTTTTTGTGTTGGATATAGTTTGTCTGTAGTCTTGACAAACTGTTTGCTATGTTGCCGTTTGCGAAACTGTCTTTTGTGAACTGTTTTATATCTATCCGTCTTTTTAGATAATCCCACTCAAACTTGTTTTTTTTGTCTTCTTTCTTTTTGATTCGTCTTATAGAGGCTTTCATGTTGTCAAAATTTATACTACCATAATACTGATTGTATATCGTTTTTATAAATATATCACTAAGAGCTATGTCAAGAGCGATGATATCCTTGTATTTTGCATCTCCGTTTACTAGTGCTATGGTTTGTGTTTTGAGAAGTTTTTCTGCTTTGTTTGAGTGTAGTTCGCCATTGTTTGATAGCTCTATTAGCTCCAAATACCGTGAGTTTAGCTTGGTGTTGTTGTCAAGCCAAAAAAAGTTTCGTCCTTTTTTGCAGTTGTCTGTATATAAGTCTATGATAAACTCTTTTCGTGGAACTCCTGCAAAGTCTTGAAAGTTTGCTTCAAATATGTTTTCGCATATTGTTTTGGGTATATCATCAAATGGCTGTTTGGTGCTGTTGATATCTTTAGCATATGCCGATAATACCAACAATATTGACAGATATAGTAGCTTCAACTATCTGCCTTTTTTAGCAAACTTTCATCTAGCTTGAGAGCATCATTGTCCATGATTTGGATCTCTTTTGACAGCACATCTGTGGCTATCTGTTTTGCTTTTTTTAGACTGTGTAGCTTGTATGTGCCACACTGGTATATATTTAGCTCTGGTATATCTGCTTTGCTTTTGACTTGTAGCACATCTTGCATAGACCTCTTCCATGCGAGTGCAACTTGTAGTTCATCTACATCGCCTATCAAACTCATATAAAACCCAGTTTGACAGCCCATAGGACTACAGTCGATTATCTCTATGTTTTTACTCTCTAAGTGTTCTCGCAAAAACCCAGCAAACAGATGCTCCATGGTGTGTATCGCTTTTGTGCCTATACGAGTTTTGTTTGGTTTACAAAATCTTATATCAAACACCTTGATAGTATCGCCTTTTGTGGTTTTTATGGTTTTTGCAACTCTCACAGCAGGAGCTGGCATCTTTGTATGATCTACTTTGAAGCTATCTAACAGTGGCATATATATCCTTTTTGTGTATTTTATCACAATACTCTTAAACTTACTAGATAATTAAAATATTTTTAGATCTGATCCAAATATATTTTTTATAATCCCCCTAATATAAGCATTTTGAGATAAATTTTCCCAATTTTCCGCATTTTTGATTTTATTTTATTATTTTGTGTTATAATTACATACTTTTATGACTAGCTCAAAGATTTCTGCAGCTATGATTAAAGCGAGATACACAGCTTGTAGCGAGAGTAGCAAAATTTTAACGCTGTGTGTAGGCATATTGCCAAAAAGGAGAAACAGATGAGACGAACAAGTGTATTTAGACATGCTGGTATATTTATCGTAGCGGTGCTTATGGCATTGTTGATAACAGGTTGCGGTAGCAGTAGCAGTAGTGGTGGTGGTGGTAGCACCGAGACAGATGGTGACGGAACAACATCAAGTGGTGGAACAACTACATCAAGTGGTGGAACAACTACATCAAGTGGTG
>JAOZMC010000055.1 GCA_029934475.1 Arcobacteraceae bacterium
CTCCTTTTTTTGTTCTATAACTTATCACACCGATATCATTTTTTATGGATTGTTTTGGTTTTTTGCAAGCCATTTAAACATCTGTATCGTTTGTCTTTTATTTTTTGTCTCATCTTGGTCGTGTTTATCTCGTGAGAATCGCCCCAATTTCTTTTGTGATATAGGTGAAATACATTTGCTATATATCTCACTGATTTGGATGTGATACCAAAATGACTAAACCTCCACGGCAGGTCTGTATCTTCGCCGACTGATGCACTATCAAAATCTTCATCAAAGCCATTGATGAGTTCTAAGTCGCTTTTGCTACAAGAAAAGTTGCAACCCATGAGCGACATATCGCTGGTTTTTTTTGTCTTTTTTTTGAGAATTGTGCTATCTTTTTCACACAAACCCTCCTCTATATGTCTCGCTTTGTCTAAAAATAAAAAAATCACAAACAACAGATACAGTCTTTCAAGCCATCTATACGACAACCACTTTTTTCGTATCAAATAGCTAAACACAGGACCCAGCTCCACTCGCCTACCGCTTAAAAATCTGCTTTGCTGTGAGAGTTGTATGTGGTGTTTGACAAAGTTTTTATACGGAACTATATCGCCATCTACAAATACCAGATACTCTCCTGTGGATTTTGCTATAGCATTGTTCAAGGCTATGTTTTTTCTCCAGCCTTTGTCTGGCTGTGATATATGGGATATCTTTATCTTTGATCTGTAGCTGTTTATAAACTCTCTCATATCTGGATTTTGCCCATCTTCACTTATGACTATATCGAAGTTATCGACTGTCTGTGTGTTTAAACTATCTAGTATCAAGCCTAGTGCTTCTGTATCTTTGTATACAGATATTATTATCGTAGTATTCATATCTAGTATTATACACAAATAAACTTAAACCAACCTACAATTGTCACTATTTTTGGTTATTTTATATTTATATGATACAATATACAAAAAGAGTATCATGAACCGTATCAAACTATACTATAAAAGCTTTGCATATCATATCACGATAGCACTAAACTATCTCATACTTGTTTTTGTGTTTGTGTTTCCTATACACTATGTAGCTGCCAAGAAACTTATGGCAGTCATATTTGCTTTGTGGTTGTTTTCTACAAACTACAAAAAGTTATATTTTCAAATTGTAGAAAATAGGTTTTTGTTGTCTATCACTATGTTTGTGTTTTTTATAGCATTGTCCTATTTTTGGAGTGAAAACACAGACCAAGCATGGAGTGATATACGATTTTCTTTTCGACACTTCTATTTGCCTATATTGATCATCGTTTCTACTTTATACCACAAGCATATCAGGTATATAGTCCCTATATTTTTGGTCTCAATGTTTATAAATGAGATCATATCTTACAATATGTTTTTCTTTGATATCAAAGAGCTTTTTGGCTACAAACTTAGCAGTTTTGGCTCATCGTTAAATCCTGTGGTATTTCATCGCTCTCATCTCACATATAGTGTGTTTGTAGCATTTGCTATACTTTTGACAGGATACAAGATATTTCATGAACCGCACAAGATATATAGATATACATACATACTGTTTTTTATAACCATGTGTATCAATCTTTTTTTGTCTCGTGGCAGGACAGGTCAGTTTGCTTTGCTTTTGACTTTGTTGTTTTTGTCGTTTCACTATATTAGATCCAAAAAAACTTTGATACTATTTAATATATCTGTTGTATTGTTGTTTTGTGTGGCATATTTTAGTCTAAATACTTTTAACACTAGAGTCAATGCCATGTATAACGAGACCAAAGATATGTTTTTAAACGACAATTATAACTCCAGCGTAGGCAACAGACTAGCGTCTATAAGACAGTCTCATATCCTCATGGATAGCTCAAATATAGTTTTTGGTGTAGGTATAGGAGATGCTAGGGAGATTTTCACCACCAACAAACAATTTATCGCTGATGGCACAAATCAAAATCAACACATACACAACCAGTTTTTGTCTATACTTTTTATAGCTGGTTTGGTTGGGCTTGTGTTTTTGCTGTATATCTATTATCAACTATATCGGCAAAATACAAAAGACCATCAAGTAGCCTTTGTCAAGCTGGCTTTGTTTTATCTGCTTATATTTATAGGCTTGACAGAAAATTTACTAAATGTTCATGAGACAGCAAATCTACAAGCTGTGTTTTTTGCTTTTTTGATATCATATCACAACTACGAGAAAACAAAAGGCTAACTATAGGCAGATATTAAACTTGCCATATTTACCCGCTATAAAATGACGACATCCCATATATATAGCTTGAAGTTTTTTGCTTTTTTGCTCTTCATATATTACTACTTTGATTATCTTGTGTATTATCAAATTGAAAAATACTTTTGATGCTGAAAATTCTTTTGGAAAAATTTTTCTATATTTTGACCATAAAAATAGATAATTTCTTATAAAATAATATAGTCTTTGTGGGCTGTGTTGTCTTTTGTATTTTTTCTTTCTAGTAAAAAGATTTGTAAGCTTATCTAAACTTCCAAGCTCGTGTTCCAATAATATATTGTCAAACTTCAAAACTCTCAAGCCCAAATTTTGTGCTTTTATACAATAATCAAAATCAACAACATCGATAAATAATTTATCTTCAAATCCACCTATTTTTTCATATTGTCTTAAGTTCAATATATTTCCTGAGGTTATAGCAGAAAATATATCTATTGAATCACAAGTATTATTTTCTTGTTTGATTTTATTTGTTACATTTTTATGTGCATTTGCTGACAATATAGCTATGTCATCTGTATTGTCTATTTTTTTCAAACATTTTATATAGCTTACAAAACTGATAAACGAACTATCTTGATCCATAGTCAACAGCCAATCATATCCAAAATTCATGGCAGCTCGACAACCAATATTCAAAGCAGTAGCTATTCCTAGATTTTGACCGTTTGTTATATATTTAATATTGTTAAACTTATCGCTCAAAAGTTTATTTGTAGTAGATTGCTTATCTGAATTATCAACCACAAACAATATATCTATATTGTCTATATATGTTTGTATATTTTTAATAACTATATTTATGTTTGGATTATAAAGCACTACCATGCCGGCTATCTTTGTCATGTAATATCCTCAAATTTTCCATAATTTTTTTTATAAAAATCTCGCCAACCCAAATACATATATTTAAATTTCTTGAGCTTATTGTCTTGATGTCTAAGTATCTTGAAAAATACTTTATATATATGAAAATAAAAAAAATTTCTATAACTATATAATTCTGGGAAATTATCTTTATACTGCTTCGCCATATAAAAGTTATTTCTTGTGCGATAATAAAATCTGATAGCGGAGTGTTGTGTTTTTTTCTTTTCTTTGTTATTTTTTATCACTTCGCCTATTGTATGTATTAGTGGTATATTAGAAAGTTCAATTATTGTAAAGTTTGCCAATTTTGATCTCATACAATAGTCATGGTCTACTTCATCTATAAATAACTTATCATCAAACCTACCTATAGTATCAAATAAACTTAAATTTAGAAGCGAACCAGAAGTTATAGCCAAATTTTTCTCTTTTTTTTGACAATCTTGCATAGTATGATTTGATTTTGTGAAAGGATTTGGTGTAATAATTGATATGTGATTTTTATCTTCAATATTATTGAAACATTTTATATATTTATCAAAATTTACAAAAGAACTATCTTGATCCATAGTCAATATCCAGTCATATCCCAATTTTTTTGCCTTGTCGCAAGCTATATTTAGAGCCGTTGCTACACCCAAATTTTTTTGATTTGATATGTATTTTATATTTTTATATTTATTATTCAAGTTTGATTTTATATTTTCTTCATATATATCATTGTTGTCTATCACTATTAGGATATCAAGTTTTTCAATATATGTATCAATATTGTGCAAAAGTGTATCGATATTTATCTTATATATCATTGTCATACCAGCGATTTTATTCATATTATTCCTTTGTTTATTTATCATATTTTCATCTAAATTAAATGATAGATAAATGTAGTGTTCGCATTACATAAGACCGATTTCAAATAATCTTATATTACAACTATAATCTACATTTTGTAGTATAATTATAACATTTTATTCTTAAGTTCACCTCTAAAATCTCTATCTTATTTTTTAACCATATATCATCTTGATCGCTTGTTGCTACATAGTCGCCAGTAGTCAGCGATATGGCTTTTGCGAAATTTTGCACGAAACCTAGGTTTGTTTTGTTTTGATATAGCTTTATAGTAGCAAACTTTTTTTGATACTCTTGTATCATCTGTATAGTTTTGTCTGTAGAACCATCATCACATATAACTATCTCTATGTTTGTATATGTTTGGTTTATGATAGAATCAAGCTGCTGGGCTAAAAATCTCTCGCCATTGTAAGTACACATAGCCACTGATACTAGAGGTGTGTACTTTGTTTGTCTATCTGTGTTTTTTGACAACATCATACTACCACTTCTTGTCGTGACAGATTGCTCGCACTGAGAGACCGTGACCATAAAATATATTATCACCCAGCACCAGACACACATCGTAGCTGCCTATAAACTCCTCACCTAGCACAAATGCTTGAGCCAAACCATCTGGCGAGGGTTGAACTACATAAGAAAATTTCATGCCTATATCACTACCATCACCAAGTAATTTTTCAAAATTTGGCAGGTCATCTGGTGTAGAGATGATCAAAACATCAGTGATACCTGCCAACATTAAGACTGATAGTGGGTAGTATATCATCGGCTTATCATAGATGGGAACTAATTGCTTAGATACCCCTTTCGTGATAGGATATAGTCGTGTGCCACTTCCCCCTGCTAATATAATACCTTTCATAATTTGACCTTTTTTTTCAATTTAAAATTATCAACACTTTTCATAGCTCAATACCTCCATATTTAAAATCAATAATATTTATTATCTATTTTATCCTTTTTTAATTAAACTTAGCTCTTGTAGGCAATTATCATTTATCTTGACTCTTTGTCTATCAAATACCCACCCCCACTTGCGAAAGTAGTAGATAGATGATTTGATATGTTCTGTCAGCAGAGTATTTCTCTTGAACGATTCTTTGTCATGGACATGTGTTATGCTAGTATGTGGATAAAACATCGTCCTGTATCTGCTGTGTAGTCTCCTGTTGAGATCTATGTCCTCCATATACATAAATATATTGGTTCCTTCTAATATTTAATGTATAATAAATTTAATCATGATATAATAACAACAAGTAAATAAATAAATTTAAACAGCAAGGATACAATATGAAACAAGAACTTTTTCAACTAGCATTGAATATAAACGAACCATGGTTTATAGCAGATATAAACTTTGATCTTAAATCCAAAAGATTGGATATATATATTGACTTTAGGTGAGGTAGCACATTTGCATATAAGTATGTAGAGTATGAAGCACAGACAAAAAACCAAACTATAGATGGACAAGAAAAGCAGACAGATGCAAAGACACAGACAAGCAGTCAAACCTTTGACAATCTCAAAGCCTACGATACAGTAAAGAAAAGATGGAGACATTTAAACTTCTTTGAACACGAATGCTACTTACATGCAAGAGTGCCTAGAGTCAAACTGTCAAATGGAAAAACTAAAGTCATAAAGACACCATGGGAGGGAAAAAGTCATGGCTTTACTCTTTTGTTTGAAGCCCTATTGTTGCAACTTTGTCAAGCTATGCCAGTGAGCAAAGTAGGAGATATCACAAGCACAAGTGATGATAAGCTTTGGAGTATGTTAGATCGTTATATAAGCCATGCAAGAGAGTTTGAGAACTTTGAATATATAGATACTATCGGCATAGATGAGACAAGTAGAGCTAGAGGACATGAGTATATTACTCTTTTTGTAGATATTAAAAAACGAAGGACAGTGTTTGTGACGGCAGGTAAAGATAGCACTACTGTCAAACGATTTAAAGATGACTTTGTAGAGCATGCCGGAGATATAGACAATATCAAAGATATAAGCTGTGATATGTCTCCTGCATTTATAAAAGGCGTCAAACAGAACCTACCCAACGCAAAAATAACATTTGATAAGTTCCATATCTTGAAGATCATCAATGAAGCGGTAAATAATGTAAGAAAGCAAGAGTTAGCTACAAGCAGTATCCTAAAAGGCACTAAATATATCTGGCTTAAAAACTACCACAATCTAACTATAAAACAAAAAGAACAACTCCAAACACTAACTATGTCAAATATGAATGGACGAACCGTCCGAGCATATAACATAAGACAAGCATTTCAAGATATATATCAAGCTACTACACAAGAGGAGTTTGTCACATATCTAAACAAATGGTATTTTTGGGCGACACACTCAAGGTTAGCACCTATGAAAAAAGCAGCTAGAACTATCAAGAAGCATAAAGATGGTATAGTCAAATGGCATGAAAGCAAGATAAACAATGGTATCCTAGAGGGACTAAACTCTGTCATCCAAGCTGCTAGAACAAAAGCCAAAGGATACAAAACATTTAAGAACTACAAGATAATCGCTTATCTATTGACAGGTAAGTTAGATTTTTCTGTAGTTAATAGTAAGATGGGAGATATTTAAATGGGAGCTACCCACATTTTATTAGAAGGAACCAA
>JAOZMC010000056.1 GCA_029934475.1 Arcobacteraceae bacterium
TTTCATTTTGTTCCTTTTGATTTCTATTTCTATAATTTTATCTAAATAGGCTTAATACAAATATGATATAATACAAAAAACAGCAAAGGAGTCTCAAATATGTTTATACCCACGACTAAACAAGAGTGCGAGAAACTAAACTGGCATCAGTTAGATATCATACTTATAAGCGGCGATACATATATAGATACACCATATAGTGGTATAGCAATCATAGGCAAAATACTTATAAATGAAGGTTACAAAGTCGGCATAATCTCTCAGCCAAACATTGATAATGGCGATGATATAACCAGACTAGGAGAGCCAAAACTTTTTTGGGGTATAGGTGCCGGACTAGTTGATAGTATGGTAGCCAACTACACAGCAACAAAAAAGTTTCGAAACCGTGACGACTTCACCCCAGGTGGAGTGAACAACCGCCGACCAGATAGAGCTGTATTGGTCTATACAAATCTAGTGCGGAGATATTTCAAGCAGACCGTCCCTATCGTCATAGGTGGTATAGAAGCTAGCTTGCGGAGGATTGCTCACTATGACTTTTGGTCAAACAAGGTGCGAAAGTCTATTTTGTTTGATAGCAAGGCAGATGTGCTGGTATATGGTATGGCAGAAAAATCCATCATAGAGTTAGCGACCGCTATCAAAAATGGCAAATCTATCAAAGAGATACAGGGTATCTGCTATATCTCAAAAGAACCTATAGATGGCTATATTGAGTTACCAAGTTTTGACAAGTGCCGACAAAACAAACTACAGTTTATAAATATGTTTCATATCTTTTATCACAACAACGAACCCATGACATCTACAGGCTTGTATCAGCTACACGACACGAGATATCTAGTGCAAAATCCACCAGCTGACTATATGAAAGAGCACGAGATAGATAGAGTTTATGACCTACAATACGAAAGAGATGTGCATCCATACTACAAGATTCAAGGCGAAGTGAGAGCCTTGCAGACTATACAGTTTTCGGTTACTACTCATCATGGTTGTTATGGTGAGTGCAATTTTTGTGCTATATCTGTGCATCAAGGAAGATCTATACGAAGCAGAAGTCAAAGCTCTATAACCAAAGAGATAGAACAGTTCAAAACACACAAAGATTTCAAAGGTATCATCAACGACATAGGCGGAGCTACGGCAAATATGTATGGCTTTGAGTGCGACAGAAAACTCAAAAAAGGAGTCTGTGAAGATATATCATGCACTAGCACGACCGTTTGTCCTGTGCTTCGACCAGACCACAGTCGGCAGTTGGAGCTTTTGGGAAAGATCAGGAAAATGCCACATATCAAAAAGACCTTTGTAAATAGTGGCATACGATATGACTTGATAAATGAAGACAAAAAACATGGACAACAATATCTCAAAACATTGGTAGATCATCATATATCTGGACAGATGAAAGTAGCCCCAGAACATACCCAAGATAAGGTATTGAGACTTATGGGCAAACCAGACAAGCAAACTTTGCTAAATTTCAAGGCAAACTTCGACAACCTAAACAAAAAAAGTGGCAAAAAACAATTTTTGACATATTATCTCATAGCTGCTCACCCAGGTAGCGAGATCAAAGATATGGAGAGCTTAAAGGAGTTTTCAAATAAAGAGCTAAAGCTAAATCCAGAACAGGTCCAAGTATTTATACCCACACCGTCTACATACTCTACTTTGATGTATTGGACACAGATGGATCCATGGAGCAGGAAACCTGTATTTGTAGAAAAAGACCCATTGAGGAAACAGAGACAAAAAGATATAGTTACATCAAAAAATTTTGGTAGATAGACAACAAAATTCAAAAACCTCTAAACTATCTGCCATATAATATCTTATCTCTGTTTTATCACATTCTCAACATCCTAGTTTTGCTTGCAAAAAAGTTTCTATAAAAAGCAACATAAACATTAAGTACACAATCCCAAGCTGGAGATTAGGGGCGAGGCAAAATATGTCGACATATCTACAGGTTGTCTATGGCAAACTTTCTGGCACTATATATGAGTCCTGCCACGAGCCCAGCTCCCACGACAATATTTATTTGTCTGCTATTTGTGATCTTGCGATAAATTATTTGGTTTAAGATAAAATAGATAAAATAGGCTTATTTGGATTTAACATGATTTAGGAGAAAAGATGATCACAAAACTATTGGAAAATTTAAATTTCCTAAAAACTTCTGACAATATATTTAAAAAGCAGTATCAAAATCACAACAACTATGAGATAGTAGTTGATTTTAACAAAAGCAAAATATATTATAGAAACGACAACAAGACAACCATAGAAAGAGTGGATGACAAGAAAATACAGTTAGGAGACTTGACAACTTCTTATTTCAAAAAAGAGAACCACCCAAACACACAAGAAAATTTTGTAGTGCTGGAGTGTGTAGATAGACTTTTAGAAAAGGGCTATATGCCAAACGATATCCATCTCGAACGAAAATGGAAGCTAGGACATGGAGCTAGCGGTGGAAAAGCCGATATAAATATATATGGAAAAGATGGCAAAACTTTGTTTATAGTACAGTGCAAAACTTGGGGCAGTGAGTTTGAGACAGAAAAAGCAAAGATGGAACTACATGGCGGACAACTTTTTACATATCTACAACAAGACCAAAATGCAAAATATATCGCACTTTATGCCTCCAAATTTGAGAAACAAACAACCTATACAAACTTAATCATAAAGATTGAAGACAGAAAAGAGGACTTAGAAAAAACAAAAAAAGAGATAGAAAAAGAAAATATCAAACTATACACAGATGCAAAAAACAAAAAAGAGTTTTTTGAAGTATGGAAAGAATCATTTAACTTCTATTTTCATTTTAATGGTATTTTTGATAGCGATGTAAATGCCTATAGTATCAAACTAAAACCGCTAAAAAGAAAAGATCTCAAAGAGCTTGACAGCTCATCTGGAGCATTTAAAAAGTTTGCCGAGATATTGAGACACAACAATATATCAGACAACGCAAATGCTTTCAACAGAATTTTGTCTCTATTTTTGTGCAAGATTGTAGATGAAGAAAAAGGTGACGATGAAGTGCTAGAATTTCAAGTCAAAGAAGACCAGCCACACGAAGATATCCAAGACAAACTACAGCATCTCTATCAAAAAGGGATGAAAGAACATCTAAAAGAAAATATTATTTATTATTCTGAGAAAAATCTACAAGATATCATAGATATGTATCCAAAAAGAACTCCGCTAGAAAAGATTGCCAAGATGTTTAAAGAGCTCAAATACTATACAAACAATGAATTTGCATTTAAAGAGGTTCACAACGAAGAGTTGTTTAAGCAAAATGCAAGAGTGTTAAATGAGGTAGTAAAATTGCTACAAAACTATAGGTTTAAATACTCATCAAAGAGACAGGTGTTGGGCGATTTTTTCGAGCTAATGTTAAACCACGGTGTCAAACAAAGTGAAGGACAATTTTTCACCCCTATACCAATAGTTAGATATATAATATCATCTCTAAATTATCCACAATTTATAGAGAACAAAATCAAAAACAACGAAAAAGAATTTTTGCCAAAAGTGTTGGATTATGCTTGTGGTGCTGGGCATTTTCTAACTGAAAGCATAGATGAGATTCAAGAGATACTAAAAGCTATTGACCCAAAAGATATACACAAGGATTTGATACAAAATCTTGAAGACTACAAAAGAAGCACTAAGTGGGCCCAACAATATATCTATGGCATAGAAAAAGACTATAGACTTGCGAGGACTAGCCAGATATCTTGTTTTCTAAATGGTGACGGCGATGCAAACATACTTTTCGGCGATGGACTAGAAGAACACGAAAGACTAAAACTAAACCATAAAAAATTTGACATAGTCATAGCAAACCCTCCGTATGCTGTAAAAACATTTAAAAATTACCTAAAAGTTGATGAAAAACAATATTCTTTGTATCCTTTTATATCTGAAAAAAGTGGCGAGATAGAGACACTATTTATAGAAAGAACAAAGCAAGTATTAAACTATGACGGCTTAGCTGGTATAGTATTGCCAACTTCCATACTAAACAACAGTGGCACATACCAAAAAACCAGAGAACTGATACTAAAATATTTTGAGATAAAAGGCATAACAGAGCTTGGAAACAAGACATTTATAGCTACATCTACTAGCACTGTGGTATTGTTTCTAAAAAGAAGAGACGACGACTTCTATAGAGACAGAAACTATATAGCAAACGATATATTCAACCAAACAAAATATTCTATCAATATTGATTTTGTAGACAACGATAAGCTTTTGGACAGATTTATAGCTTTTAGAGAGTTTGACAAAAAAGATTATAAAAATTTCTTGGAAAAAAATATAAACATAACTTTGTCAAAAACAGATATGTTTGAAGACTATAAAAACACTTTTGACAAACAAAACGACATAAAAAAACTCAAACTACAAAAAAGTTTCAAAGAACTAAACAAAACAAAACAAGACGAAAAACTGACATCGCTTTTTTATGAGTATTGCAAAGATATAGAAAAAGAGAAGTTTTTGTATTTTATGCTGTGTATAAAACAAGGTAAATACAGAGGAGATGAAAACTATTATAATCTTCAAAAAACTACTGTGGTAAATAGTGGCGATGACATAAATAAGCAAGAAGAGTTTTTGGGCTATAAAATAATAAAAAAAGAGGGCATAAAAATAGTCGGTGAAAACAAGATGTTCAATAGTAAAAATATAGATGATACTACAAAAGCAAACTATTATATAGGTCAATCTATAAATGACAAAAACATAAAAGATATAGACAAAACTCTAAAAACAAATATCAAACAGTTGGACTTAGTAGATATGATAAGTTTCGACAATGTTGTATTTGACAAACAAATCAAACCAAATGCAAGCAAAAAGATTAAGTTTGATACAAGATGGGAGCTTATCAAAATAAGCCATTGTTTAGTAAAAAATAGTGGAGCGGTATCAAAAATAGAAAAAAGTGAGTATAAAAAATCTGGGAAAATAGCAATCGTTTCACAAGAAAGTGATGAGTTAATTTCTGGCTATACTAACTTAAATATAAAACCGATTGTTGATTTGCCACTAACTATTTTTGGAGATCATACAACGGTTGTAAAATATGTTGATTTTCCATTTATTAGAGGAGCCGATGGTGTAGTGTTGCTTAAAGCAAACGATAGTAAGTTTATTCAAAAAGCATTTTATTATATAATTAAAAGTTTAGATATTTCTACTGGCAAATACATGAGGCACAACTCTATTTTGCAAGATATTAAAATCCCAATACCACCAAAAGATATCCAACAAAAACTTATCAATGATATGGAAGCATTGGAAAAGAAAGAACAGATAAATGAAAAAAAAATAAATAAAAAACAACAAGATATAAAAGATAAAGTAAATAACGTAAATGATACAAAACTTGATAAACTTGGCAATATCGTTATTAAAATTACCGACACTATAATTTTACAAGAAAAACATGATACAATAAATTATATAGGATTAGAGAATATAAAGTCCAATACTGGAGAATTAGTTGGCACAATAAAAGCAAACTACAATGATATAAAAAGTTCAAAAACAATATTTAAGCAAGGCGATCTTTTGTACGGTAAATTGAGACCAAATTTGAATAAAGTATATCTTGCTGACTTTGATGGAATATGTTCAACTGATATATTGGTTTTTAGATTTAACAATAAATATTTGGCAAAATTTTATAAATACTATTTTCTCGATAAAAAATTTAATAAGCAAGTACTAGGAAGTGTTTCAGGATTACAATTGCCTAGAACTACTTTTGGTAAAATGGAGCATATCAATATTCCATTTTTGCCACCAGAAATCCAAAAAGATATTATCAAAGAGATTGAAACAATAGAAAACGATATAGCTAGGTTGAAAAAAGAAAACGACCAAATACAAACTCAAAAAGAGATAGTATTGAAGATATATCTATAGGACATCGTATTGTTTGGTGGTTATGTCAAAATGCAAACCAAAATAATACCAACAATACAATACACATAGTGACACGGGCAGCAAAATACAAAGGATACACGGTTTGCTACCACATGCTCCAGACAAATACTTGACACATATAGAGACCCAACTTCTAGACTACAAGGGGCTGACTGCTAAGTTTGTATAGAAAAGTATTTGGTCGTGTATAATTTGCGATTTATAATACTTGACTACCTATAATTTGTGGCGATTTTTATGTTCTGTCCCAAGCTGTCGAGACTGTGAGATGATATAAGATATTTAGATTGTCTCTGCTCCAATATTTTTATATATTAACAAATTTTTATAGCTAATTTTCTATTTTCTGTAGAATATAGACACAAAAATTTAGTATTGAAATTATTGACTAAAAATACTCAGATTTTTTGTCTATATGCTTGAATATCTTTGATTATTTGCTCTATATTTCCATCTTTTATGGCTATTAACAGTTTTTTCACAGAAACTTTTACAGGAAACATTTTCGCTGAAGCGAAAATCGCCACGGCTACTTTTCTAGTGTTGGCAAACTTTAATTTAGCAGTATCCAAGCTATCCACATACATATCTATAGCTCTGCAACTATTGTTGTCGTCTACATAATCGTCTATGGA
>JAOZMC010000068.1 GCA_029934475.1 Arcobacteraceae bacterium
AAATTTAATAACAAATCACTATTTTGGGGTTTTGGGTTATTTTTGGTTTATCTGGATACAATACCTAAAACATGACAGGAGACACCAGTGAAACTAGCGAAACTACCCATAGGCATATCTACTTTGCGGACTATCATAGAAGAGGATTATCTATATGTAGACAAGACAGATATAGCACAACATATCATAGAAAACGGACAATACTACTTCCTATCGCGCCCACGGAGGTTTGGCAAATCGCTATTTCTCGATACTTTGCGGACTATATTTAGTGGAGACAGAGAACTGTTTAAAGGGCTTCATATATATGATAGTGGCTATGAGTTTATAGAGCATCCTGTGATACGGATAAGCTTCAACAACGGCGACTTTAGTTCCAAAGTATCGTTTCACGACAGAGTTGCTACTATATTGAGACTGAGCCAAGACGAGCTAGATATCGTCTGTAGCGAGGAGAGGACGAGCTCGGATTGTTTTGAGGAGCTTATCATCAAAGCATATCGTAAATACGACAAAAAGGTAGTAGTCCTCATAGATGAATATGACAAACCAATACTAGACAACATAGACGACACACCAACTGCTACAATCATGACAGAGGAGCTCAAAAACTTCTATAGTGTCATGAAAGGGGCAGACGAATATATCAAGCTAGTGTTTATCACAGGGGTATCAAAGTTTTCAAAGGTTAGTTTGTTTAGTGGTCTAAACAACCTAAACGATATAACTCTCACCAAAAAATACTCCACTATATGTGGATATACTCAAGAGGATCTCCAGAGCGTGTTTGCTAGACACTTGAGAGGTCAAGACTTTGCAAAAATACGGCGATGGTACAACGGCTACAAGTTTTTGGGTCCTGGTGTGTACAATCCATTTGATATACTTTTGTTTATAGAAAATGAGTTTGAATATCGCAACTATTGGTTTGGGACTGCTACACCAACATTTTTGCTCAAACTTATAGAAAAGCACAGTTATTTTTTGCCGAACTTGGAAAACATAGTCAAGACAGAAAAACTATTAAACAGCTTTGATGTGGATTATATAGAGCTTGAAACTCTCATGTGGCAGACAGGATACTTGACTATAAGCCACACTACAACTACAGACAGAAATATATTGTATCATCTAGCAGTGCCGAACTTAGAAGTCCAGATATCACTCATGGAACACATAGCAGACCACTTAAGCCAAATACAAAACTCTACTATGGTTCAGCACAATATGTATGAATCTATAGCGACAAATGATTTTACCGCTTTTGAGACAAATATCAAAGCACTGTTTGCCTGTATACCATACAATCTTTTTGTTAACAATAAAATGTACGAATACGAGGGTTATTATGTATCTGTCTTTTATAGCTATATGAAGGGGCTGGGCTTTGATGTAGTAGGAGAAGAGTGCACCAACAAAGGACGGATAGACTTGACACTGCTACTAGATACTGCGATATATATCATAGAATTTAAGACTGACGGCACCAGTGCTATAGAGCAGATAAGACAGAAGAAATATCATGAAAAATACACAGATAGAAACCTGCCTATATATCTGGTGGGTATAGAGTTTGATACTATAGATAGAAATATAGCTAAAGTGGAGACTATCTTGCTAGAGACTAGAGACTAGAGACTAGAGACTAGAGACT
>JAOZMC010000034.1:0-13145 GCA_029934475.1 Arcobacteraceae bacterium
AGACAGTAAATAGCTGGAAACCTCAAAATGATGGTGGCAATATCACATCATGTGATATCAACGAAAGCATACTTGCTGGCTTGACATTTGACTATATCACATGTGAGATCAAAGGTAGGCCTACAGTCGTAGAGGGAGCAGGCAAAAAATACAAGATCACAGCTACCAATATACTAGGAGATAGCGAGTTTATCCTCACTATACTTGTAGACAAAAGAGATAGACCCATAGCATTTCCTGGACAAGTAGAAGGTCAAGACACCATAGTCGTAAAAAGTCCAAATTCGATACCCTTTGACTTGCAAGTAGATGACCCTATGAAAACAGCTGATCTCGTCAATGCTTATGGAAATTGTGTATTTGCCGAGACAGATACAAATGTAGCTAGTGTTGTGCCAAATAGTGGTGTGGTCTCTATGGGACTAGGTTCTGGCGAAAGCGTGATATCATGTATTATACCAGCGACTACATACTACAAGAGTGCATATGCAGAATATATAGTCCGAAGTGTCAGTGGTCCTCCAGATATCTCACACAATGACAATGCAAATATATTGCCAGAGTTTGACACAGATATAAATTGGGTGCCAAGAAATGAAAACGGACCCATAACTAGCTGTATCATAAGCGAGCCTGTAAACTTCGGACTTGAGTTCAACACCACTACATGTGCTATCACTGGCAAGGCAAACTCTATGGGGACACAAGGCTTCCAACTGACCGCCTCAAACGGTTTCGCTCCAGATAGTGTCAAACAGATCACTCTCACAGTACAAAGAGCCACAGATACTATAGATTATGGTGCCGATGTAAATATTACCGATCTCAATACGGCAAATATTTTCAAGATAATTGAGATAGGCGGAGAAGGAAAAGGCACTGGCAATATCACATACTCATCTAGCAATGAAGCTGTAGCAAAGCTGGTAAATGCTACATCGGGCGAGTTCAATATAACAGGAGTAGGCAGTGCTACACTCACAGCTACCAAAGCCCAATCAGCTCACTACAAACAAGCAACAGATACGGTCACTATAACAGTCACAAACTCACCTTGTGGGTTGGATTGTATAGATAATTTTTGTTTTTAAGGAGAAAATATGAGAAATTTTAAATATTTATTAAGTATAGTTTTAGCGATAGGCTTTTTCACAGGTTGTGTAGAGGGTTTGATCAAAACAGGATTAGAGATAGAGGGACGAGTAGCCAAAGGTGCTATAAGTGGTGCTATAGTCACCGCCTATGACAAAGATGGCAACACACTTGGCAACACCACCACAGACACAAATGGATACTACACGATAAGTGCTGATCTGTTTTATGCAGATATAGTGACGGTTAGCTCAACTGGTGGCACTTATTTTGATGAATCAACATCTGCTTCAAATATACCTGTGACGAACTTCATTTTGACTGCGATCTCTACTATAGACAAAGAACATGGCAACACGATAAACTTGACACCATTTACTACTATAGCACACGACAAGCTAAAAGCAAGTGGCAACGATACCAGCATGGCTACAATAGACCAAGTCAACAAACAAATAGCCAAGATATACACAGGCAGTAGCTTTGATGTCACCAAAACTATACCAAATATAGTAAACGATACTAGCGATGATGGTTTGGTTGCCAATGATGAAAAACGATACGGACTACTACTTTCGGCATTTTCACAGACCACTGCTGGCAACTCAAACAATGTCCAAACACAGATAGATAAATTTGTAGCTGGCACACTGCTAGATGAAGATGGTATATCCAATTCTATAGCCACAGAACTTGAAACTGCTATCAACGATGCAAGTGTCATAAATGACTCTTCAGCAGACGAAGTATCTACCATGTATCAAGCGATACAAAGCTCAAAGACAGCAAAGATACCTACATATAGTGGCAATGTCACTTTAAACAAAAAATACAACGAACAAATAGATTGGCATCCTCCATACTCAGGAGCTACAGTCACAGGATGTCTGATAAGCCCAGCTATAGGGTTTGGACTATCGTTTGACCCTGTTACTTGCGATATTACAGGCAAACCAAACGAAGTAAATGCTACAGATTATAATATAACAGCATACAATGACGAAGGTAACGGTTCGTTTGTGCTTACGATAGATATAGACAAGGCTGACAGAATAGGATTTAGCATAGGTAGCGGATACAACAAAGTAGATGGAGACCCAGACTTCAATATCACAGCAACACTATTGGGAAATATACTCACACCCGCAGATGGTGTAGAATACAACACTTCACACCCAGCTATAGTAGGTATAGGCAGTCTAACTGGCACAGCGACTATAAACAGTAGTGGTATATCTACTATCACAGCGACATATCCTGCGAACGATTTTTATGCCGAAGCGATAGCGACTTGTGATGTAGTAGTAGCAGACCAAGCACCAGAGATAAATGGCTCAGTGAAAGTTATCAATGCAGTGTATGGCACACCTCCACCAAACTGGACTCCACAACACTCAGGAGGCGCACCGACAGATGTGTATACTATCAGCCCACCAGCTACTAACTTGCCAGGTGGATTTAGCTTCGATGCTCCTAGTGGTGTAATATCTGCTAGTGCTGGTCCTACAGCTACAGGCACTACTGGCTTGCCGTTTAATCAATTTACAGTGACAGCTCACAACTTCCAAGGCTTAGGCTCCACTACAGTTGACTTCAATATATCCAAAGCTACACTCGCTAGCTTCACTATGGGTGGCGATAGAGCTATGACAAAAGATGCAGCAGATTATCCTAGTGATGCAGTCGGTGGAACTGTCGATGGCAATATAGAATACTTTAGTTCAAACACCACCGTAGCCAATATAAACATAGCCACAGGTTTTGTAACGATAAAAAATGTAGTAGGCCACACCACTATATCTGCTAGATATATAAACGATCCAAACTATTTTGATGCAAATACTAGCTATCTCTTGACTATAAGCGACAGTGCGCCAAATATCACAGGTTCGCATGATGTCAATGTTACTTATGATACAGATATCCTACCAGCATGGCAGATAGGCAACACCGGAGGTGGCATAACTGCTTGTGTATTAACTCAAGATATCAAAACAGCATTTAATCTAGACTTCAATGCCACAAACTGTGAGATATCTGGAGTGCCAAATGCCACGACACTAGGGACAGTCCTAAACTTCACAGCATCAAATTCAGCTCCAGGCAACAGTATGGCAGCTATAAATCTAGTCATAAACAAAGCAGACCAGATAGCCTTCTCGGCAGGTGCTCCTCTAAATGTAGAGTTATCAGATGATACACAATCACAAATAGCGACTGGCAACCTCTCTTCACAAAACACAGGATACACTAGTGGCAACACCTCTATAGCTTTGGTTCATTCTGTCACAGGTGTCATACAGCCAGTCAGTGTAGGCGTCACTTATATAAAAGCATACAGCCCAGCTGACTTGTTATACAACGAAGCAGATGCAAACTATACACTGACTATCGTAGATAACACAGCTCCTGTATTGGACTACGACAACTCAACTCCAGCACACAACAGCTCTGCTGTATCTACTGTAGATGATATAGTTATAAAGTTTGATGAAGATATATCATATATAATAGGAAAAACCATCACTATCACAGAAGTAGGGACATCTGGCTACAATAAAGTGTTTAGCACTGCTGGCAATATCACAACATCTGGCGACGAAGCTACTTTGCATATGAACGGCGATAGTCTGCCAGCTTTATCGCAGTTTTTTATCACTATAGAAAACGGAGCTTTTGAAGATGTCCACAACAATCCTTCTATAGATACTGGAGGCTTGGGAACTTGGGACTTCAATACCACTACAGATGTGGTTCCGCCATCGATATTATACGATACTTCTACTCCTGCAAATTTAGCTGCAAATATAAGTGTGGTTGATGATATCATCATAAAGTTTGACGAAAATATATCATACAACAGCCCGATGACTGTGACCATCACAGACTTAAACTCTACATACAAAAAAACATTTACAGATACAAATATAAGCACACTAGACGATGAAGCTACACTAGATATGGGAACAGATAGATTGCCATATGGACATGAGTTTTTTATTACAGTAGATGTATCCGCTTTTGACGATATAAACAACAACGGCAACATAGACACAGGAGGCAACGGTGTGTGGAATTTCTCCACACTACAAGGACCTTGTGATGCACCTTGTGTAGATAACTGCAATCTGTCAGATGGTGCGGCTGGACTAGCACCCGGTGGTGGCGGTGGTGGCATGAGCTTGACATCTACTAGCTACACGGCTGGTGGGGTTATGCCAGGTAGATTGTCGTGTAGTGGCACAAATGTTTCACCACAATACAGCTGGGCAAATGCTCCTGCTGGGACACTTGGCTATGTGTTGATCATGGATGATGAGACAGCACCATGTGGAGCTGGCACAAATGCTTGTAAGCATTGGGCGTTGTATAATATAGCGGACACTACTACATCGTTGGTTGAAGATTTTACTATACCGGCTATCCCTGGGATCAATTTGACAGAAGGACGAAACTATAACTGGACCAACGACTACGAGGGTCCATGTCCGCCATCTGGCACTACTCATACATACAATACTACGATATATGCTATGGGAGTAGCTACAAATATAGCTTCTGGCACCGCCCATACTAGAGCTAGTTTTGCAAATGATTTTGCTGCTGATATTTTAGACCAAGCTACATATTCAGGCACATATACTTCACCTTAGAGATCTCAAATCCATAGATGTTATAGCTCGGTCTATAGCATCTACTTGATAGATCAACACAGCAAAAATATCTTTGCTGTGTTGATGTTTTCTAGCATATTTTGTATCTTTTCTAAAAAATTATAAATTTTAAACTTTATTTGATATAATACTCACACAAAAGGAGTTAATATGAATTTAGTAGTTGAATATAGACAACATGAGAGTGATAGAGCGAAGTTAGGTGTGCCACCATTGGCACTGACAGCGAAACAGACAGCTAGTTTGGTGGAGTTGTTAAAAGCACAACCCATAGCAGATGAGAGTTATGTGGTTGATATGTTTGAAAACAAAGTCCCAGCAGGAGTAGATGATGCGGCATATGTCAAGGCAGCATTTTTAAACGATATTGTCCAAGGCAACACATCTTGTGCCGCTATAGACAAGATAAAAGCAGTCAAGATATTGGGCACTATGCTAGGAGGGTTCAATGTATCGCCACTTGTGGAGGCTTTGAAACTTGACAATAATATAGCGGTGGTTGCTTGTGAAGAACTTAAAAATACTATCTTAGTATATGATTCATTCAATGATGTCAAAAGTTTGATGGATAATGGCAACAACTATGCCAAAGAAGTTGTGCAGTCTTGGGCAAATGCCGAATGGTTTACAAATAAACCATCGCTGAAAAACGAGATGAAACTAACCGTATATAAGATACCCGGAGAGACAAACACAGACGACTTAAGTCCTGCTAGTGAGGCATTTACCAGAGCAGATATACCACTTCATGCGAACTCTATGCTGATAAATCGTATGGACAATCCACTAAACACTATGAAAGAGCTCAAACAAAAGGGCAATCCACTTGTATATGTAGGCGATGTGGTAGGCACAGGGTCTAGTAGAAAATCAGGTATAAACTCGGTACAGTGGCATATGGGCGATGATATACCCGGTATTCCAAACAAACGAACCAAAGGTGTAGTCATAGGCAATCTTATAGCACCGATATTTTTCAACACAGCACAAGACAGCGGATGCCTACCTATAGAGACAGATGTCAGTATATATGAAACTGGCGATGTGATAACAGTGAGACCGTTTGATGGAGAGATACTCAAAGATGACAAAATAGTCTCTACATTTGATATCAAGCCAAATACATTGCCAGACGAGATGAGAGCAGGTGGGCGAATACCGCTCATCATAGGCAAAGGCTTGACAGCGAAAGCTAGAGAAGCTCTGAGCTTAGGTGCAGCAGATATCTTTATGACACCAGCACAACCTACTGACGATGGTAGTGGCTATACTTTAGCACAAAAGATGGTAGGCCGTGCATGTGGAGTTGAAGGTATCAAGCCAGATGTGTATTGTGAACCAATTGCTACAACTGTAGGTAGCCAAGATACCACGGGACCCATGACTAGAGACGAAGTCAAAGAACTAGCTGCTTTGAATTTTGGGGCAGATATGGTCATGCAAAGCTTTTGTCATACGGCGGCATATCCAAAGCCAGCAGATATAGAGCTACAGCATACATTGCCAGAGTTTTGGACTAGTAGAAAAGGCTTCATACTACGACCGGGTGATGGAGTGATACACTCGTGGCTAAACAGATTGTGTCTGCCAGATACAGTAGGAACTGGTGGCGATAGTCATACTAGATTTCCTATAGGTATCAGCTTTCCAGCTGGTAGTGGGCTTGTAGCATTTGCTGGTGTTACTGGTGCTATGCCACTATCTATGCCCCAGTCTGTGCTGGTGAGATTTACAGGGACGATGCAGCCAGGTATTACTCTGCGAGACATGGTCAGTGCCATACCGTATCAAGCTATCAAAGATGGACTACTAACAGTAGATAAAAAAGGCAAGAAAAATATATTTGCCGGTCGGATTTTAGAGATAGAGGGGTTAGAGAGTTTGAAGTGTGAGCAGGCATTTGAGTTAAGCGATGCAAGTGCCGAGAGAAGTGCGGCGGCATGCACCGTCAAGCTAGACAAAGAACCTATCATAGAGTATCTAAACTCAAACATAGTGTTGATAGAGGAGCTTATAGCTCAAGGCTACGAAGACAAAGCTACTTTGCAAAGACGAGCAGACAAGATGAGAGAATGGATCAAAAATCCTATACTACTACAAGCTGACAAAGATGCAAAATATGAAGCGGTCATCACTATAGATATGGACAAAATCACAGAACCAATACTAGCATGTCCAAATGACCCAGACGATGTCAAAACTCTAAGCGAGATCAAAAAAGCAGGACTACACACAAAGATAGACGAGGTGTTTGTAGGGTCATGTATGACAAACATAGGATTGTTTAGAGCTTGTGGCGAGATACTACGAGGCGAGGGAAAAGTAGCAAACAAACTATGGGTCTGTCCTCCTACAAAGATGGATGAAAAAACTCTACAAGAAGAGGGATATTATAGTGTATTTGGCACAGCAGGTGCTAGGACAGAGATACCCGGATGTAGCCTATGTATGGGCAACCAAGCTAGTGTAGCACAAGATGCTTATGTATTTTCTACATCTACTAGAAACTTTGACAACCGGCTAGGTAAAGGCTCACAAGTATATCTAGGTAGTGCAGAACTTGCCGCCGTGGTAGCACTCAAAGGCGAACTACCGACCAAAGAGGAGTATCTAGCTACAGTGTCAAACAAGATCAAGCCAGAGATGACAGACGATATATATAGATATCTAAGCTTCGACAAAGTAAGCAAAGACGAGCTAGCAAATATGGTGCGATAAACTTATCACTAGCTCACTACTACAAAGTGGTGGGTTGGTGCTAGTATCTCACACCCAAAGATATACTAGCTTTGCCACTTTCATCATCTATATCGTTTTTGATATATTTGACTACCACAGGCACGGCTAAAGTATGACCAAACAACATATCAAAACTGATACCACCGTATGTTTCGGTAAACTTATGTTTATCACTTATAGTTATATCAAAGATATTCTGCCCTACAAACACAGTCTCATCTCGAAGTGATATAGGCAAAAAGTATAGATACCAGCTCAAACCTAGATTTGCCGATAGCTCTATATTTGACATGGCTACATCTTTGGCATATAGTGAGCTTTTGAGACTAGTAGCTTCAAAATTTGTCTCATCTAGTAGTATTTCTACAGGATTGGAGTTAACTTTAACCCCTCTACCATCTATGAAGTTTTCTGTGTCGCTTTGGATATTTTTGTGTCGTAGTTGTAAGTAACTGTTCCAAAAGAGATGATTTGTGCTAACTATATCTGCTCCTGCGAAACTGTTGTTTCTGTCGGCTTTGAGATACAAAGTAGTAGATAGTTGTCTGTGTGGTTTGATACCAAAGGCAAACTGTCTAGTGTAGTCGTGCGATAATTTAAACACGGTTGGATTTTTTTCTTTATAATCGGGGTCAAAATATTTACTAAGTTTTGTATCTATACTGTGTCTGCCAGTTTTGAGAAGTGGATAAGCTATAGATATATTTGCCATATACTCCTTTTTGTTCTCTTTGTTGTGCTGTTTTATAGTTTCATTTAGCTCTAACCTATCGACAAAACCGACACTAGCACCATATGACAGACGATTTGTCTGGTTGATATATGATATCAATCCTATATCTTCTTCGTGTTCGTCTACAAACATGATATCTAGTTTGCTAGTAGCTTTGGTATCTATAAAGGATGCTGTGATACTTAAATAGCTACTATTTTCATCGCTAGACAAAAATATGATAGGATAGATATTTGTGAAGTTAAGGTAGCTAAACTCATCGTAGCTTTTGTTGTCTAGTTTTGCTGTTGGTTTTTTGTCTATATTATATGTCATGAGTGGCTTTTTGGTTATGTTGGCAAAATATGGTTTCGCCTTTGTTTGTGTGATATTGTGAGCAGATACTTTGTAGCCATTTTCATCTATAGAGCTAGCTAGAAATCTGGTTTTGGATATTATCTTTGCATCGACTATGTTGTCAGCTGTTGATAGCTTTGTCGTCTCGCCCTCTTTTATAGCAAACAGCCCAGAGCCGTGTTTTGTGTTTGCTACTATATACACCACGCCATCGACTATATCTACTATTTTTGAAAAGTAGCCGTCCATATTATATATCGGTTTTTTGTTTTTATACAGAACTCTTTTTGACTTTTGTTGTTTGAAGTAGTATATGGCACCGCTGTCATCAAACATGGCATTGGACGATATGTTGGCATAAAACTTTTTGTCTATATATAGTCTAGTCTTGCGAAATGATTTTGATATAGATACATAAGATATTTTATCTTTGTGTATATCTTGTATCGCCTTGCCTGTCGTGCTTTGCAATATATATCTGCTATCATCAAAAAGCCCGGCTTTGTATTGTGTAGGATTTATCTGTCCGCTTGTGTTTGTGTATAGTTTGCCATCTATTTTAAATATCTTGCCACCGCCTAGACTACTGTTTTGTGTTTGTAGTTTTTTTGTTTTTGTGTCAAATATATTTAGCTCTTTTGTGTTTTTTAGGTTTGTGGTTGTAAAATATATTTTGCCATCTATTTTTGAAAGTTCTATGCCACTTTTTGACCTGTTTAGGCTCTCTTTAACATTTAGTTTTTGAAAATTTTTGTGCTTTGTTTTGGTTTGCTCTATAAACTCGTCTATCAGTGGCTCCAATCCTTTGCCAAAATGAGCTTCAAAAGTGCGATTTAGAAGCCACGGATTCATAGAGTGGTCGCTATGAGCATAGAAAAATTTATTTGTCTTTGTCAAACCATATTTAGTAGCCAAAAACTTCATAAAATACCCACCTATTATATATTTGCCAGTGCCATATGGGAAGTCTGATCTGTTGTTTATAAACTTCGCAGGTGTATAGTCGCTGTGTATCAATACCGTATTTTTCATAGCATTGAACACTCCACTATATAATCTACCGCCATTTTGATACAATGATTCGTTTAAAACTGCATTGCCCTCTACTAGCACCGTAGGCAAAAATATATTTGGCATAGTGAAAAAAAATACCCCACCTCTTATAAACATATAGTTATTGCCTAGATATTTTTTCAGAAACTTTGATATCTTTGATTTTTTTGCATTTAGTTGATAGTTGTGTATTGTTTCATGAGTCAAAAGAGTAGCCAGCCACGAATTGTGAGCGAAATAGTTGTTCATAGATGCTCCGCCGTTATAATAGACTCCCATATTGCTAGGATATTGTGTAGAGTAGGCATTTGCTACCTGTTTGTCATTTGACTCCAAGATGATAGTGAGCTTCTCATCAAACCTATATCCAAAAAGCTTGTCATTTATATCTATAAGCTTTTTTATATGTTCTTTGACAAACTTAGCATCAGTTGTATGATTTTTTGTATAGATTATATCAAAATATTTGTTCTCATCTATCATAAAGTTATTGTCATTTGCCACTATGTAACTAGTGCAAAATATCATAAGTAAAATTATCTTAATTTTTTTCATCTTTTAGCCTCTCTTTTAGTCTGGAGATATATTGCTGTTCTATCTGCCATATTTCACTTAGCTTGTCTGTGATATGGTTTAGATTTTTGTTTTTTGGCACTATGTATGGTGTGACTATTATAGCTAGTGTCATCTTTTCATTTGTGGTAGTAGTGTTGCGAAACAAACCACCCAGCAGTGGTATATCGCCCCAAAACGGCACTTTGGTCTTGACTTTTTCGTTTTTTTGACCTATGAGACCACCTAGTATCACACTAGAGGAGCTACCTACTATAGCTGTGGTAGATATGGTTTTTTTGGATGTATCTGGCTGACCGTTGGTCGTAGCGCCATTTGTATCTTCTATGCTTACATCTATGCCTAGCACCACTCTTGTGTCATCCAGCACTCGTGGCACGATAGAGAGTTTGAGACCTATATCTTCTCTAGAAAACGACTTATCTACTGTCGTGCCGTCTTCTATAGTCTTGATATCCATCTGTATTGACTTGGTTTGACCTATGTATATGGTTGATTTTTGACTATTGACACATAGTAGTGACGGCTGTGACAATATATCCAATGCTCCGTCCGTGTTTAGCAAGTTTATAGTTGCCCCTAGCAAAAATCCTTTACTCAGCGGTGTCGTCACAAATGGAGTGCCACTCATATCAAATGCCTTGTATTTGCCCCCCAAATTTGTAGCAAAAGTCCGCAAACCAGCACTGTCACTTGAAGCTCCTATGAGACCATATTTCACACCTATATCTTTGGCTTTTTGTTGGTTTATCTGGACTATCTTTGTCTTGACATATACTTGGTATTGCGCTATATCTATATTTTTTACTATATTTGCGATAGTTAGCACAAACTTTTTTTCTCCTACTATTATGATACTATTTGTGATATCATCGCTTAGAATTTTGTTTTGAAATATTTGATACAATAACTTAAAATTTGGCACTTTTACTTTTGATTGAAGTGGTTTGAGAACTTTTTGTATGTGTGAAGCTGTGCTGTGTTTTAGATATATTATCTTTGTCCACACATCATCGGCTACTGGTTTTATATCTTTGGATTTTTGCTCTGTTTTGGTCTGGTTGGTATCTTTTGGTATCAGTTTTGGCGGTGGTGATTTTTTGACTATTTTAAGTATATCTTTCTCTTTTATCAGTTCGTAGCCCTTTTGCTCTAAAGAATAGGAAAGTATAGTTTGTAGGTCATTTTGATCTATATCATCGACAGATGAAAAAAAGACATAACTCTCCAGTGGCTCTGGCATAAGTATAGTTTTGTTGATAGCTTTTGATGTAATACGAACTAGGTCGGATAGTTTGAGATTTTTTGTATTTATAGCTATATCATCAGCTATGACTGTATAGCTAAATATGACAAATACTATAAAATATCTTACCACCCTATAGAAAACTGGATACTATGTCGTTTGTCACCATCTTGAAAAGCCACTGCTCCTACTTCAGCCGTATAGTATGCATATGCTAGCTTAAATACCTCGCTATCTATAGCAAATCCTATAGTGTTGTATCCTTGATGAAATCCAGTTTGTAGCGATATAGTGCCAAACCTACCGCCCACAACATCGCCACTTATACCTAGTCTTGTCCGCTTTATGATGTCATCGTCTTGACTGTATTGATATAAAATATCAGTGTAGTCAAATGCAACTTCATAAGAGTTTAGCCAAACTCTATCTATGTTTTTCTTGTATGCTACGCCGATATTAAGTGTAGTGGGTATGAAGTTTACTTTGCTATCGTCTGCTATACTGCCGATATTTTGCACTGCTATGCCAGCTGTGATATCTTGATAAACTGTCGCTTTTGCTCCTAAGTCAAATACCAAATCACTACCATCTTTTGTGTAGTCATCCATAAAATTATCGCTCAAGTCATCGTCAAGTAGATCAGCTAAACTCAAGTTTGCGTTGGTACTCTTGTATTGGATATATTTAACTCCCACACCCATAGCGATATTTTCTAGTGTCAAAAAGTCAAAATCCTTAAACCCAGAATCCTGCGAAACACCAAAGGCTAAACCCTTGTAATACAAGCCGTTTGCTTCTATGAGACCAGCTGCTCCACTACCTCTGTGGGTTTTTATGTTTAAGTTTAGTCCAGCTATAGGCATAAAACCAAAGACACGGTCATCAAATCTTTTGCCAACCTTCGCTACAGCTACAGATGTAGACAGATGCAAATTTCTGTTTAGATACAACTCTACCAAATTTAAAATAGCTGTTGTCTGTTTGTTGTCATCTTCTATATCGTTTGTATCTTGAAAATCTCTAAGAAAATCTTGAACTGTGTCGCCATAAGCTATACCAACATTTAAAATCTCAACTTCCCAGCCATCTTCTTTGGATATGTCGTTTAGACCTGCTGTATTATAAAAAAGCGAATGAACTCCACCTTTGGAGGCTACAGCCGCTCCGCCCATGCCCATAACTTTGGTTTCTTTATATAGGGTGTTGTGTTCAAAAGTGAGCGAAAATAAACTTGTAGTAACAAAGATAGAAAAAAAAAGTATCTTATTCATCTATTTATCTTTGCTCATATAGTTTAAAAATGCTTCTTGTGTGATGACAAGACCACCAGCACCATCATAGACACAATCACCAGGAGTAGGGTTTGTAACTGTGTCAATATTGCACATATCGTTTTTGAAGTTTGCTACTTTTTCATCGTCTGTTTCATCCCCTTCGCTATCTTTTGACAGAGCCATGGTTTTGAGCATGTCGTCATTGTTTAGCAGGTTTACTATACTATCGTTTAGATTTGTAGGCTCTCCGTTTTCTTTTAACTTGATACATGGCAAAAAGTTATTTGCCGATACGTTTGTAATATCATTTAAGGTATTGTTTGGTAGTGCTATATTGTTTTGGTCACAAACTACATCTGGCAAAGTAGTTAAAGTAGTGTTGTAGTCTGGATTATAAGTCATGGTATCTATAACTCTATAAAAAT
>JAOZMC010000034.1:13245-19665 GCA_029934475.1 Arcobacteraceae bacterium
CCAGCCCCTGCTGTCTTGTCGTCATCGTTGAGAGCAGATATAAGCATAGGATTTATAGACAGACATGCTTGTTTTTGAGTTTTTGTCAGCACTGTGTTGTAGTCATTTTCGTTGCAAACGGTTGTATCTTCGTTTGGCAAAAGTTTTTTCAAAAAGTTTATACCCTTTTGTAGATTTTCATCGTCTAGTTTTCTAAATATTATTTTGTTGAACTCTTTTGACTTTAGGTCATCTGCCATATCATCGTCTATAGCTGTAAACTCTTTTGCTAAACCCAAAATATCAAACGATGCCTTGCCAAAATATGCTGCACTTATATCCAAGTAGCAGTTGTTTTGTTTGTAGCCTGTGTACTGACTACAGTCACCGAGCGTAGCTATAACTTTGTCAAAATCACCATTGTCCAAAGCTTCTTGAGTATCATACTCCTTTTCGTTTTTGTCCGTGTTGTTGCATCCGCTAAATAGCAACAAAACTATACCAAGCATCATAAATATATTTTTCATAGCTTATCCTTTTTTATATTATATCTAAAATTAACTTAATCTTCTAGTTTTTTTGTGATTTTAATGAAATTTGCTATATATTCAAACCCAGAATAGAGTGTAAACAACACTGCCAACCACAAAAGTGCTGTCCCATACTGCCATTGCATGACCAAAAATCCTATAGCAAACATCTGCATGACTGTTTTGACCTTGCCACTAAATGTAGATGATACATCGTGTCCTTGCGAGACCGCTACTACACGAAGACCTGTGATGAAAAACTCACGAGAAAGTATCAAAAACACAGCTAGCACATCTGCCCGTCCCATATACACTAACCCCAAAAACCCCGCCAACATAAGCATCTTGTCTGCTAGTGGGTCAAGTATAGCACCCAGTGTCGTCATCTGGTCAAACTCTCTGGCTACATATCCATCGAAAAAATCTGTGACAGATGCCACGACAAATACAAGCCCAGCAAGATAGTCAAACCAACTTGTATGCCAAAGTCCAAAAATATCTATATCTCTATAGACCAAAAATAGTAGCAACACAGGAGCTAAAAGTATCCTAAATCCAGCTAGTATGTTTGGTATGTTTAAGTTTCTGTTTTTCAATTTATGTATTAAATGTGGTTCCACCATCTACTAAAAGAGTGCTACCAGTTATCCACCCAGCATCGTCACTACACAAAAAATAGCAAGCATTTGCTAGATCTTCTGGCTGACCCATACGGCCTAGTGGCGACAACTCCGCTGTCTTTTGTGCTACCTCTTCATAGTTGGTAAATGCTTTGAGTGCATCTGTGTCTATAGGACCGCCAGAGACAGCATTGACTCGTATGCCTTTTTCACCCAGCTCTGTAGCCGCATATCGCACCATAGCTTCTACGGCTGCTTTGTTTGTGCCGTGTCCTGCATAGTTTTGTATATATACCAAGTTGCCTGTAGAGCTTAAGCTGACTATGCTTCCGCCGTTTGCCATCCGTTTGGCTGCTTGTTGAGAACAACATACAAATGCATCTACTGTAGCTGTGTATATATTGTTAAGTCCTCGTGGCTTTAGCTTCATAAACTTACCATATCCGCCAACTACTGCTCTGCCATATATCATAGCGTTTGATATAAAGAAGTCTATATTATCAAAATCTTCATCTATAGCTACAAAAAGCTCTTTGGCTGTTTGTGGTTCTAGTATGTTATATGGATAGTATCTAGCTTTGATACCAAACTGGCTCTCCAAATCCTCTTTTATCTCTTTGGCTATTTGTTCGTTTGAGTTGTATGTAAATGCTATGTTTACACCCTGTTTGGCGAACTTATAAGCACATGCTTTTCCTATGCCTTTGGTGGCTCCTGTTATGACCAGTGTTTTGTTTTTCATCTGTTTACCTTATAATTTTTTAAAACATCTTCTAGATATAGTATATTTGTTTTTGATGGAGCAGTCAGTGGTAACCTATACTCCAAGCTATCTATCAGCCCAGCTAGATACATCGCTGCCTTTATAGGGATAGGATTTGCCTCACAAAACAAAGCTTTGTTAAGCGGATACAAAAAGTTGTTTAGCTCGTTTGCTTTTATATATTCGCCGTTTGCAGATAGCTTTATGATCTGTGATTTGATATCTGGCAATATATTGGCAGTAACCGATATACAGCCACTGGCACCTACTGCCATCATAGGTAGATCTATAGCATCATCGCCGCTTATCACCGCCATATTGGGTGCTTTGTTTAACAGCTCTATGGTTCGCTGTAAACTTCCTGTGGCTTCTTTTATAGCATAGATATTATCACAGTCATTGAACAATCTCACAGCTGTATCAGGCTGTATATCGACAGCAGTTCTACCTGGGACATTGTATAACATCACTGGTATATCTATAGTGTCGGCTATAGTTTTGTAGTGTTGATACAAGCCCTCTTGTGATGGTTTGTTGTAATATGGTGCTACACTTAGCACGGCATTGGCTCCTAAGTTTTCGGCACTTTGTGCAAGTTCTATCGCTTCACTTGTAGAGTTCGCTCCAGCTCCTGCTACGACTTTGACACCTGTTCCTTTTGTCGTATCGACTGCTATTTGAATAGATCGCTTGTGTTCGTCCATAGACAAAGTCGCACTCTCGCCAGTAGTTCCCACTGGCACCACGGCTTGTATACCTTGTGTGATCTGTCGTTCTATGAGTTTGGCATAGCATTTTTCATCTATCTTGCCGTGTTTAAATGGTGTGATGAGTGCCGTCATGGCACCTACTATATTTTCCATATTTGTCCTTTTGAGACATTTTATCGAAAAAAGATTAATCTATCTTTTTTTTGTCTTGATAACTCCTCTGTCGCTACTGTTTGTAGGGCTATCACTTTTGACAATATAGACGGCACTGCATCGCCTATCTGTGTTATTTTGTCGTTTTTGTATTGCCGGGATATTATATGATACAAACAAGAGAATCACTTTTTCTCGCAGAGAAAAATGTTTCCTGCAAAAGTGGACTATAAAAGATAGCTTAGATGGTTGGAATAAATAATTGTTTCAAATCGGTTTTATGGAATGGGGACACTATAATTTATTATTCTCAATTTTAAACAATTTATTATCCTCTGATAATTTTATGATGAAATAGTCTTCATTATTTAATTCATCAGGAAGTTTATCTTTAAGCATAGAGGCAACAAATTGAATATTATTTTCATTTACTAATTTAGCTATTTGAACTAATTGATTATCATGCATTAATTCTTTTTTATCATTTAATAAAAAGTGCATACAAGGAATATTCTCTTCATCTGCAAAAAAAGTATAAGCTATATCAAAACAAGAGATTTCGCCTTGTTTTTTACCTGAACTAAAATTTGTATTAAATGCACTAAATTTATATAATTTTTGTCCTTTTCTATTAGTTTCAATATCATATTTTAAAGCATACTGTTCTCCATATAATAATGTAGAAATATGAGTAAAATGATTATTGAATTTTTTTAATTGAGACTTAACAATTGATTCAAATTCATCCGAAAAAAGTTCATCATCTATAACATTTAATTCATTGTTATATGTTTCTAGGTTATCTTCAACTTCTTGTAATTGCTCTATAATACTTTCGTATTCACCTTTATTTTTATACTTCTCATTAAGTTCAACAATAATATTTTCTAATTCTTCAAAAGAATCACTTTTTGAGATTATAGATGAAAGTTCTATTTCTTCTTCAAGTAATTTATTTAACTTTTTATTATTTTCATCAATATTTTTAAGTAGTGCTGGAAGTTCTTTTGTAATATATTTTGCTTTTTCTTCTATCATTTGATTATGGTAATGTACCATATCCTCAAAAGATTTTTGCAGTGTAGGTATATTTCTTTTTGCTTGACTATAAATCATTTCTAATTGTTGTAAATCTATAGTTGAAACACTAGAAGATAAATCGTTTTGAGTTTCATTGATTAGATTTTTTCTAATTTCTAATTGACTAATGGAAGAACTTAATAAATTTATATTATATTTTAATTTATTTAAATTTTCTAAATCCTTTGCAAAATTATCATTGATATTTAAAGAACTTTTTTTATTGTCTAATATGGTTATTTCATTTTCAATTAAAGATAAAGCTACTTCATAGGCAGACTTTGTTTGATTTTTTTCTAAACGATATTTAAAAGTATATTCTTGTTTTATTTTTTGAAGTATTACTTGTTTTTGGTTTCCATTAGTAAATTCACAACCTAAAAGAAATAAATGTAAAGCTTCATACTCTGCACTAGAAGTGTATCCATCAAGTGTTTTAAGAGTGTTGTTAATACTTAAATCTTTATATCGTATATTATGAGAAATTATTTGTCTTAAAGTAGGTTTAGAAGCTACATGTTCAGGAAATAATAGTTCTGTTAATTTAAGTTCAAATTCTTTTTGATCATTCTTATTTTTTTCAAGATAAAATTCTCCATTAATATTTCTAATAACTTCTTTTCCACGAGATATGAAATTTCTTTCAATAACAATATTTTTTGCATTCTCGTCATCAAGATTTTCAGTAAGACATAATGTAATTAAAACTTCTTCTTTTACTAAAAAGTCTTTTACCAAAGTATATATTTCTTTTTTATTTTCAGGATCTTCAAAAATATTTTTTGCTTTAGCTCCAAAACAAAAATCTATTAATTTAAGAACAGTTGTTTTACCAACACTATTTCCAGTAATATGTTCCTCTTTACTATCATCAATAATAAGATTAATACCTTTGTGAAAAGTAATTTCACGAATTACTTCTGAAGGAGTGGATATTGTTAAAGTTTTTAAGAACATAATTTAACCTTTTCTTTTTGTAAAATTGCCACATCAATAAGATATAGCCAATCAAGAGATAAATAAATATAGGAAAAGAGATATCTCTTATTTTTTTGACCAATAAATACAATTCTAATAACTCAATATGATTGTTTTTTTGTAAAACTTCCAAAACAATAGCTCCATTATAATATATGCTATTTTTAGGGTGAATATTATCAGGTAATAGCATAATTATAATCCATTGGATTTTCAAATATTTTACAACGAATAAATGCATCAACTATTAAAATATCAACACAAAGTTCTAGTTCATCTATTGGAATTTTAGTAAAATTTGGACTTTGAATTATCTCCTCTTGTATTTGTTGTATAATAGATTCAAAAAGTTCATCATCTTTTTGTTTGTTTTTTAATTGTCTATATTTTCTTTTAATATTTGATAAAACAGAGTTGCTTTTATTATGTCCCAAACTATCAAGTTCTGAATATTTTTTATCAACTTTTCCATAATATATCTGATATTCTTTAATAAGACTTTTAGCAGAAGATAAATTATTATAAGTTATTTTTCTTTCTATTTCAAAACTATTCACTTCCTCATATTGATTAGCTTCATCCCAATTCTCTTTTGATAATATATTAATAATAGTTGCTAAGTTAGATTCTAATCTAACCATATCAACCTCAGAACCTAACTCTTTTTTAATAAATTGATAAATCTCTTTTTGTTTATTTATATCAAATGTTGAAATTAGATTTAATATTGAGCTAATATCATAAATATCAGTAGCAGGATTAAAAGATATAGAATATGGATTTCTATAAATTTTATCTCGTAAATTTTTAGCATCTTTTGCTATTGAAATAAATTTAAATATATAATTAGAATATTGTTTAATTATATTTTTTTGTAATGCAGATTCGATTTTTTGTTTGCTACTTGTCGCAGAAACTTGAATAACTATTTTATTAGTATCATCAATTAAATCTATTGCTTCAACATTTTGAAGAGATTGATTTAAATTTATTAGATTGTAACCATAGAGTAAATTAAAAAAATGTTGATAAAAACTTTCCGAGTGCATATTTAAATGTAATATATTTGATTTACTATTACTCTCTATTCTACGAGCAAGAGTATGAAGTTTTTCACCAATATAATCATAATAGATACTTCTATTCATAATGTGA
Organism: Arcobacteraceae bacterium; assembly: GCA_029934475.1. Taxonomy (GTDB): domain Bacteria; phylum Campylobacterota; class Campylobacteria; order Campylobacterales; family Arcobacteraceae; genus B24-G6. Next base: position 19,214 of record JAOZMC010000034.1, read on the forward strand.
GTTCCCTTGCGTATTTATTATACAACAATCAATCTTGATTCTTTCTTAGACTAACACCCCAACTAACCTGCAAGTTTGAGGCTATCCACTTATTTAACGACATTATATCACATTTGTCTTAACACAACCCACAAAACTATCAAAAATCAATTTATGTTTGATTGTTGACTTTTGGTGTCTTGTGCCTTTGTCTATACAGCTTGTCTATCTTTCTATCTCATCTAGTGGAGTTATGCCCATATTGTATCGTCTTTTAAATTCTATCTCGAGATCAAAACTTGCCAATATCATATCTAGCACACATATAGACACAGATGTGCCGTTGCCATTTTCTAGCCTACCCAAAGTCGCACGGCTTATACCACATCTGCTAGCTAGCTGTTGTTGTGTGAGGCTGTGATCTTTTCGTAGCTGTTTTATATTTGCACCTAAGTCGTGTATTTTCATATATT
>JAOZMC010000005.1 GCA_029934475.1 Arcobacteraceae bacterium
CCACCAAAAAACTCTTCTGGGTTTTTTATAGTAGATAGCCCGCCTGTAGATGTCATGATGATTTTGTTAGATTCAATCGACAACTTCTATACCTTTGAGTCGTTTTTTGAAATTTTTTCTGTCTTTGTTTTTTTGTGAGTAATATATCGCTTTTTGCACACAATATCTCTCGTCTTGGTTTGATATTTTTGCATATGCTTTTGCCATAGTCGTCATATCGTCATCTTTTGCCCACAATTTTTCAAAATTTTTCAGTCGGTCGTCTAGGCTTAGAGCTTGAAACTTCATACGATTTATATCTACTATCTTGAACTCATAGCCAGTTTGCGATTTTTTCACTAGCACATTGCCCGGACTTAGATCAAGATGCAAGATATTGTTTTCGTGTAGCTGATATACAAACAAAGCATAAGCCTCAAATACTGCTTTTTTTTCTGGGAAGTTACTATTTGTCAGTGGTTTTCTTATAGTCCAGTCATACTTGAAATTTTCTGCTACAAAATAGCTTTGGTCTATGAGTCCGTACTTTTTGAACTCTATATATCCTACAGCACTTGGTGCGAACTGCCCTATTTTTAAACTATTTACAAACGATTTTTTAGCTTTGCTTGGTCTTAAAAATGTGTATATGATTTTGTTTATGATGTGTGGTATCTTAAACGACTTAACTACTAACCCTTTGTCTTCATATGCTATAAGTTTGATCTGATTTCTAGCATCGTGCAGATAGTTGTCCGAGCTTTTGAAGGTATCTACTATGTTTAGTATCAAACTTTTTGGATATTTGTCCGATACTGCCTTGTTTAATATGTTTTGATTTTGCATCTGTTATTTTATCTAAATTATCTTAAATTTACCTATTTTTGCAATATATATTTTAATTTAAGACTATTTAGATAAAATACCAAAAACTTTCAAGGAGTGATATGATAACATGGATGCAAAGACACAAAAGTTGGCTAGTGATAACGATATGGATAAGCACGATAGCTTTTGTAGGAGCAGGGTTTGTAGGCTGGGGGTCGTATAACTACGGCAAAACAGGCGGCGATGTAGCAAAGGTGGGTGATGTGACTATCAGCTATCAAGATGTAAACGAACAATACAACAGATTGTATTCTCAATACGCAGAGACATTTGGTGAGCAGTTCAACCAAGAAGTAGCAAAAAAGATCAAGCTAGAAACCACCGCTTACAACAGCACAGTTAGTAGCGCTCTTATGGTAAACTATGCTCAAGATTTGGGGTTGGTAGTTACCGACAAAGAGGTATCAAAAGAGTTAGTGAGATACGATGCCTTTATGAAAGATGGCAAATTTGATAAGGAGATATACATAAAAGTCCTATCACAAAACAGAAACAACCCCAAAGAGTTTGAACGAAAACTCAAACAAGATATATTGATAAGAAAAGTCCAAGATATTTTCAACAAATTTACCAAAAACAGCGACAAAGAGATAGAGACTATCAGCACTATATATTCTATAAAGGATGATATAGATATAAACATCATAAGTGCAAGCGATATACAAGTGGACAAAAATGACACAAAACTCAAAGACTACTGGGAGAAAAACAAACAACAATACCTATCAAATACTAAATACAAAGCAAACATAAGCGAAGTAGCCATAGTAGATGGCGATGAAAAAAAGGCAAAAACAAAAGCACTCAAGCTGTTTATAGACCTCAAAAAAGCGAAACAAAAGTTTGAAAAAACTATACAGATAGACCCTACCGATATGGCGATAAGTGAAGATGATATCTCAAATATCCAAAAAGCCCAAAAAGACAAAGTGTTGAAGCCTATACAATCTGGCGACAAATTTATCATAGTCCAAGTGCTACAAACAATACAGCCAAAACCTTTGGCTTTTGCACAAGTCATAGAGGAGGTAGCTACAGCATACAAGCTGCAAGTCCTAGTCAAACAAAAAGCCCAAGAGAGCTTGGAAAACTTCAAAGGAACTAGCATAGGCAGTATAAATATGGACAAGTTTGAACCTATAGAGGGTCTAAGTGAGACACAAAGTCAAGCATTTTATAGCCAGATATTTACTAGACAAGATAAAAAAGGCATCATAGCAGTAGAGGACAAAAACATAGTGTATCATATCAAAAAAAGCGTATTTGGACAGACAAGCTCGGCACAGACAAGAGATATAATATCACAAAAGCTAGACACTATCAAAGTAAATCTAGTCATGTCAAAGCTACTTGAAAATCTAAAAACCAAATACAAAGTAGTGCGATATTAAAAGGAGAAATATATGAATATACCTAAACTTTCTATAGACATAGGCTCATCGTCAATCAGTGCCATAGTTGCAACCACCAACGACAATGGTGATATCAAAATACTAGGTCGTGGAGTTGCGAAGTCAGAGGGTATAAAAAACGGCGATGTAGTCAATATAGATCACTTAGCCGATGCTATAAGCCAAGCAGTCAAAGGTGCTAAGTCAAAGATAAATGAGACCATCACCAAAGCCATAGTCTCTGTATCTGGGTCATATATCAATACTCGCAGAGGCAACGGTACTATCATCATACAGACAGGACAAGTCAACAAAAAAGATATTAAAAAAGTATTTGATGTAGCACATCACAATGCCAACATAATACCAGAATATGTGATGATACATTTGTTGCCGATATCATTTAAAATCGATGATATAGAGATGGACACACCGCTCAATATGACAGGCTCCCGACTTGAAGTAGATGCTAGCATCATCATAGCCAAAAAATCAGCTCTTACAAATATAGAAAGCTCCCTAAAGGTTTGTGGGCTGAGTGTCGAAAACTATGTGCTATCAAGCTATGCATCTAGCTTATCATCGGTCAGCGAAAAACAAAAAACTGACGGTTGTTGCCTCATAGATATAGGTGCTGGGTCTATCGATATGGTAATACTACACAACAAAGCCGTGCTTTATAATATGTTTTTGCCTTTTGGGTCAAACCATATCACACAAGACCTAAGCGAAATGCTAGATACTCACCTAGTCGCAGCAGAGTTGATCAAAAATCAATACGGCACCTTGACGCCTTATGATGACGATACAAATATAAAAGACGGCGAAGTAGAGATACCCAGCATAAGAGAAGGTGAAAAGGCTCACAATGTCACCAAAAAACATATTCAACTTATCGTCCATGCAAGAGTAGAAGAGATGTTGTTGATGGCGAAACAAAAGCTTGTCCAAAGTGAGATGGGTAGGTTTATAAGGTCTGGCATCGTTTTATCTGGTGGTATTTGCAAGATAGAGGGTATAGTGCATTTTGCCAAAAAAGTATTTGAAAAGCAAGATGTGAATTTTGGCAAAACTAGTGAAAATATAGACAACGAATTTATAGACTTTAAAGATAGCTCAAATGCCACTATCATAGGTTTGTTGTATTATAGCTTAAACAAGATCAATGTATTTGAACTTGATTCCAAAAAAGAGCTAAAGTCAAGCTACGACAAGATAGACAAGCTAGAGATACAGCAGACGCAAAAGCTAGAAAATGTCCATCTGTCAAAACCAAACAACCGAAACACTATAAATATAAGCACGATACAAAAAGAATCAAACGAAACATTGAACAAAGTTAAAAGTATGCTAAAGGAGTGGTTTTGATGGATAGTTTATTTAACATAAAAGACATAAAAGAGAGTTTGCCATCTGAGAAACTTGAGGGTAATTTTGCTAAAATTACTGCCATCGGTGTAGGTGGTGGTGGGTGTAATATGATAAACCATATGATAGACCAAGGCATAGAAAAGATAGATCTAGTAGTAGCAAACACTGACCAACAAGTGCTAGATATATCAAAAGCACCGACAACTGTCCAGCTAGGGCGTGAGCTTACTAGTGGATTGGGTGCTGGTATGGATCCAGACAAAGGCAGAGACTCTGCACTGGAAGCATATCAAGAGTTGCTTGAGTTGTTTAATGGTGCTGGCATAGTGTTTGTGGCAGCTGGTTTAGGCGGAGGCACTGGCACAGGAGCCGCTCCTATAGTAGCCAAAGCAGCCAAAGAATCAGGAGCATTGACAGTAGCAGTAGTCACCAAGCCGTTTAGCTGGGAAGGCAAAAAACGAGGCACACTAGCTAGTGTAGGACTAGAAGAGCTAAAAGAGGTCAGCGATTCTATCATCATAGTGCCAAACGATAGATTGTTGGAGATCGTAGATGCAAGTGTCGGTTTCAAAGATGCTTTTAAAATAGTAGACAATGTCCTGTATCAAGCGGTAAACGGTATGAGCGAAGTTATTTTGAATCACGGCAACGGCGATATCAACACAGACTTCGCCGATGTCCAACGAGTCATGAGACACAAAGGTATGGCACTCATGGGTATAGGCAAAGCCAAAGGCGAAGATGCTGTCATGAATGCTTTGCAAGATGCTATAAACTCGCCTCTGCTAGACAAAATATCACTCTCTGGGGCGAAAGGTATGGTGATACATTTTCATATGCATCCAACTATCTCTATGCTAGAGATAAACAATGTCATGACACAACTACACGAGACTTTGGATGGGACAACAGAGGTAATATTTGGGACGACTACAGACGATGAGCTAAACACAAACGAGATCAAGATAACCATAGTGGCTACTGGATTTGATAACACTCCACACCATGGCGATATGGTGAAAAACAGTATATCAAATGAACCGATAGTTCAAAAAACAAATAGAAATCACTACAATGTACCACCGCTTATGAGAGATTATAGTATCAAATACCAGCTATAAAGTGCCGTCAAACAAAGATATCCAAGCTTTAGCATATCATCATCTAGCCTCTAGTTTGAGCTGTGATGGTATAGTAGTAGCAGATCAAAAAGAGGCAAATATAGTCAAAGATGTGTGCCTTTTTTGTGGCTACGACACATATGTTTTGCCTGATTTTAGAGCAAACTATATGGATGATCTTTTATCATATACAACAGAACTCCAACAACTCACAACAGTATTGACAAAATACACAAAAAACAAAAAAACAAAAAAAATACTTATATCGCCTATTCGAACTATATCATACAAGCTACCTGTTGCTGATTGTTTTGAGACTTTGTCGCTAAACTTCGCACAGACCATCGACACAAAAAACTTGAAAACCCAGCTATACCACTGGGGATACAGGTTTGTAGATATAGTGACAACCAATGGCGAGGTATCTATGAGAGGAGATATCATAGATATATTTGAGTTATCAAATGATACAGGATACCGTATATCACTTTTTGGCGATGAGATAGAGAGCATAAGAAGTTTTGATATCCAAAATCAAAAATCTTTTAAAGATGAGCTAGAAACCATAGAAATATTGCCGGCATTTTTGAGCCTAAATCAACAACAATACGAAAAGATAGATGTAAAAATAGAACAGATACAAAGCAACAACTTCGTCAAAGATATTCACTCTTTGGGGTTTTGGTATTTGGGCGAACTGTCTCGTAGCTATATCACCAAAGAGACATATATATCATCAAAAGCAAAAGATGAACTAGATGAAGTGTATATCATAGACGAAGCAAGACTACCAAAAAGCACTCTGTCTAGTTTGCCTACTTTTAAACAAACGACCGCCACAAAAAGCATTAAGCCAGACAATATAGAAGAGCTACTAGCTTTGCATACAGACAAAAAGACCACCATAATATCAAACAACCAAGCAAAGATAGAACGATATAAACTACACAATCGTGGGTTTGACTATATTATCCAGCCATATATCGTAAATCTATTGAGTGCCGATAGGCTGATAATATCGCTAAATCAACACTATGTCCAAAGAAAAAGAAAAACCCCAACCATAGTGCTAGATGAGCTAAAACCCGGTGAGCTAGTAGTGCATGAGATACACGGAGTCGGTAAGTTTGAGAAAATCGACACTATAAAAGAGCTAGGAGCGACAAAGGATTATATCTGTTTGATATATCAAAACAACGACAAACTCCTCATACCTATGGAAAACATAGATATCATAGATAGATACATAGCAAACAGTGGCGACAGTGGTATACTAGATAAGCTAGGCAAAAAAAGTTTCTCCAAGCTCAAAGAAAAGGTGCGAGAAAAACTTTTTGATATAGCTTCAGATATCATAAGCACAGCAGCCAAAAGAGAGCTGATCAAAGGTATATATATAGACACTAGCGGAGCGGAGCTTAAAAACTTTCAAACCAAAGCAATGTTTGAATACACACAAGGACAAACACAAGCTATAGATGATATATTTGCCGATATTTCCAGCTACAAAGTCATGGATAGGGTGCTTAGTGGCGATGTAGGGTTTGGCAAGACAGAAGTAGCTATAAATGCCATGATAGCATCTGCCATAAGCGGATATCAAAGTGTATTGATAGCACCTACGACTATACTTAGCTCACAACACTACAAAACTTTCGAAAGTAGGTTTAGCACAGAGGGTTTCCGCATAGCCAGACTAGATGGCAAATCCACCACTACAGAAAAAAACAGTATCAAACGACAGCTACTAGATGGAGAGATAGATATGGTCGTAGGCACTCATTCGCTTTTAAATGTGAAGTTCAAAAATCTTGGCCTTGTGGTGCTAGACGAGGAGCATAAGTTTGGAGTCAAACAAAAAGAGAAGCTAAAGCTACTAGGCAAAAATATCCATATATTGAGCATGAGTGCCACTCCTATACCCCGCACGTTAAATCAAGCATTGTCAAAAGTCAAGTCCATAAGCACCCTACCACAACCGCCAAAAGATAGATTGCCAGTGAGGACATATATCAAAGAGTTTGACGAAAAAGCGATAAAAGAGATAATATTGAGAGAAAAAAGACGAGCAGGGCAAGTGTTTTATATATACAACAATATCAAAACCATAAACTTCAAAAAGCAGTTTCTAGAGGAGCTGATAGATGGTATCAAAGTCCAGACCATACACTCCAAAGTTCCGCAAAACCAAGCACAAAAAATACTAGAAGAGTTTTTAAATGGCGACACAGATGTATTGCTAGGCACTACTATTGTAGAATCTGGACTTCATATACCAAATGCAAACACTATCATAGTAGATGGTGCCGATAGATTTGGTATAGCAGACTTGCACCAGCTACGAGGCAGAGTGGGCAGGAGCGAGACAGAGGGATTTTGCTATTTTTTCGTCCAAGACAAAGCCGATATCACACAGGATGCTACCAAACGACTTGTGGCTTTGCAGAGCAACTCATATCTAGGAAGCGGACAAGCTCTGGCCTATCAAGACTTACAAATACGAGGCGGTGGCAATATACTAGGCACAGCCCAAAGCGGACATATCAAGCATATAGGGTATTCGCTGTATCTCAAGATGCTAGAAGATGCCTTGAGTATATTGAGCCGACAAGAGATACAGACAGAAAAAACACAGCCAGTAGATATCAAGCTAAACATATCGGCATATATCGATAGTGGCACAGTAGGTTGCGACAGAGTGAGACTGGAGCTATATAGGCGGTTGGGGCGGTGTGGTGAAGTTGGGCAAGTGTATGATATATATGAAGAGATTGAAGATAGATTTGGCAAAGCAGATATATACACAAAGCAGTTTATAGAGTTAATCATCATAAAGATAAAGGCAAAAAGCAAAGGTATAAAACATATCATGAATTATGAAAAAAAGATCACCATAACCTACCACGACAGCACACAGCAAAGGCTCACAAGCGATAGCAAAGATGACAAAGATATACTTAAGTGTGTTTTGGATTATCTATCGTGACAAAGATTATAAGATATCTTATCACCGATAAAAGATATTATCAAGACAAAAAGCAGTTCAAAAAGGTTTTACATAAAAGCCTCAAAAAGCACAAACCATCATTTGTATGTTATAGAGACAAAAGCACAGATGATTTCTCACAATATGCCAGGATATTTGTAAATAGTTGCAAAAAATATAGATATATAGACAAAATTTTATTAAATCAAAATTTTGTAGAAGCAAAAAAACAAAAGTGCGATGGAGTCCATCTGTCATCTAGCCAGTTTGGCCATATCACCAAAGCCAGACGACAAGGTTTATTTGTGACGATCAGTTGCCATACCCTAAATGATATAAAAAAAGCAAAAAACTCAAAAGCCAATATGGTCACATATTCGCCACTGTTTAAAAGCCCAGACAAAGGAGTACCGCTAGGATTGTTTGCTTTGAAAAAGGCTATCAAGTTATACAACATACCTATTATCGCTCTAGGTGGAGTGATCCAAAACTCCCATATATATAAGCTAAAAGCCACAAACACAGCAGGATTTGCTTCCATACGACATTTTTTTGGATAAACTTAAGGTTTCTTTGGTATAATTTCACACTTTAAAAAAAGGATGATTATATGTCAAAGATAATATGGACCAAGATAGATGAGGCACCAGCACTAGCAACCTATTCGTTGCTACCGATTGTAAATGCATTTACAAAAAGCGCAGGAGTAGAAGTAGTAGTGAGTGATATATCACTAGCTGCCAGAGTATTAGCCTCTCAAGGCAAAGCGACAGATGAGTTAGCCCAGCTAGGCAATGTCGTGCTACAAGAAGATGGCAACATCATCAAGCTACCAAATGTATCGGCTTCGGTAGGTCAGCTGATAGATTGTATCACAGAGCTTCGAGGTCAAGGGTTTGATATACCTGCATACCCAGAAGATCCACAAAATGACAAAGAAAAGAAAACAAAGTCAGCATATGCGGTGTGTCTAGGAAGTGCGGTAAATCCAGTCCTACGAGAGGGCAACAGCGACCGCCGAGCAGCCGATGCAGTCAAAAAGTTTGCTCAAAACAACCCACATAGACTCAATGCTATGAGTGAAAATTCTCGCTCAAGAGTAGAACATATGGACGGTGGAGACTTTTTCTCAAACGAACAGTCAGTAGAGTTACATAGCAACTCAAATGTCACCATAGAGCTAAACGGCAAATGCCTCAAAGAGCTCAACGATGTCCAAGACAAAGAGATAATAGATGGGACATTTATGTCTGTATCTGCTTTGCGGAAGTTTTATCAAGAGACTATAGATAGTGCAAAAAGCACAGACACTTTGTGGTCTTTGCACTTGAAAGCTACTATGATGAAGGTCAGCGATCCTATCATGTTTGGTCATGCTACAGAGATATTTTTCAAAGAGGTGTTTGCTAAATACCAAGAGGAGTTTGATGCTCTAGGCTACAACTCAAATATGGGTCTAGGAGACCTGTACAAAAAACTTGAAAATAGCGACAAAAAAGATGAGATAATCCAAGCTATAGAAGCCACATATGGGACACAACCCCGTATAGCTATGGTAGATAGTAGCAAAGGTATCACAAACTTACATGCCTCAAATGATGTCATTATAGATGCTTCTATGCCAGCAGCTGTAAAAACAGGCTGCAAGATGTGGAACAAAGATGACAAAGCAGAAGATGTAGTATGTGTCATACCAGATAGCTCTTATGCTGTATTTCACAAAGCTATGGTCGACGACTGTGTAGCAAATGGTCAATATGATGTGACAACTATGGGCAATGTAGCAAATGTAGGGCTGATGGCACAAAAAGCAGAAGAGTACGGAAGCCACCCTACTACATTTGAGATAGGCGAAGCTGGGACTGTCCAGGTTAAACAAAACGGCAAAGTGCTTATGAGCCACGATGTCCAAGCTGGCGATATATGGCGGATGAGCCGAGTCAAAGATATACCGATACAAGACTGGGTGAGATTGGCAGTCCACAGAGCGAGATTGACTGGAAATCCTGCTGTATTTTGGCTAGACAAAAACAGAGCACACGATGCAAATATGATAAAAAAGGTAAAACAATACTTAAAAAACCACGACACAAGTGGGCTTGATATGCCTATCATGGATGTAGCATCGGCTACGAAATACACCAATGCACGAGTGAGAGAAGGCAAAGACACTATATCGGTTACTGGCAATGTCCTACGAGACCACTTGACAGATATGTATCCTATACTTGAGCTTGGAACTAGTGCCAAGATGCTATCTATAGTGCCACTCATCGCTGGTGGTGGGCTATTTGAGACTGGTGCTGGTGGCTCTGCTCCTAAACATGTGGATCAGTTTTTAGCCGAAGGACACCTACGATGGGATAGTCTAGGAGAGTTTTTAGCTCTAGCAGAATCATTGCGAATGATAGGCAACAAAAAAGAAGATGCCAAACTTTCAGCACTGACCAAAGCACTAGATATAGCAAACAGTGGCTATCTTGACAATGACAAAGGACCTAGCCGTAAATGTGGCGAGGCAGACAACAAAGCCTCACACTTTTTTCTAGCATTGTATTGGGCAAATGCATTAGCAAAAGGCGACAACAGCGAACTGTCTGCAAAGTTTGCTCCAGTAGCCAAAGCTTTGAGTGAAAATGAGAGCAAAATCATGGAGGAACTTCTAGCAGTAGAGGGACAAGCCGTAGATATTGGTGGGTATTATCATCCAGATGACAGCAAAGCCCAAAAAGCTATGCGACCATCTGCTACTTTAAATAGTATCATAGATAACATATAGTCAAAAAATATTACAGACACAGAGCTAGAACTCTGTGTCTGTAAAAATATATTCAAGGTATCTCTAAAAAACTATATAGCTCATAGATACAGGAAACAAAATAAGCTATGGATATATGTTTTTAATGACAGAACCTCCAAGTTAGACATCTAGTCTTTGTCGCATACTCCACACAGCCCACAATCCAGCGAAAGTCCCCACAGCATAAACCATACTAAACCCTATGATATATATGATGATAGACAATACAACTACAGACAATATAGCTATGACTTTGTCTATCTTTTCAAACAGCACAGCTCCGCTCAATGCTACTAGAAAGTATATCAACACGAAAACACCGTTTGCATACATTATCAATCTCTCTATGCCTATGTTATAATATATTTTCATAGCAGTAGTCGTAGCTATAGTGATACATATGGCTACTAGAATCTGATGAAATGTAAGTGTAGGTTTGCTATAAGAATACAATATCCTAGTGAAACTAGCTACATATATATGCACTGCTATCAAACATATCAAAAACCCAACGATAGACAAAACAGTGCCACCATATACAGGCAAAATATCATCAAATATAGATATAAGCGAGTGGATATTTGTAGTCTCATCTCCATACATACCAAACTTCAGCACAGCGAAACCTACAGCGGTATACAAGATACCCACGATGATGATACCACTCATGGCTACTTTGGAAAAATCGCTTGGATTTTTGAACTCACTTGACATATGTGATATAGCCTCAATACCTACAAAACACCAAAACATAATACCCATAGTTGTGAGGAAACTACTATCAAAAGATTTCAACACTAAAGCAGTATCTTTTGATACAGCAGTATATGTGATGACACCAATGATACAAAGTATGACAAACACCACAACTAAACTGATATTTGACGAGATAGAGAAGCGAAATTGGTTTAAAATATATATAATAAATATCATAAAAGCAGATGCCACAACAAGTGACAAACCGCCAAACAAAGAGGTCAAGTATGATGAAGCTATGACTATGACCACAGGCGGACCTATAGGTATGATAGACAGATAGATCAGTCCAACTGTTTTGCCTATATTTTTACCAAATGCCTTTTGGATAAAATAGGCACTACCCTCAAAATGTGGATAAGTCTTGCCAAATATCCCAAAAGTATATGCTATAGGCAATATAGCGAAACTTATCAAGACCCAAGCTAGTAGCGAGTTTGCTCCAGATATAGAAGCACCGATAGCCGGCACTATAAACACTCCAGAACCCAGCAGAGCTACTACGACTACAGCTATGCCTTGAAATATATTTATATCTTTGGTGAGATTGTCCACTATATTGAGGTGCTATTTGACTTCAAACTTCTCTCTGCCTATTTGATACAAGTCGTTGTCGTGTGAGTCGTTTATCACGGTTACTGGAAAATCCACTACCTCTATCTGCCGCACTGCTTCTGGTCCTAACTCAGGGTATGCTATGATTTTAGAACTTTTGATCTTTTTGCCTAGCAATGCCCCAGCTCCTCCTGTGGCTCCAAAATATATGGCACCGTGTTTGCTACATGCATCTCGCACTTCTTGGTTTCGTTTGCCTTTGCCTATCATACCCAAGCTTCCGTTTGCTATCATCGTAGGACTGTAGCTATCCATACGATAGCTTGTAGTTGGTCCCGCACTTCCTATGGGTTCACCAGGTTTAGCAGGTGTGGGCCCAACAAAATATATCACACTGCCTTTTATGTCAAATGGTAACTCCTTGCCCTGTGCTATCAAGTCGGTAAGCTTCTTGTGTGCTGCATCTCTAGCTGTGTATAGCTTGCCAGTTAGTAGCACAATATCACCAGATTTTAGCTGTCTTGTTTCTGTCTCATTTAGTGGTGTTGTCAAATTGTATGTTTTGCTCATATAAACTCCTTATATAGTTATGTGCGAATGTCTGCTACTGTGGCATTGGACATTGACCGATACTGGCAACGACGCTATATGACAAGGGTTCGCCTCTATATGCACTGCTAACACAGTTTGAGTGCCACCCATACCCATAGCCCCTATGCCTAGACGGTTTAGCTCCTCTTTTATCTCTAGCTCCATATCTGCCATCTCTTTGTCGTCATTGATACTACCAATATCACGAAACAAAGCATGTTTGGATGATATACATGCCTTTTCAAAAGTTCCACCGATACCCACTCCTACAGTCAATGGCGGACAAGGGTTGCCTCCAGCTTGAGAGATAACCTCTTTGACATAGTTTATGATACCCTCTTTACCTGCTGCTGGTGGGAAAACTGTGGCTCTGGATACATTTTCACTGCCTCCACCTTTTGCTGCATATGATATATCTAGCTTATCGCCTGGTACCATATCAAAATGCACAATAGCAGGTAGATTGTATCCTACTGTGTCTTTGAGGTTTGCTCGACTAAACGGCTCACATGTACTAGCTCGCAGATATGCCTCTTTGTATCCTGCTACAGTCGCTTCGTCCAGAGCATCTCGCAAGTTGCCTCCGACCACTTTGACCTCATCACCAATATCCACAAAAAACACTGCCAGACCAGTGTCTTGACAAAGTGGCCGTTGTTCATCTTTTGCTATATCTGCATTTTCTAGTAGCTGTGCTAGCACCTCTCTGGCTACTTGCGATTTTTCATTTTTATATGCTTCTTGCAAAGCTTTGTATGCATCTGCTGGCAACACTGTGCCACATTTTATTATCATATTTTTGACTACTTTGACTATATCATCGTATTTTATCTCTCTCATATTTATCCTTTTTTTGTATAATACCAAATCTAACTTATAGTTAGCTCTATTTTGTCATCTTTTATACAAAGGCGACTGTATCGCCGTCTGTTAGCTGGTCTTTAAGTATCTCATCGCTTACCTTGTATTCTACTATACTGCTAGCCTCTACACATACCGCCACATATATTTAAAACTTGTCCTGTAGTATATGTGGCATCTACTGCCATAAAATATGTCGCCACGGCTACTTCTTCTGGCTCGCCAAATCGTCCCATAGGTATATGTGATATTAGCTTCGATTGGTTTGGTATCTCTGCTATCATAGATGAGTTTATGACCCCCGGAGCTACTGCATTTACTCGGATATTGTATCTGGCTAACTCTAGGCTCAATGTCTTCGTCAGTGCTACTATACCACCCTTGCTAGCACTATAGTTTACCTGTCCCGTATTGCCACAAATACCACTTATGGATGCTATGTTTACTATAGTTCCTGCTTTTTGTTTGATCATATTTGTAGCTATCGCTTTGGTCACAAAGTAGTTGCCGCCAAGGTTGGTATCTATGACATCGTTCCACTGCTCATCTGTCATAAAAAACAGCAGGTTGTCTCTAGTGATACCGCTACTGTTTATCAGTATATCTACGCATAGATTTTCTAGTGAATTTTTGATAGCGGTTTTGTCTGTCATATCAAACTGTATCAGCTCGCCGTTTTTTATCTCCTCTAGCAACTTTTTGGCTTTTATGTGGTTTGTGTGGTAGTGGATATATAGAAAATACCCTCTACTAGCAAACAGCTTGGCTACTTGTGCACCTATATCTCCTGTAGCCCCTACGACTAAAACTTTTTTAAGAGTATGTGCCATCTTGGACTTTTTTGTATATATTTTGTATATCTATATCCATCCGCCTATCTTCGTATAGTGGCTTGGCTGTCTGTCTCGTCTGCTTGTATATATTTGCTAGATGTGGCGATACTTTGTCAGCTCCTCGTATATCCACCGCTTGAGCTAAGCCCAAAAATGCTATGGACAACATATGATATAGCTCCGGCATCATCTTTGCGAAATCAAGTGCGGCTGTTGTGCCCATAGATACTTTGTCTTGGTTGAGCGACTCTGTGGGTCGTGAGTGTATGGAAGCTGCCGTGGTGTTTTTGATGACATCGGCACTAAGAGAGCTTAAACTTATCTGCATAGCCTTGAAGCCGTGAAAATACGGCTGGGTCGTTAGCTTGAGATTTTCACCCAATCCACGGTTGAACTTATGGTCTACAAGTAGGGCAAACTCTTTGTCGAGTAGGTCGGCTAGGTTTGCCGCACATATCTTGAGTGTATCCATAGCATGTGCCACATAACCACCAAAAAAGTTGCCTGATGTATATATAATCTCATTTTCTCCATCTATGAGTGGATTGTCATTTACACTGTTTATCTCTGTTTCTATCCAGTTTTTGGATATAGTCAAATTGTCTCGTATCACTCCTAGCACTTGTGGAGCACACCGCATACTATATGTGTCTTGTATGTTTAGATGGTTGTCGGTGAAAAATTTATCATATCGGTCATCTCGTCCATGTGTGAGTTTCGAGCCTTTTATCTTCTCTTTGATATTTTTAGCACAGCGGACTTGTCCTACAAATGGTTTGCTATTGTGCACGAAATCACTCACAGGAGTATCGTCTGCTAGTAGCACTTCAAACATACCAGCTACGAAACTCTCCATAGAGTCCAATATAGTCTCAAACTTCTCCACAGCATCTAAAGCGATAGCACTCATGATAGTCGTGCCGTTCATGATAGCTAGTGCTTCTTTGGGTTCAAATTCGTAGGGTTTTATCTTTAACTTTTCATACACTTTTTCTGTAGGTAATATCTTCTCTTGATAATATACTTCTCTGTCACCTGCTATCACGGCGGCTATATATGAAAGCGGAGTTAGATCACCACTAGCTCCTACACTTCCTTGCGATGGTATCACTGGGATGATATCTTTTTCTACTAGCATCTGTAGTCGCCGTAGTAGCTCCATAGAGACACCAGATCTAGCTTTGCATAGCGATATCGTCCGCATGATTACAGCATATCTACTGACCCTATATGATAGATTTGTCCCTATACCACAGCCGTGAAAACGATACAGATTTGTCTGTAGTTTTTTGGCATCTTCGTAGCTGACATAGTTTTTGCCACTGTCGCCATAGCCTGTCGTGATACCATATATCGGTTTGCCATCTTTTATGCTATCTATCATAAAGTTGTGGGCTTTGTCTATCTTGGCTACAAACTGCCAGTCGCTAGATATCTCTATCTGCTTTGCTTTTTGTATATCCTCTATAGATATATTTTTTTCATCTATTGTCAGCACATTTCATCCATGAGTTTGACTCTATTTGTGTGCCGTCCGCCCTCAAATTCGTATCTTAACCATGAGGACAATATAGACTCCACCATAGCCTCGCCACTGATACGAGCACCCATACATAGCACATTTGCATCGTTGTGTTGTCTGGCAAGCCTGGCACTGGGTTCGTTGTGACACAAAGCGGCTCTTATGTTTGTGATTTTGTTTGCAGCGATACTCATACCTATACCAGTGCCACATATCAACACGCCGTTTGAGTCTGGATTTTGAGATACAGCAGATGCTACCTTTTTGGCATATATGGGGAAATCAACCCTACTATCATCAAAACAACCCAAGTCCTCTACCTCATAACCTAGATCTACTAGATAGTTTATGACAAAATCTTTAAGCACTATACCTGCATGATCCACTCCTATGAAAAACTTTTTCAATATATTCCTTTTTCATGTTTTGTGGCCTTTGCTACATCGTTTTCTATAGTGTCTATAAACTTAAACATCCTGTTCCATCGTATCTGTTTGTTTATATCCCATGAAAAATATACAAACCAAGGCTTGCCGACTATGTATTTGTATGGCACAGTCCCCCAAAATCTACTATCGTTGCTGTGGTCTCTGTTGTCTCCCATCATGAAAAAGTTGTCATCTGGCACCTGTATAATAGGTGTTTCAAACAGCTCTGTATGTGGCGAATTTAAAGTAGTTATGCTCTTGTCATGGTGTATGCCTTTGTATCTTTTTTCATATGGAGCTACAACAAAAAGTTTCTCATCTATGGTGATCTTCTCAAAATTTTTGAACCTTTTGTGCACATAGCTGTTGCCCTCTTTTGGGTGTAGGTGTAGCTTTTTGTCCTTGACAAACAGTATATCGCCACCTGTCGCTACACATCGTTTGACATAATGCACTTTGGGTTCATGTGGATAACGAAACACTACTATATCGCCTCTTTGGGGTCTAGGTCCATCTATCAAGTGTCCGTCACCATCAAAGTCTGGCAATACTTTTTGTTCTACCCACGGTATAGTAGGAGTCGGCACTCCGTAGCTGAACTTTTTGACAAACAACATATCGCCTACTAGCATGCTGTTTTTCATGCTACCACTAGGTATCACAAAAGCTTGTGCTACAAAAAATATTATCATCAATACTATGACGACCGTGCCTGTCCAACTACTTGACCAACTATATAGCCATCTCAATTTATCCATCTGTTTTCCTTTTTTTTGCTGATTTTATCGTATTTTCCAAAAGCATAGCTATAGTCATAGGACCAACTCCACCCGGAACTGGCGATATATAGGAGCATTTTTTTGATACTGCTTCGAAATCCACATCGCCAGTGAGACGACCATCGCTATCTTTGTTTATACCTATATCCACTACTACAGCACCATCTTTTATCATATCGGCGGTTATCAGCCCTATCTTACCTACTGCTACACATACTATATCGGCATCTATCGTGTGAGCTTTTAGGTCTTTTGTATGTATGTGGCATATCTCTACTGTGGCATATTCGTTTACAAATAGCGACATAAGTGGTTTGCCTACTATGTTCGATGCTCCTACTATACAGACATTTTGTCCTTTTAGCTTTATGCTGTATTTTTTTAACAATTTTATCACACCATAAGGAGTAGCAGGTATGTAGCCATCTGTATTTAAGCTGATAGAGCCTATGTTAAACGGATGAAAACCATCTACATCTTTTTGTGGATTTATCGCTTGTATGATCTTGTTTTCATCTATATTGGCAGGAAGTGGAAGTTGCACCAATATCCCGTCTATGTTGTCGTTGTCGTTCATCATTTTGATCGTATCTACTATCTTTTGTTCGTTGATATTTGATGGCATCTTGTGTATTATAGAGTATATACCCACCATATCACATGCACGACTTTTCATATCTACATAGGTTTGACTGGCTATATCATCGCCTACTATTATGACCGCTAAACCCGGAGTAATATCCTGCTTTTTCAAAATCTCCGTCTGGATTTTGATATTTTGTTTTATCTCATTTGCTAGTGTTGTGCCATCAAGCAGTATCATAATTGTCATCCTTTAACTTGTCTATCTCCACTAACAGTCGTGGTAGAAGTTCTTTTGTCGGTAGCTTTGCTACTATCTCGCCTTTTTTGATAATAAGCCCACTGCCCTTGCCGTATGCTATAGCCACATCTGCTGATTTTGCTTCGCCTAGGGCATTGACTACACAACCCATAACCGATATATTCAGCGGTGTCTTGATATCTTTGGTGGCATGTTCTACTTGTGCTACTGCCGATACTAGGTCAGCCTCAAGTCTACCACAAGTAGGGCAAGATATTATATTTACACCATCTTTGACTATACCGCTGTCTTTTAAGATAGCTTTGGCTACTTTTATCTCCTCTTCTAGCTCTCCTGTCATAGAGACTCTCATAGTATCGCCTATACCATCTAGTAGTAAACTACCCAAAGCTATAGAGGACTTCACAGTGCTATGAAAACGGGTGCCAGCTTCCGTGACACCTATGTGAAAAGCATAATCCACAAGCGGTCGAAGTCCCCTATAAGCCTCCACAGTCCGCTGGACATCACTGGCTTTTAGGCTTACTTTTATATCTCGAAAATCTAGGTCTTCTAGGTATTTGATATTGTACAAAGCAGACTGGATCATACCTTTGGCAGTTTGTCCATATTTGTCCTCAAACTTTGACTCAAGCGAACCACAGTTCACCCCCACTCTCACAGGTATTTTAAACTCTTTGCATCTGTCGATTATGAGTTTGATCCTGTTTTTGTCGCCTATGTTTCCAGGGTTAAATCGCACAGCTTGCACATGTGGAGCTACTTCTAAAGCTAGACGATAGTTGAAGTGAATATCGGCTACAATTGGCATAGAAGTTTGGCTACATATTTGCTTCAAAGCCACAGCACTAGGCATATCTGGCACGGCTACTCGCACTATATCGGCACCGCTAAAGTGCAGCAGTCGTATCTGTGCTATGGTGCCGGGTATATCCGTAGTCTTTGTCCAGGTCATACTTTGCACCGATATTGGGCTGTCGCCACCTATAGGCACATCGCCTATGTGTAGCTTTCTAGTTTTTATTCGTTTTATCATATTTGTGGATTTTATCATAAAATTATAAAAATAGACACAAAATATGTAAATTTGTCAAATTATGTCGTTTTGTGAGTTTGATTCAGCTTGTTTAGATAAAATACTAGTTCATTCTCAAACATAAAAGAAGTTTTTGTAGTCGCTTCATAGCAACTATAAAGAGTTGGTCGTAGAGATATTGCCTATTGAGATGAAAAAAACAGAAGGACAGAGATATGAAAGTGAGAGCTTCAGTGAAAAAGATGTGCGGTAAATGCAAGATCATCAAACGTAAAGGTGTAGTCAGAGTGATCTGCGAGACCAAAAAACACAAACAGAGACAAGGATAAAATATGGCAAGAATTGCAGGGACGGATCTCCCCAACAAAAAGAGACTAGAATATGCTTTGACATATATATTTGGTATAGGGCTTCATAGCTCACGGTTGATATTAAAAGCCACAGGTATAGACCCAAACAAACGAGCTAGTGAACTAACTAGCGAGGAGGCAGCATCTATACGAAACGAGATAGAGAAAAATTACACCGTAGAGGGTGATTTGCGAAAACAAACCGCTATGAATATAAAGACTCTTATGGATCTAGGATCATATAGAGGCTTACGACACAGAGCTGGACTACCATGTCGTGGTCAAAAAACCAAGACAAATGCTAGAACCAAAAAAGGCAAGAAAAAGACAGTCGGTGCGGCTGCAAAATAAGGATAAAAGATGGCAAAAAGAAAAATAACAAAGAAAAAAGCGCCCAAGAAAAATATAGCTGATGGTATAGTCCATATAGCAGCTACATTTAACAACACTATGGTCACTATCACAGACAACAGTGGCAATGCAATTGCATGGAGTAGTGCTGGAAACTTGAGTTTCAGAGGAAGCAAAAAGTCCACACCATTTGCGGCGACAGCAGCAGTAGAAGATGCAGTAGCAAAAGCAAAAGAACACGGCATACGAAATGTAGGTATCAAAGTCCAAGGTCCAGGCTCTGGTAGAGATACTGCAGTCAAAGCTGTAGGAGCTATAGAAGGTATCAATGTAAAGTGGTTCAAAGATGTAACATCTATGCCACACAATGGGTGTAGACCACCAAAACGAAGAAGAGTATAAGGAGCAAATATGGCAAGATGGACAGGACCAGTAGAGAGACTAGAAAGACGACTAAATGCAGACTTAGGACTCAAAGGCGAAAGAAGACTCAGCGGTAAATCCGCTTTGGAAAAACGACCATATGCCCCAGGGCAACATGGACAAAAACGAGGCAAACTTTCAGAATACGGACTACAACTTCAAGAGAAACAAAAAGCGAAGTTTATGTATGGTATATCAGAAAAACAGTTTAGAGGGTACTTCAAAGAAGCAGCGAGAAAAGACGGCAACACAGGTGAAAACCTCATATCGCTCATAGAGACAAGACTTGACAACATAGTATATCGTATGGGCTTTGCTACTACACGAGCTAGTGCTAGACAGCTTACATCACACGGACTTGTGCTAGTAGATGGCAAAAAGGTAGATATACCGTCATTTCAAGTCAAGATAGGACAAACCATAACTATAAAAGAAAAATACAAATCAAATGTCCAGATAGTTCGCGCTTTGGAGCTGACAAATCAGACTGGTATAGTGGATTGGGTAGAGGTAGATGTCACAAAAATATCTGGCAAACTTTCACGAGTCCCACAAAGAGAAGAGATAAAGATACCAGTAGAAGAGAGACTTATAGTAGAACTATACTCAAAATAAAGGAACAAACATGAGCAAAAATAGATACTCTCTCATGACCGCAGAACATGTGGAAGTAGAAGAGTTAGACGAAAACAAAGCAAAAGTATCTGTATATCCGTTTGAAAGCGGACATGCTATAACTCTAGCACACCCACTACGGCGAATACTTATGAGTAGTTCAGTGGGTTTCGCGCCCATAGCTGTCAAGATAGAAAATGTAGCACATGAATTTGACTCGCTCAAAGGTATGGTAGAAGATGCTGCACTGTTTATCTTAAATCTAAAGGCACTAAGATTTAAGATCAAAGATGAAAATATAGATGAAGTGACTGTGGATTATAGCTTTGATAGAGCTGGGTCGATTACTGGCAAAGAGCTAGAAAATGCAGATATAGAAGTAGTAAATAGCGATATGCCACTAGCGACTATCAATGATAAATGTGAGCTAAACTTTACTTTGGTGATACAAAAAGGCATAGCATATACTCCAAGCGAAGAGACCAAGGATATGGTAGCAGAGGAATTTATACCACTTGATGCATTTTTTACACCTGTTCAAAATGTAGTATATGATATACAAAAAGTGTTAGTAGATGACAATCCAAACTTTGAGCGGATCAACTTTGTTATCAAAACAGATGGTCAAATATCGCCTGTAGATGCTATGAAAGAAGCCGTAGCGACTATGAACAAACAGATGTCAGTATTTAACAAGATATTTCATCTGGACAAAATCACTACGACAAAAGAAAATGACGACATAGCTATAGATACCAAAGTATTTATGCAAAGCATAAGTGAGCTAGAGCTATCTGCTAGAGGATTCAATTCACTAGAAAAAGCTGGGCTCAAATATGTAGGGCAGATAGCACTTATGAGTGATGTAGAGGTTGAAAATATCAAAAACTTAGGCAAGAAATCGCTGGACGAACTATCGGCTAAAATGAAAGAGCTAGGATATCCAATAGATGAGCCATTAGATGAGCTAGTATCGGCAACATTGAGAAAACAAATAGAAGAAACAATAGGCAAAAAGGATTAAAACATGAGACACAAGCACGGATATAGAAAACTAAGCAGGACAGCATCGCACAGAAAGGCACTGCTAGAAAATTTGACCATATCACTCATAGAGCATGAGAAGATAGAGACTACAGTCCCAAAAGCCAAAGAGCTTCGGCGATATGTAGAGCGACTAGTCACCAAAGCAAGAGTAGGCACACCAAATGCCCACAGACAAGTATTTGCAAAACTCCAATGCAAAGAAAGCACCAAAAAGCTAGTAAATGAGATAGCCACCAACTACAAAGAAAAACCAGGTGGATATACCAAGATTATCAAGACAAGGATACGAAGGGGCGATGCTACACAGATGGCATATATCTCTTTTGTATAGAGACTAGAGACTGGTTTGCTGGAGACTGGTTTTCTAGTATCTAGTTGCTAGTAACTAGTTACTAGCAAGGCATGAGTGAGACAAGCTAGAGACTAGTAAATTTAAAATTGAACCCTCTGTGTTAGACATCTACCTTTGTTGCATACTCCCCACAGCCGACAATACAGCGAAAGTCCCCACAGCATAAACCATGCTAAACCCTATGATATATATGATGATAGACAATACAACTACAGACAATATAGCTATGACTTTGTCTATCTTTTCAAACAGCACAGCTCCGCTCAATGCTACTAGAAAATATATTAAAATAAATACACAGTGATAAGAGTCGCACCAGATGGTATCTATCTGCACTGACGGTGTCTGCATAGGCACTACTGTTTTGATTTATTTTACCATAAAATTCTTATAAATATGATTTTGGCTATATTTTTGGTATAAAATACATAACCGTCTCAAATATACCCTCCATATAGTGTCGGATATATATCTTGTAGCTATCATTTATGCTCAATATTTTTTGTGGTATCTTGTGCCAGTCATCGGCTTTGTGATAGATACAACAAGCTATCACAGGAGTATATCTAGCTATGGTTTGTGTAGCTCCGTCTATAGCATCTTGTTCTGCTCCTTCTATATCTAGCTTTATGAAGTCTACCTTTTGCTTGATGATATTATCCAGTTTATCCACACAGACACTGGTCGCTCCGTCTCCATATAGAGCAGAAAACGACCTGTTTTCATCGAAATTGAGTGTCGCCTTTTTGTTGCATAGACCGATATTAATAAACTGGATGTTGGCTATATTTTTGAGCCTCTTTTTGGCTATGGTTATATTTTTTTTATTTGGTTCTAGTAGATATATCTTTTGGAAGTTTGGATAAATATTCACTACTTGCCTGGCTGTATCGCCGATATATCCGCCACCATCTACGAAAACTATATTTGGCATATCTGGCAGTATAGTTTGGTCAAAATATTGTCCGCTGTAGTCGTTTGTAAATCCTCTCATAAACTTTATATCAAATGTGAGTTTGAAGTTGATAATCTTTTCAAATATCATTTTTGACTTCTCGTCTGCTAGTAGATGATATGTAGCCTCATATTTGTCACAATTGTTAGCAAAATCATCTGCAAAATCAACCATAAAAGGTGGTGCTACTAGATCAAAAGTAGCAAACCTATAAAAGCTCGTGTAGTTTAGATTGTCTATACCCATATCGTCTAGCTTTTGTGCTACTTCTAGCACACTTGCGGTAGATACCACTAGGACTATAGCATCTTTTGGTATATCGTCTATGTGTAATATGTTTTTATTTCTGGATGTTTGAACTCTGGTAAAATCATCCACAACTCCATCTACACGAACATATTTTTGTACCGATTTGGTGAACTTATTTACACCCAAAATATATTTTCGCACTTTGGTAGAGGATACAAAAAGCCGTGTGAGTTGTGCATCTTTTTGGTTGATATGGTCTGTGTTTGCTATATTTATATTATACACTATTGTATCTATATTTTGATTTTTGAGTTTTGACACTAGATCTATTGGTCTCATCTGTCCTGGACTGTTCTATACAGACTATCATATCTGCAATCTTTTTGTAGCTATCTATAAAATAACCTACAAACAAACCATGATCGCCAGTCTCATAATAGTCAACAATAGCTCGCAAATACTCTTTGGTATTTTTCTCAGCTGGGGTAAATATCAATTTACTGTATCTTTTGCCGTCTGCTGTTATGCCGTATTGTATCAAGATTTGGGTATCTAGCTTGTCATAAGTGCTGCCCTCTATTTGTGCAGATATGTGGATAAAATCCACTCCAAACTTATCTATGTAGCTTTTGTTGGACAAAAAATTGGACAAAAATAGTTTGCTGCTTAACTCTGCTAAATAGTGTAGCTGCTTGGATGTAAATATGCTTGTTTTGTCCAAATAATCTGGGCTATATGTCGTCATTGTTGCTCCTTTTGTATTGTATCTAAATATTCTTTGTGTTTGTGTGGTTTTGGTTTGGTTAACCATGAGTTCAAATTGAACCATCTTATCGAGAATATTTGTTCCTTTTTTGTTCATATCTTTAAATAAAAGCTAAAATTTATTTAAAAATGCTATAATATCAAATAAAAAAGGAACAAATATTCTAGATCAGAGGGTTTGATTGTGATTTATGTATCATCAAAGCGATAGATAAAAGTTGACAGCAAAGCTAAAATATATGCTTATGCAACACTAAAACACAATCAAAAGCCTGAAACATATATTAAAACACTAGATATGGAAAATGATTTTTAATTTAAAAGAAAAACTTAAAAATCTATTTGATATAAATAGAACAAACAATACAGGATAATATTGATGACACAGACACCACGACTGGGATTTGACGAGGCACTTGCTTTATACGATATGGACTTGATACAGCTAGGACAGATGGCGACAAAAGTTCGACGACAAAAGTATGGTAGCAAAACATTTTACAACATAAACAAACATATAAACCCCACAAATGTATGCAAAGATGTTTGCCAGTTTTGTAGCTTTAGTGCTAGTCGCAAAAATCCGCTCCAATACACTATGACACATGAGCAAATACTAGATGATATAGATAAAAGTATCAAAAATAGCATAGATGAGGTGCATATGGTATCTGCTCACAACAGCGATGTTTCGTTGGGTTGGTATATGGATATATTTGCCAAAATCAAAGCAAAACACCCCAAGCTACATATCAAGGCTCTCACAGCAGCAGAGATACATTTTCTAAGTTGTCAGCACAACAAAACTTATAAGCAAATCATAGATATGATGTGTGACAGCGGAGTGGATTCTATGCCCGGAGGTGGAGCTGAGATATTTGATGAGACCGTGCGAAAACGAGTTTGTGGAGGCAAAGTTGGTAGTGAAGATTGGCTTAAAATTCATAAACTATGGCATCAAAAAGGCAGAAAATCAAATGCCACCATGCTGTTTGGACACATAGAAAACAGGGAGCATAGGATAGACCATATGATGAGACTACGACACCTACAAGACAGCACCGGTGGATTTAACTGCTTTATACCTCTAGTATATCAGACACAAAACAACTACCTAAACATAAAAGAACCTCTCACAGCAGTGGAGATACTCAAGACCATAGCTATATCTAGGTTGGTGCTTGATAACTTCGAACATATCAAAGCATATTGGGTGACATCTACTATCAAGCTAGCCTTAGTCGCTCAAGAGTTTGGAGCAGATGACCTAGACGGCACTATAGAAAAAGAGTCGATAAACAGTGCAGCAGGGGCACAAAGTAAAGACGGTATGAGACAAGATGAGTTTGTAGGTCTCATAAAAAACAGCGGATATGTGCCGACTAGACGAGATAGCTTATATAGCTAAAAACAAACTATATACCACTTGGCATATCTATCTTGGTGATTTGCTCCGTATTAACCTGTCCTTCAAACTCACTGACTGTAGGTTGCGATCCTGTGTATTGATCTACAAATCTAGTTTTGTCTTTTTGAAATGTTAGCTTGACAGTGCCGGTGGGCCCATTTCGTTGTTTGCCTATGATTATCTCTGCTTCCTCTTCTTTTTTGCCTATAAACTTACTTTTATATACCTCGCCTTTGTCTTTGGCTGCTTTTTCTTTCCTCTTTTCTTCTCGCTCTTGATACACATCGTCACGATACACAAACATGATAATATCCGCATCTTGCTCTATAGCTCCTGACTCACGAAGATCGCTAAGCATTGGTCGTTTGTCTGGTCTGCTTTCTAGTACTCTGTTTAGCTGTGAGAGTGCCACTATGGGGATATTTAGCTCTCGCGCTAGCATCTTCAAGCCTCTACTTATCTCGCTTATCTCTAGGTGTCTGTCTTTGGTCGTGGTGCCGACCATCATCTGTAGATAATCAATCATAATCATAGATATATTGTTCTCCTTGTTTTGTGCTATTTTTCGCACTCTTGCACGAAGTTGATTTATATTTAGTACACCTCCATCATCTACCCACAGTTTCATACTGTTTAGCTCGTCAGTTGCTTTGCTCAGCTGTGTAAATTGTTTATCATTTAGCTTGCCCATCCGTAGGTCTTGGAGTGGTATAGATGTCCTGATACTTAGCATTCGTAGAAGTAGCTGATGGCTTGGCATCTCCAGTGAAAATACCACAACACCTTTGCCTGCTTCTATATTTTTAAGTAGCATATTGAGCATCAAAGCTGTTTTGCCCATAGATGGTCGTGCTGCTATGATTATCAAGTCACCATCACCAAATCCTGTGGTAAGTTTGTCTAGCTCACGAAATCCTGTAGTCTCACCTATGAGATAGCTGTCGCCTTTGTTTTTCATAAGCTGTATATGATCCAAAGTCTCCTGCACCACTGTTGGCATATCTTTTATATCTACACTAGCTTGGTCTGTGCTGATCTTGTATAGTTCGTTTTGGACTATATCTAGCGACTGCGATGCTTTATTGTTTTCGTTTTCTACCTCTTTTTGTATCACTAGAGCAAGTGATGCTAGCTCTCTTTTGACTGCACCATCTTTGATCTGTGTGATATATGCACCTATATTTGATATAGGATTTGATGAGATTATCTCTAGTAGCACCTCTTCATCTAGCTCTTTTTTGTCAGATTTTTGTCGTATAAACTCTTCATCTATAGGCATATTGTCGTTGTGTAGTTTTTGCATAATATCAAATATATATGCATGAGCTGGAAAATAGAAGTCTTTTGTCATTAATATGCCCAACACATCTTCTATAATATTGTCATCAAATATGATAGAGCTTAGCACCGCTCGCTCTATGTTTAGCTTATATACAGAGTCCATCAGAACACTATCGAGCAGTTGTCATATATACCGTTTGCGATATCTAGCAGGTTGCCCCTTTTGCCCATATTTGCTACTGCTATGGGTATGTTGTTGTCTTTGGCCAGTGCTATAGCTGTATCATCCATGACCTTAATCTGGTCTTTGAGTGCTTCATCATATGTGATAGTTTTGAGCATGACGGCATCGCTGTATTTTTCTGGGTCTTTGTCGTATACACCATCTACTTTTGTAGCTTTGATAAGTATAGATGCCTCTATCTCGCTAGCTCTCAATGTAGCTGCTGTGTCTGTGGTAAAAAACGGATTGCCAGTGCCGGAGCTAAATATCACTACACGACCTTTTTCTAGATGTCTCGTAGCTCGCCTGACTATAAATGGCTCTGAGATCTGCTCCATCTTGATAGCGGTTTGGTGTCTAGCTTCTACTCCTATATGTTCAAGAGACTCCAGTATAGCTATGCCATTTATAGTAGTAGCCAGCATACCCATATAGTCGCCGCTTGTTCGCCGTATCACACCATCTCTAGCTGCTGTCACACCTCGTATAATATTGCCACCACCTATGACTATGCCTACTTCTATATCGTTTTCTACTAGCAGTTTGATCTCTTTTGCTATGTAGTCTAGCACCTTTGTGTCTATGCCTTGTCCGTCATCTCCTGCGAGAGCTTCGCCTGAAAACTTTACCAATATTCTTTTTGTCATCTATGATCCTTTGTTTGTCAAAAACTTTGTGTAGTTTATCCAAAAGAGTTTAAAGCAATACAAAAATTTGATAATAAAATCACAATTAAAAAGAAACTCACGAGCAAAATTTGACTGCAAATGCTCAAGTCACACTAGATATAGAGACTACAATATTTTTTGTATATTTTTTGTAATATCTTTTATGTCTGGGTTATTGAAAAAATCTTTTGTAGTTGTGATGATTTGTCCATTTTCGTAGCTGCTTTTTTTTGCGTAGTCTTTTGCAATATCTACTGGCACTTCCAAAGCTTTCAAAAGTTTTCCGTCATGGTTGAATATAACCACCACTAGATAATCAAACTTCCATGACCTTATCTTACCAAGGCTAGTAGCTGATAGTTTGTCTACTTTTCTTGCTTTGATTTGATATAGAGTCTCTTTGTTGTTTTTAGTTACTTTCATATCTGCACTTTTAAACGATGTTGGCAAAAGCTTACCACCATAAGATTTGGAAACTACATATTCTGAATACTCCGATAAAATATTTCTTGACCTGCCAAGCTCTTTGTGCAATTTGTTGCCTGCTTGATTGTAACTTAACCAAAGTTTATTGATATGGTTTGTTTTGGCAGTTTCATCTTTGCTACGGCTATCGTTTACACTACTTGCATCTATTTGTGTGGCAAATACCGCCCACAACATTATCGCTGACAAGAGCGAACCAAATTTTACAATTTTCATATTTTTCCTTTTTGTTAGATATTTTATATAAATACCTAATCTTTTTTTGTGCTGGATTTTATCATATTAAATTTAAACTAACTTTGCTTTGTATAATTTGGACAATTTATGATGAAAAATATACCTCGTTTATAACATCTCTGGCAAGTTTATAATCCAACCTTCGGCGATATTTGTTGTCTGCTCGCATCCCTTTAAATGGTGTCAAAAATATATCACCTGTGCTTTCTCGTAGAGACGAGATAGTGTGGTTGAGCTGAACTATAAGTTTGTTTATATCTGCATCTATAGATATTCTTGTGATAGACCTAGAGCTGTGGCTCACTTTGTTTGTATCTATCAAGTCGCCGTCACAAAACTTGATAGATGGGGTTTTTGTGTTGTCTATAGCTATCAAGCCTAGCTTGCCTTGTTTGTCGTTAAATCTCATATTGGTTTTTTTTGTTGGGTTTGGTAGCTTATTTTTCAGATCTTTCAATAAGCCCAAATATTTTTGATTGTCATAAACTTTTGTCGGTGTTGGGTTTTTGCTAAACAAAGCCAGACATACAGGGTGGTCTGTGTCATCAAACATCTTTGTGTTCAATAAAATATAAGCAGACAATCTACTCAAAAATATATTTGCATTTATAAAAGAAGCCGGTATTATCGCTGCTACATAGTCGCAGTTATCCAGACATTTCTCTAAGCTAAATTTATACATATCATCATATGTAGTAGCGGGATAATCTATATTTCGTCTTGAGGCAGAGTTTTGGGCTAGGTATGGTGGATTTGTAACACAAACTTTGTAGCCTGTAGGAAAATCTTTTAAAGTGTCTTGTCTTTGTATATTTTTGTTTTGTGGTTCTATATCAAATGATTTGAAACTATTGCACAGTGATAAATTTTGCAACATTGTGATAAGATTGTTGGACCCTGCAAATGGTTCTAGTATCGTAGTGTTTGTGATATTACACTCACGACACCACTCATCAAATGCTTGATTTTCAAAAGGATTATAAGATGTAAAGTATTGACCGTTTGCTCTTTTGTCATGATTGAATAGATTTACCACACTATACCTTCGATCTTTTTTGTATTATATCTAGTTAAGATAAATTTTCCAAACTTTCAAATACTCAAGAACTTTTTTGTAGCAACTAGTCCTGCTATATACCCTATACCAAACCCAGCAAGATGAGCATACCATGCGATATTTAGTCCCAACACCAAAGGCAAAAACGATATAGCGAGTATCCATATAGTCATGGGTCTGGTCTTGCTACTATCGACACTGGCTACAAATCCTATCAACACAGATATCGCTCCAGATGCTCCTACTATGTTGTGGTCTGTCATATCAAAAGCATATATATAGCCAAAAGCCAAGATAGATGTAGCCACACCGCCTACAAAATACAACAAAAAGAAAACTCTTTTGCTATATGCTTGCTCTATGATATTGCCAAACTGAAAAAGTATCACCATATTCATGACAATATGTAGCAAACCTCCATGCATAAACATACTAGAGAGCGGTTGCCACCAAAAGTTGTATTGCACAAACATCATATTTAACCCAAACACCGCATAGCTGTTTTCATAATACTGCATAGATAGATATGCTAAACTAGACAAAAATACTACGATATTTGTCGTCGTGTATGTGCTACTTCTCAAATACTTTGTCCATCACCTCTAGTATAGTTTTAACTGGCGATATCTTGATATGTTGCAGCACCTCTTTTGGTATATCGTCTATGTCGTCTTGATAATTTTTGTATGGTATCAGCACCTCTTTGACTCCTGCTTTGTATGCGGCTATGAGCTTCTCTTTGAGACCGCCTATTGGTAGCACATCGCCTTTGAGCGACAGCTCACCAGTCATAGCTATGTTTTGCCATACTTTCACATCTTTTAATATAGAATAGATAGCTACTGCCATAGTGATACCAGCACTTGGACCATCTTTTGGTGTAGCTCCGCTAGGTATATGTATATGGAGATCGTAGCTGTTGAATATCGGTGTTTTTGTGCTGTTTTGTGTGCCATCTATGATAGTCTTGACGACAGTGTGCGATATCTTTGCTGACTCTTTCATGACATCGCCCAAACTTCCAGTGAGACTAAGCACTCCTTTGCCTTTGATCTTCGCAGCTTCTATCGTCAATGTATCACCACCCACTGCTGTCCAAGCTAGCCCACTCACTAAACCTATTTTGGCCGTATTTTCTGCTTTTTCTATCTTAAATATCGGTTTTTTGAGATATTTTTTGATATTTGTCAAACCTATCTGCACTGGTTTGTTTTCTTTGAGCAACTCTCTAGCAACCTTCCTAAATAGTTTAGCAAAAACTCGCCTGAGATTTCGCACACCTGATTCTCTAGTGTAGTTGTCTATGATTGTCTTGATACAGTTTGGACTTATATGCACAGCATCCCGCTGAATGCCGTGGGTTTTTAGCTCCTGTGGAATAAGATAATTTATAGCTATGTTGTATTTTTCGAGCGGTGTATAGCTACTAAGCCACACAAACTCCATGCGGTCTCGCAAAGCAGGAGGTATAGTAGAAGTAGTGTTCGCCGTAGCTATAAACAAACATCGACTCAGATCTATATCAAAGTTGAGATATAGGTCTTGGAAACTGCTGTTTTGTTCTGGGTCTAGCACTTCAAGCATCACAGAAGTAGGGTCGCCTTTGTGTCCTCGTCCTATCTTATCAATCTCATCTAGCACTACAACTGGGTTCATATTTTTTGCTCTCATGAGACCTTGGACTATCCGTCCGGGCATCGCTCCTACATATGTCCGTCTGTGACCTCGCAGTTCATTGACATCGTCAAGTCCGCCCAGAGCTATACGGACAAGCGACCGTCCTAGAGCTTTTGATATAGAGTTTGCCAGTGATGTTTTGCCTATACCCGGAGGACCTACAAAACAGACTATAGTGCCACTTTTGGTTCTAGTGTTGTGGTTTTGTTTGAACAGCTGTTTGACTGCAAAAAACTCCACTATCCTGTCTTTTGGTGCCTCTAGCCCAAAGTGGTCACGGTCTAGCTGTGTTTGTATCTCGTCTATGGATATATTTTTGTCGCTGTATTTGCCAAACGGTATATCAAACACATATTCCAAATATGTCTCTAGTAATGTAGTGTCTGGCTGGTCTTGGTGAAGTCTTGAGAGTCTTTGGGCTATCTTTTTGCACTCTTTGTAGCCATCTGCACTCATATGACTTTTGAGTTTTTTGAGTTTTTTGAGATTCTTTTTTTGTTTTTTTTGTTTGTCGCCACTTCCATCATCTAGTTTATTTTGTAAATTTTTTATCTGTTCTTTTATAAAATACTTTTCATTTGTGTTGTGTATCTTTCTATTTACTTCGTTTTGTACTGTTTGTTGAAGTTTGAGTGCTTCTATTTGTTCGTTGATATATTCTACTAGCATAACTAGTCGTAACTCTATATCGGTTTGCTTGAACAGCACATACGAAGGTTTGATAGGTATAGTCAATACAGACGATATCAAGTCAGTAGTTCTACTGGGATCATCGTTGGTATTTATGGTGTTTATCAGATCTGTGGGAAATTTTTTGTTGAGTTTTGAGTATTTCAAGATAGCTATTTTGAGTATTTTTAGCATAGCATCTACACGGTCTTTGTCGTATCTTTTTTGCACTAGATGTGAGACAGATAGTATGAGCGGTGAGCCTTTGACTATATCTGTCGTGGCACATTTGCCGACACCTTTGAAAAGTATTTTGACTTTGTTGTTTGGCATGGCTACTTTTCTCATGATAGTGCCTACTACACCTACATCATAAAAGTTGTCGATTTTGTTGCTATTTAAACTTTTCTTGACTACGACTACTATAGGTGTATCGTGCTCGAGTGCGTAGTTGATAGAGTTGATATTTTGCTCATCTTCAAAAAATATAGGAGCTATCATAAACGGATACAAAAACAGATCGTCTATGATGATAGCAGGTAGATTTTGAGGTAGTTTTATATCATTTGTCAAAAATGCCCCTCCTCAAACAACATCATATACCACGGAGTTTTGGCTTCTTTGTAGTCCTTGTTGTCGCTGGAGTTTTCCGCCTTTTTTTTATAAAACTTTTCCGCCTTTGGCTTGCCTATTCTTCCATATAGTTCAGATACACTGAGGTTAAACTGGTGTTGAGACATCTTGAGTCTAGTGTGCATATCGTTTGCTAGGTGTATATATATTGTATCTGGATACTCTTTGACAAACTGCTCCACTGCCATGACTGTTTCATCTAGTTTGGATTGTTGTCTATATCTGTGTAGCATAGAGTTGTATCCAGCTTTGAGTTTCAAAAAGCGGACATAGTCTATACTATCGCCTAGAGGATATGTCATGATATATTCATCGGCATAGTAGTTTGCCATCTTGTATTGATCTTTGTTCATATGCATCTTGAGCAACAATATCATAGCAGGTTCTATATATAACGATCTTGAGTGTTCGCTACGAAGTGATATGAAACTATCGTCAGCATCATCGAGATATGTTTTTGAGATATCTTTGAGTATTTTGTCATACCAATATACAGCTGGTTTGTTGTAGTTTTCTAAGTCATATTTTGGAGCACAGCCTAGCATCAAAGATACAACCCCTACCAAAAATAGATTTAACCCTATATTTAAAATATCTCTCATATATCTACTAGCCTAGATACGATATAGCACCGATACCAGCTATAGCACCGTCGCTTGCTGCACAAACTACTTGCTTGGGCGAATCAGCTCTTATGTCACCACAAGCAAAAAGTCCTGGAACTGAAGTTTGCATCTTGAGATCTACTATTATCTCGCCACTATCGTTTGTATCGCACAAAAATCCGCCATCGTCTTGTCTTAGAGGTTCGTTTAAAACATCTCGCCCTACAAATATAAATATACCTTGTAGCTTGAGCTTTTCTATACTATCTGTCTTTTTATTTTTGATATTGACTTGCGATACACCGCTGTCGTCTCCTATTATCTCATCTACTATCGTGTTGAAATATATCTTTATGTTTGCTAGTTTTTGTACTCTAGCTACAGTATTTGGCGATGCTCGAAACTTATCGCCCCTATATGTCAAGTGCACCGTCTTGCAAATATGGCTTAAGTGTATCGCCTCTTCTAGTGCCGTATCACCGCCGCCTACTACTACGACTTCTTGATTTTTATAAAAAAACCCATCGCAAGTGGCACAAGTGCTGACACCCTTGCCAAAATACTTATCCTCGCCTTTTAGTCTCGCCTTTTTTGGCTTGGACCCTGTCGCCATGATGACGGTTTTTGCTGATATTTTTTCGCCGTTTGTTAGTGTTAAAGTGAAAATATCGCTTGATTTAACTATCTTTGCTACTTCGTTCATACTGTGTTTTAGACCAAATGCCTTTGACTGTTCTGGCCAGCTACTCATAAGCTCCATACCAGAGACTATCTCTTTTTGACCGGGGTAGTTTTCTATCTCACTACTTTGAGTTATCTGCCCTCCTGGTAATCCGAGCTCATACAAAACGACATCTTTCAACCCACCTCTAGTGGCATAAAGTCCAGCCGTCATACCAGCAGGACCTCCACCTATGATCGCTAAATCCAACATATTTTTCCTTTGTATTTTATCTTCTGGGCAAAAGCCCAGAAGAGACTCTTTTATATCAAAGAGTTTAACTTTTCAGCCAGTGCTTCTTTTGAAGAAGCTCCGATTTGTTCGTCTACTTTTTCTCCATCTTTCATGAATATGATAGTAGGTATGCTTCGCACTCCAAACTTCACAGATAACTCTTGTTGCTCGTCTGTGTTTACTTTGCATATCTTTGCTTTGCCATCAAACTCTACCGCTAGCTCATCTATAACTGGTGCTATCATCCTACAAGGACCACACCAAGGAGCCCAAAAATCCACCAAAGAAACACCACTGCTGGTTGTCTCGTCAAAATTATCTTCTGTTAATTCTATATATTTACTCATATTTTTCCTTTTTTATAGCAACTCTAAAAATTGATATCCTTGTTTATCAATTTTTAGAGTTGCTTTGTGTGCTATTTTATCCAAATCAACTTAAACTATCTCAAAAAAAATTGATTTATTTTAAATTTTGTTTTGAGTATATATCATATATTTTTTTTTCAAACTCAAACTTCAGTCTGTTTGCTTGAAGCATAAGTCGTGGAGCTTTTGTGTGTTTAAGTATGGTTTGCCTGTCTGCTGTTTTTGTCAAAATTTTGTCTGCTATGGTCTCATCTATACCATACAAAGTATCACCCAATATCGTGTGTCCTATGCTATCTAGATGGACTCGTATCTGGTGCTGTCTGCCTGTGGTTGGCATGGCTTTTATCTTGGTTGTATTTGTTGCTTTGTCATAAAAGATAGGCGACACAGTCGTGAGACTAGGCTTTCCGTCTGGATCTGTTTGCATTTTGATACCTATCAAGCTATCTGTGGCTTTTTGTATCGGTGAGTTTATCGTCATGGTTTTGTCTATCTTGCCAGAAACTATAGCTATGTATTCTTTGGTTATTTGTCTGTTTTCAAACATAGTTTTCAAAATAGTATCTGTGTGCTTGTCTATGGTAGCTATGACTAGTCCAGATGTGCCTGTGTCTATACGGTGAGCGGGATTTGCTCTATCTCCAAAGTGATATCGCACCTCATCTAACAAACAATACTTTGTGTCTCTTGAGGTAGGATGCACCATGATACCAGATGGCTTGTCAAATATAGCGAAAAATCTGTTTGAAAACAGTGGCTGTAGTCCTTTGGTTACTGGCTCAAACACAGCTATATCTACAAAGTTGGTTTTGAGCTTTTGTTTGTGTTTGATGTTGTTGCCAAACTCATCGTACACACGATTTTTAGCTATATATCTTTGTGCCACAGAGATAGGTAGTTGCACATCTTCTATCAAAAATTGTTGCACAAGTTTTTGTGCGACTGCTTTGTATCGTTTGAGTTGAAATGGCATCTGGGACTACAAGACCGACACCCCGTTTTTTCCAAAACTCTCTATAAGTTTGCCATCTATGTCGTATTTTCTTATATACAAAACCTCTTTTGCTTTGTCGTCTTTGCCGGCACATATGAGATAAAAGTTGTTTTGCTGATCTGTCGTTATCTGTCGTTTGCTCATGTCACTACATAGTCCAGACAGAACAATATGGTTTAGAGTTTTGTCCTCTCCATAAGACAGATCAGGCTGACCTGTCTTTGAAAACTTCCATATGATCACTTTTTTGTCTTTTGTCGATGTTGTTCCAGCTAGATAAACTCTGTCATAATTGTCCACAAATATCTCGTTTAGGACGACTGTATTTATATCTATATAGCTACTGTTTCCAAGTGGTGGTTTGTCTATGATCTTGAGATAACCATAGTCATCTATAGTGTCGCCGTCTTTTGCAAACTTTATAATTTTTATGTATTTGCTTTGTTGTTCTTTGTTGTCTTTTAGAAGTTTCGCCATAAATATCGTATTTTGTTTTTTGACACTTACCATATGGACTACTTCCATATCTTGCTTGACACTACACGAGCTCATAGCGAACACAACACCGCTTATCATTATATATTTTATATATTTTCTCATATTATATTCTCCATCTGTTTATCTATATTTTCTATATTTTTCTCTATAATAGCATATTTTTCTTTATTTTCGTCCAAAACTTTTTGTGGAGCATTGGCTATGAACTTTTTGTTGGACAACATGCCCTTGAGTTTGTCGTATTCTTTTGAGAGTTTGGCTTTTTGATTTTGGAGTTTTGTCTTGATTTTGCTCATATCTATATCGGCTGTCGGCACATATATTGTCATATCATCACTCACATCTACTACACTGTCTGCTATCTTTTCGCTGGTTAGCTCTATGCTTTGGACTTTTGCTAGTTTTTGGATATATTTTTTTGCTACATCTATATCAAAATCTTTGTTTTTTGTCTCTATATATACTTTTGGCACGAGAGAGTTGCCCATATCTATGTGAACTTTTGCTCGTCTTATAGCAGTGATGATAGTCTTGATGGTCTCAAAGCTTTCTTCTATTTGTTCATCTTTTGCTATATTTTTCTCATCTGGAAATGCCATGACCATAAGCGATGGGCTATCTTTTATATCTGTGCCGTTTAACCTATGATACAAATTGTCCGCAATAAATGGCATAAACACAGAGACTATTTTCAGTGTCTCTTTGTATATCGCACCTAGCTCTGCTATACTATCTTTGTCTGCTTTGCTGTATTCTATACCCCAATCACAAAACAAAGTCCATACGAAACTATATAGACCAAGAGCCGCCTCGTTGAACTTGTAGCTATCTATTTGGACTTTGATATTTTTGACCGTCTTGTGTAGGGAGCTTTGTATATATCTACCTAGCGGTGTCTTGACCTCTATATCTTTTAGGTCCTCAAATCTGTCGTGATTTAGTAGCAGATAGTTTGTGGCATTGTATAACTTGTTTGTAAAGTTTCGAAACTGTTCTAAGTTTTTGGGCCCTAGCTTTATATCTCGTCCTTGGACAGCTAAAAAACACAATGTAAACCGCACAATATCAGCAGAATGCTCCTCTATCATATCAAGAGGATCTATGACATTGCCTTTGGACTTGCTCATCTTTGCTCCGTGTTCATCTCTCACAAGTGCATGCATATATATATCATCAAACGGAAGCTCTCCTGTGAAATACTCACTCATCATCATCATACGAGCGACCCAAAAAAACATAATATCAAACCCAGTGATTAAAAGCGAGTTAGGATAAAACTCTTTCATATCAGTATCGTTATATAGCTCGTGAAGTTTGCCAACGTTTTGCCAACCTAGTGGCGACATAGCCCACAGGGCACTAGAAAACCAAGTATCCAGCACATCGGGGTCTTGTGTGAGTTTGGTATGTTTACATTTAGGACAACACTCTGGATTGTCTTGTGTGGTAGCAAAAGTATGGCTACACTTATCACAATAAAACACAGGTATCCTATGTCCCCACCAAAGTTGACGACTAATACACCAAGGTCTCAGCTCATCCATCCATGCTGTATAGGAGTTTATCCATCTACTAGGGTGGAAAAGCCCGCCACCATCTTTTGCACGGCTTTTGCTAAGTTTTTTTGTCTTTTCTATAGAGTTTGTAGCTACATCTTTGGATAGAAACCACTGTTTGGATATGTATGGTTCTACAATATTTTTGCATCTGTAGCACTTGCCTACTTGATGGATGTGTGGTTCTATTTTGTCTATGAAACCCTCTTTTGACAGTTCATCTACTATGCTTTGTCTAGCTTCTAGTCGCTCAAGTCCTGCAAACTGTCCGCAGTGTGAGTTCAATATACCCTTTTCATCAAATATCTTGACAAACTCTAGGTCGTGTCGAAGTCCAACTTCATAATCATTTGGGTCGTGTGATGGTGTCACTTTGACTATGCCAGTTCCAAACTTTATATCTACATAATCATCTGCTATGATTTTGATATGTTTGTTTATGAGTGGTAGTATCACCTCTTTGCCTACAAGCTTTTGATATCTTTTATCATCTGGGTGCACCATCAAGGCAGTATCGCCGAAATATGTCTCTGGTCTAGTTGTAGCGATAGTTACAAACCCGCCATCTACTAGAGGGTATTTGATATAATAAAGCTCTCCTGCTCTCTCTTCGTGTTCCACTTCTATATCGCTCAATGCCCCATCTTTGGTGCACCAGTTTACCATATAGTTGTCTTGAGTTATGAGACCATCATCAAAAAGTTTGACAAAGGTGCTTTTGACCGCCTCGCAAAGTCCGCTATCCATAGTAAACCGCTGTCGTTTCCAAGCTGGTGTGATACCTAGCTTTCTCATCTGATGCACTATCGCTTCGCCACTTTGCTGTTTTTGTAGGTAGGCACGGCTTATAAACTCTTCTCGTCCTATCTCGTCTTTTGTAGTGCCCTCGATTAGGAGTTGTTTTTCTACTATATTTTGGGTTGCTATACCTGCATGATCGGTGCCGGGTTGCCACAAGGTCTTGTAGCCTGACATTCGTTTGTATCTAGTGATGACATCTTGCAAAGTAAATGTGAGAGCATGTCCTATATGTAAGCTCCCTGTGATATTTGGTGGAGGCATCATGAGCGAAAAGTATTTGCCCTGCTTTTGTATATCTTTGTTGCCATCTATCTCAAAGTAGCCTCTGCTTTCGCATAGTTTGTAGTAGTTGTCTTCTATTTTTTTTGCGTTGTATTTGTCGTTCACATATTACCTTTTTTTGTGTCGTATTGTATCATAAGAAACTTAAAGTTGTGGTGAGTTTGAGATATTTGTGGTTATTTAATCAGATGGTTCATCTATCATCTGTTGTGTTGTGAACTGTTTTTATATGAGCTATAGAGGTTTTTAGAGGTGCCCTAAAGCTATTTGGTCTCCTATTTCATTATCACTTGTTGCCTCACATGTTAAGTCGCTACTGGCTGTTTGTAAATTTAAAGTTTTTTTAAGTTATTTATGATATTATAATCCAAAATACAAAAAGGACAAAAATGAAAAACATCATGGACAAACTTACCAACAATATGAGCGAGACTATATCTCAAGCAGTGTCGCTGTGCTTACACAACAAAACCCAAGAGATGATGCCAGTGCATATATATTGGGCTATGATAAACAGCACCAACTCTACACTCAACCAGGCACTCAACCGCCTAAACATTGATATCAAACCGCTAGAGCTTGAAGCGAAAAGTATGGCGGACAAACTACCCAAAGTCTCCACTATAGCCCAAGAAGATATCAAAATATCTCAAAACACAGCTAGGAGTTTAGAGCAAGCCGTAGCTCTCATGACTAGCTTGGGTGATAGTTTCGTAGCAGTTGATACATATATAATAGCTAACTTAGACACAGCCACACACAAAGAGTTGTTTGGCAAATATGTAGACAGCTCAGAGCTTAAAAAAACTTTGCAAGCTATGAGAGGTGGCACAAAGATAGACAAAATAAGCAAGGACGAAAACTTAGAAAGTCTAGATAAATTTGGTATAAATCTAAACCAAAAGGCGATAGATGGAGAGCTTGACCCAGTCATAGGGCGAGACGAACAGATAGACCGTATGATGCAGATACTTGTGCGAAAAACCAAAAACAACCCCATCTTGATAGGCGAGCCTGGCACTGGCAAGACCGCTATAGCCGAAGCACTTGCCAAAAAGATTGTAGACAAAGATGTGCCAACCTCACTGCTAAACAAAAAGGTGATAACACTAGATATGGGAGCACTCATAGCAGGAGCAAAATATAGAGGTGAGTTTGAAGATAGGTTAAAGTCCGTCATAGACGAGGTCAAAAAAGCAGGAGATATCATACTGTTTATAGACGAGATACATACTATCGTAGGAGCAGGAGCAAGTGAAGGCAGTATGGATGCAGCAAACATACTCAAGCCCAGCTTAGCTAGAGGCGAACTACACACTATAGGGGCTACTACACTCAAAGAATACCGAAAATATTTTGAAAAAGACACAGCTATGCAAAGGCGATTTCAGCCTATAGTTGTGAGTGAGCCTACTATCAACGAAGCCTTGCAGATACTTCGTGGTATCAAAGACAAGCTAGAAACTTTTCATAACATATCTATAAAAGACAGTGCACTTGTCAGTGCTGTGAAATTGTCTGCTAGATATATTACCGATAGATTTTTGCCAGACAAGGCTATTGACCTCATAGATGAAGCATCGGCACAGCTGAAAATACAGATACAATCGCAGCCAGAAAAGTTAAGTGCCACCAGTAGAACCATAAGCTCTCTCAAAGTGGAAAAAGAAGCACTCAAGATGGAACCAAACGAGACCAACGACAAAAGGATACAAGATATAGACAAGGAGCTTAGCGACTTAGATGAGTTGCACAACAAACTTCAAGCACAGTTTGAAAATGAAAAAGCGACATTTGACGATATAGCGAAACTTAAAAGCGACATAGACAGACAAAAAGAGTTAGCTACTATAGCCAAACGGCAAAGCGAGTTTGAAAAAGCAGCGAAAATAGAATATGGAGAGATACCCAAACTACAATCAAACATAGACGAGCTAGAAAAAAAGTGGCAAACTATGCAAAAACAGGGCACACTACTTAAAAATTTTGTAGATGATGAGATGATAGCTAGTATAGTTGGTAAATGGACAAATATACCAGTATCAAAGATGTTAAGCAGTGAAAAACAAAAAGTCCTAGATGTAGTCAAAGTGCTTCAAAAAGATGTAGTAGGACAAGGCGATGCTGTAGAGGCTATAGGCAAAGTGATCAAGCGAAACAAAGCCGGACTAAGCAGTGCAAACCGTCCTGTAGGTAGCTTTCTGTTTTTGGGTCCAACTGGAGTAGGCAAGACACAACTAGCGAAAACTCTGGCTAAATTTTTGTTTGATACTCCTGATGCACTTATACGATTTGATATGAGTGAATATATGGAGAAACACTCCGTCAGTCGCCTAGTAGGAGCGGCTCCGGGATATGTAGGATATGAAGAGGGTGGACAGCTCACTGAAGCGGTCAGGCGAAAACCATATAGCATAGTGCTGTTTGACGAGATAGAAAAAGCCCACAAAGATCTGTTTAATATCCTTTTACAAGTGCTTGATGATGGACGACTAACAGACAACAAAGGTGTGACGATAGACTTTACCAACACTATCATAATCTTGACTTCAAATATAGCTAGCGACAAGATAGTCACTATAGAGGACAAAGCCTTGCGAAAACAAGCGGTCAACGATGAGCTAAAACAGCACTTCAAACCAGAATTTATAAACAGATTGGACGACATAATCATATTTGACCAGCTAAGCCTAGAGGCTATTACCAAGATTGTTGATATACTTTTAGATGAACTTCAAGTTAAACTATCTGAAAAAAATATCACTCTAGTAGTCTCACAAGATATGAAAAACCACATAGCTCAAGCGGGATTTGACCCAGTGTATGGTGCTAGACCACTCAAACGAGCTTTGTATGATATAGTAGAAGACAGGCTAAGCGATGAGATACTAAAAGACCGGCTAACGGACGGTGGCACTGTTGCTTTTGATATAAAAGATGACAAAATAGAGTTAACGATAAGCTAGATTTACACAACAGAACCTTCTAGCTAGAAATCAAAACAGAAAATAGACCAAAGACAAAAAAACAAAATACAGACAAAAAATGAAAGCTAAGATTTATCTAAAATACTACAATATCAAATAAAAAGGATTAAATTCTCTCAATCAGAGGGTTCAATTGGTTAAAAACCGGTACTATTTTACGTGGACATAATACTTTTTATATTTATATTTTCTATGAAATAGCTACTCACAAAACTCTTTTTGAACTCTTGTATTCAAATAAAATATCACTGATATATTTCTTTTCCTATCATCCTATTTTCTAATTTTCATAACTTTTTTAGTTCGTCTTTCAAGCTCTCACTCATATCATCAAGTTTTGGTATGGTTATATTTGCCTGTAAATACAAGTCTCCGTAAGACGATGTCTGTCTATCTAGCAGTCCTTTGCCCTTGACACGAAATTTTTGACCCTGTTTTGTGTCTTTTGGCACAGTTAGGGTATATCTCTTTTGTATAGTTGGTACTTCTATTTTGCCACCAAATATAGCCGTCTTGAGTGGTAGGTTAAACTTGAAAACTATATCATCATCCTCTTGGATATAGTCATCGCTAGGAGTTATGGTTATTTGTAATATCATATCACCAGTTCCCATATTTGTCCTCTTGCCTTTGCCTTTGGCTCGTATCTTCTGTCCGTGTCTTATGCCTTGTGGTATCTTGATATCAAAGCTTTGGTTGTTTGTAGTTATACTTTTTTTGACCCCCATCATACTCTCTTCTAGCGATATATTTATGTTTGCATGTAAGTCTAGGTCAATATCTTGGGCAAATCCGCCACCAAAAGGCGAACCGCCAAATGATGCTCCGGCAAAACTGGCACCACCACCACCAGCAAACATACTAGCTAGTATGTCATCGAGATTTACTCCACTTCCTTGACTAGATGCGAAGTCATGGTAGCTTTGACCACCAAATATATTGTCGCCTTGCATATCGTATTGGGCTTTTTTCTTTTCATCGCCTAGTATCTCATATGCTCCGCTGATCTCTTTGAACTTCTCTTCTGCTTGAGGTGATTTGTTTATATCTGGATGATATTTTTTTGCCAGCTTCCTATAGGCCTTTTTTATCTGCTCTGGTGTGGCATTTTCATCTAACTCTAGCGTTTTATACATACTTTTTGACATAGTTATCCTTAAAAAATTACAGGATCAAACTCTTGTGTCTGATCTCCATCATAAATAGCAGGTTCCATATATTCTGGTGGGACATTTGATTTTTTTGTAAATAAAAAATTTTGCCCTCTAACCTCCTGTGTAAATACTCCTTTGGGTCTCACAAAATACTTTTTGGTATTTGGGTGTTTTGCTAGCCATGCTTTCAAAAAATGCGAAAATACAGGTGCCGCCGTAGTGCCTCCTGTCTCACTTCGTCTCATAGGAGTGTTGTCGTCGTTGCCATACCATACCACCACTTGCACCGATGGACTATAGCCACAAAACCATGCATCTATATTTTTGTTTGAAGTGCCTGTCTTTCCTGCTACTTGAAGTCCTGGTACTTTTGCTCTTCGCGCTGTGCCTTTGGTGACTACATCTCGCAACATAGAGGTAGTCAGATACGCTTGAGCTTCGCTAAAATACTCTTTGGTCGTGGTGTTAAACTCTTTTGTCCTGCCGTCGTGTGTAGTGATATTCTCTATGAGATATGGCTTTATCATCTTGCCACCATTTGAAAACAGCGAAAACTTCTCGCTCATAGCTAGTGGCGATATACCGAAACTACCCAGCACTATAGAGAGGTCTCGTGGCACATTTTCAAAGCCAAACTTATCTAACTTTTTATACAATAGATCTATACCTATATCGGTAGCTAAGTTTATAGTCGCTAAGTTTCGTGAGTGTATCAAGGCATCATTGAATCGCACTACTCCTTTTTGCTTGTTGCCGTAGTTTTTTGGTGTCCATGCATCTTTGCCAGTTCCAAATGTCCTACTAATATCTATGAGAGTAGAGACTGTGGAATATCCTAGATTTAAGGCTATTTGATACAAAAATGGCTTGACCGAGCTACCGGGCTGTCTTTTACTCTGTGTGGCTCTGTTAAACGAAGATTTCGCATAATCCACCCCACCCACTATGGCTAACACTTTTCCTGTCTTTATATCCATCGCTACTATGGCGCCGTTGATTTTTTTGGTTTTGCTTTTTTTGGTGCCGTGGTTCTTGTCTCTTTTGATGATATTGTCATATCCAAACTTCAGCGACTCCCTAGCCATCTGTTGTGTATCTAAATCTATTGTCAATTTTATCTTATATGCTTTTGTCCGCAGATCATCTATACCCATGAGTTCTAACTCTTTGATAGCTCTATCTACTACATACGGAGCTTTGTTTAAGCTCAAAGTATCGTTGTAAACCTTTGGCATAGATGCTATAGCTTGTTTAAATTCTGCTTTGTTTATCCAGCCTAGCTTGTCTAGCCGCCTGACAACATTGTTGGCACGACTTATGTTGTGTTTGTAGTTTTTGGTAGGGTCATAAAATCTAGGCGACTTTGGTATGCCTACTAGCATGGCTATCTCTTTTATAGATAGCTCTCTTAGCTCTTTTTTGAAGTAGCCTTTCGATGCTGTTTTTATACCATAGTATCCGTGTCCAAAATAGACATGATTAAAATACCTCTCTAGTATCTCCTGCTTGGTGAGTATGGTCTCCAGCTCTATAGCTAGAAACATCTCTTTGGCTTTTCTGGTGAGCTTCTTTTCTCTTGTTAGTATGACTGTCTTTAC
The DNA here is from genome assembly GCA_029934475.1 of Arcobacteraceae bacterium. GTDB lineage: Bacteria > Campylobacterota > Campylobacteria > Campylobacterales > Arcobacteraceae > B24-G6. Next base: position 43,989 of record JAOZMC010000005.1, read on the forward strand.
TAGCTGTTGCGTGATAGTGCTTGCACCCTCTACAAAGCTCAAAGCCTTGACATCTTTCAAGATAGCACGGAATATTGCCTCAATATTTATGCCATTGTGTTCAAAAAATTGTGTGTCCTCTATAGCTATCAATGCTTCTGTGATCCTTGTAGGTATCTTGTCGAACTTGACATATAATCTATGGTGTTCTTCAAATATATTTGCTACAAGTTTGCCGTTAGTATCATAAAACTGTGTAGACATGTTTGGCTGATAATTTACCAGCTTGTCTAAGTCAAATTTTATCTCCAGATATATATAAAATAGCCAAGAGGCTATGCCTATGCCGACTATTATAGATATTGTTATAAAGTATTTTATAAATCTTTTCATATTTTCCTTTGAAATGTTGAGTTTATTAACTTTCTAGTATAACTGTGTTGTGGTTGGTTTAGTACCTTGTCAGTCAAACCTTGCTCTACTATCAATCCATCTTTTAATACTGCTATTGTATCACAAAAAACTTTAGTTGTCTCAATATCGTGAGTTATATACAAAATACGGAACCCAAACTTACTTTGTAGCAGTTTTATCAGCTCCAATATCTCATCTCTTTTTGACCAATCCAGCGAAGTAGTAGGCTCATCTAGTATTAGCAACGATGGACTATCTACCATAGCCATAGCTATGACTACCCGCTGGAGTTGTCCGCCACTTAGTTGGGCTGGAAATTTATCCATAGTGTCCGTGTCTAGTTTGAGTATATTTAGCATATCTATCGCTTTTTGTTTATCACAAAAAAACTGCTCTTTTACACGGCTCATAGGACTCAAAGAAGTGAAAGGATTTTGTGGAACGAGTCGTATCTTGTCTATGTGACTTGTGTTTATATCTGTTGTCAAGTTATCTGGCACTATACCCACTATAGCTTTGGCTAGCAAACTTTTGCCACTTCCGCTTTGTCCTACTATGGCTATGGATTTATTGATATTAAATTTTACATCTAACAATATTTTATCACCGTTCTTTATAGCTATGTTGTAGATATTTATCATACTAGCGGTTCATCCATCTGTGGAGGTATATTTATGCCCATAAGTTTCAAAACTGTAGGGGCGATATGATTTAGTGAGCCATCTTTTATAACTTTGATATCTTTATCTATTACGAAACAAAACACATCTCCTACAGTGTGATTTGTCAATATATTGCCGTGTTCGTCTCTCATCTTTTCGCAGTTTCCGTGGTCGCTGGTGATGACCAAACTATAGTTTTTCTCTGTCGCTTTTGATATGATTTGTCCTAGACACTCATCTACTGTTTGGACTGCTTTTATGCCGGCTTTTAAGTTGCCTGTGTGACCTACCATATCGCCATTTGCAAAATTTACTATTATGAAGTCAATGTTGTCTGCTATACCATCTATCACGGCACTGGCTACTTCGTGAGCGGACATCTGTGGCTTCTCATCATAACTATCTACTTTTGGAGAGTTTATCAGCACTCTGCTTTCACCTTGGTATGGCATCTCTATACCGCCATTGAAGAAAAATGTCACATGAGCATATTTTTCTGTCTCTGCTGTGTGAAGTTGTGTCAAGTTGTGTCGTGATATTATCTCGCTTAATATATTTTGTGGTGGTTGCTTGTCAAATATTATAGGTATATTAAACTTGTCGTCATATTTTGTCATCGTGGCTATCTTTATATTTAAGCATTTTGTCGGAAATTTATCGAAGCTTTTATCACTCATGGCACTGACAAACTGTCTCATTCTATCACTTCTGAAGTTTGTAAATATCACACATTGATCGTTTTTGATACCACTAAACCCATCAAAAGCGACAGGTGGTATAAGCTCATCGTGTATATCTTTGTCATAACAACTTTTGATATATTCGTTTATATTTTTGCTAGTTTTTGGTTTCGCTGATACTATAGCATCATAACCTTTTTGCACTCTGTCATATCTGCTATCCCTGTCCATGGCAAAATAGCGCCCTCCTATGGTGGCTATGTTTATATTTTTGTCGTCTATGTTTTCTATTTGTTTGATATATGCCAGACAGCTTTGTGGAGCTACATCTCTGCCATCTGTTATTAGGTGTAGCCATATATTTTTGCCCTGTTTTACTAGGCTTTTCGCTAGATATATGGTGTGGTCTATATGGGAATGCACTCCGCCATCGCTTAGTAGTCCCACTAGATGAACTGTGTTTGTATCTTTTGTAATTTTTTTGATGGTATCATTTGTTATCAAACTATCGTCTGCTATAGCTTTGTCTATCTTGACTAGGTCTTGATATAGCACTCTACCAGCACCTATAGTCATATGCCCTACTTCGCTATTTCCCATCTGTCCTACTGGCAACCCTACATGTGTGCCATAAGTTTTGATACGACTGTGTGGACAACTCTCAAACAGTTTGTCATAAGTCGGTTTGGTCGCTAGTTTGAAAGCATTTGCCTCTATGCCATCATCTATACCTATACCATCGGTTATTATCAATACACATTTTTTTGTTTTCATAACTCTATTTACCTGTATGGTTATCTCAATTTTTCTATATCATCTATGCTAAGTTGTGTTATAGCAGATATGGTTTGGTCGTCCATGCCTTGTGATATAGCAGTCTTGGCTACTTTTTCCATAGTTTGCTCTATACCTTCTTTCATACCTTCTTTCAT
>JAOZMC010000006.1:0-16013 GCA_029934475.1 Arcobacteraceae bacterium
TTAGATTGTTTTCGTCTAAAGTAAAGTTATTATCATCTACACCACCACCAAAACTATATGTGATATTGTCACTATCGCTATCAGTCGCTAAAATAGTCCCTATGAAGCTACCTGCCGTGCTGTTTTCTGTTATAGCACTATTTGACAACGATATATCTGTGGGTGCTTGGTTTACCGCTGGACTACTACTGCCACCATCGGAGCCACCACCACCTCCGCCACCACAACCTGCTATGGCAAATGCCACGACCCCCCCGGCAAATCGCGACCGGGTCTGTGTAGCTAGGCTACCTAATCGGGTGTCCTTTCCCCCCCCCCCCCCCCCCGTTTAATGGGGTGTTTGTAGCAGATGCTACGACTCTATGCTGTCTTGTGATATTTTTCATAATATATCTCCTTTTTTGATTTAGCTTTCGCTATGTTGTATTGTATCATAATATGTTGAAGTTTACCACAAAAGTAAAAATATTTTGTGATTTTTATTTTTTCGCTGTATTAAAATAAATTTTAGAAGCATCCTATACTTCTAGTGCCGACTTGATATTGTTAAAGATATTGATAACTATCAACTTTTGAGCAAATTTTGTTGATATCTTGTGCCATCTCATCTGGCTCGTCGTCATAGTTGTGCGATATGCTGTTTCGTATCTCTCTTAATCTTTCCCATTGTTGAGTGCTATCCAATACCTTTGTTTGTTCTAGCTTGTTTAAAATATCTTTGAAGCTCATATCGTCTATATCTTGGACGAGTTTGGCTACGACTATTTTGAAAAGTTAATTTTGTTGCCATCTATGACTATACAACTTGCTTTTTTATCTATTATCTTGTCGCCATCGGTTTTGACCATAAATATACCATTGTTTTTGGCACCCATATCTATGGCTATGGAGAGTTTTTTCATATTTATCCTTCTTGTTTTCTAAATTAAGTTCAAGAGTTTTTTGATACTTTTGACTATATCTATAGCCAAAGCTGTGTCACCATGGACACACAAACTATCTGCTTGTATGTATAATTTTTGGTCATTTTCGCTCAACAAGTAGCCGTGGTTGATAAGTGTTTGGACTCTTTTAAGTATGGTTTCTTTGTCGTGTATCACGGCATTTGGTTTGGTTCGACTAACTAGCAGTCCGCTGTCTGTGTAGTTTCTGTCGGCAAACAGTTCATATATGAGATCTATGCCAAACTTTTGGGCTATGGCTTCGTAGTGTTTGTTGTGTGGAGTTGATAGTATCATCAGACCCACAGTATCGTCCCAGCTTGATATAGTTTGTGTTATGGTCTCAAATATTTTTTGGTCTTTCATCATATCGTTGTACATAGCTCCGTGTGGTTTGACATAGGATATTTTGGCATCATAAGCCTGACAAAAGCCACTCAAAGCTCCCATCTGATACAAAACAATAGCCGACAATTCATCTGCTGTATATACCATAGACCGTCTGCCAAATCCTACTCGGTCTTGGTATGATACATGAGCCCCTATAGCTACATCATGCTGTGTGGCTAGGCGGACACTTGTGTTCATGATATCTGCACAACCGCCGTGAAAACCACATGCTAGATTTGCCATATCTATGTGTGGATATATTTGTTTGTCGTCATTTAACGTATATATGCCGTAACCCTCGCCTATGTCGCAGTTAAGTTTTATCATCGAAATACTCCTTGTGAAAAATCTTTTTCATATCTTTGAAAAGTTTGACAAAACCATCGTAGCCATACCGCACGGGGTCGTCAAATCCTATATGCAAAACTTTTGTATCTAGTGGAAATATAGGACACTTTGTATCTGCATGGCTACATACAGTGATAACCATATCGAAACTATTTGTGCCATCTAGCACATCGCCTAGAGGTTTGCTGTGATAGCTTTCGTCCCAATAGCCGTAGTGTTTTAGCACTTTTTTAGTAAGTGGATGCACCTGACCGCTATGCTGAACTCCAGAGCTTTGGGCTTGGACTATATGCGAGAACTCTTTGTTTAAAATAGCTTCTAGCATGATACTTCTACAGCTGTTGCCAGTGCATAGGACAAGCACTTTTTTCATACACTCACCACGGCTTTGCTTTTGGGTGTCTCATATAGCTCGACTTTGCAGAGTTTTATATCTAGTTTTGCCATCTTCTTGCTGACAATATCCAAAAACCACTTTGCTAAGTTTTCGCTAGTAGGCACGAAATCCACCACGACAAAACTCTCTATATATTCTCGTATATGATCAGGCTCCTCTTTGAGCTTGTCTATGTTTGGTATATAAAAGTTATCATCAAAATATATCAGATCTGCTTTGTCTGTGTATGTTGGCAATATTGTGCTGTATAGTGGGTCGTTGAGATCCAATATAAACTTATGGTCTATGGTGTCGTCTATAAACTTTTTGAACCAGTTTAGGTGTTTGAAGTCGGTTATCATACCATCTTTTAAGCTATCGCTAGAGAGATGAACTATCACTTTGCCTTGATGTCCGTGCAGGTGCCGACACTCCAGACAGTCATCTAAAGCGAAACTTTTGTCTAAACTTTGAGACCATACTCTGTGACCATAACAAAAGTCAAACTGTTTTGATATTTCCCACTTCATAATTTTCTAATCTTTTTTATCAAGTCTGTAGCCTTGACCGCAAATGAACCACGCCTAAACTTTTTTACTAAACTTGTGTGAGCAAGTGAGCCTAAAATAGTAGCATCCAATGGCTTCAAACCATAAGCAAGAGCAGAGCCTATAAGTCCGCTCAACACATCGCCACTGCCAGCTGTGCTTAATATATTTGTACCATGTGGGTTGATATAAAACTTACCATCATATGCTATGATATGGTTAGCTCCTTTGAGTAGCAAGACTATATGTGGATAAGTTTCGCTAAAAAGTTTGCAGTATCTCACTCTATCATCTTGCAAAGTGTCAGTATCTATATCACATATACCACACAGCGACAAAAGCGACACAAACTCTTTTGGGTGTGGTGTCAGCACTATGTTTTGCTGTGTCAAGAGTGTCGATATATTTTTGTCATAAAAGATATCGGCATCTATAATTTTGGGTAGGTCGTTTTCTAGCAAAGCCGTGTCGTAGTTGTTTCCTAGTCCCATACCTATAGCTATAGCCGTGGTGGTTTGTGGCAAACTGCTGTTTTGCATCAAGTTGTCACCTAAGTTTGTTATGCGCTCTTTTGATATCGCCGTCACCATACCACATGCGAAGTTTATAGCAGACATGGCACATAGTTTGCCGGCACCAACTTTTTCGCCACATACCACTGCTAGATGTCCTAGCGAAACTTTATGTGTGTTTGCTTTTGTTCTATATGGTAGCTTCATATCTTTTTTGTCTAGCAAATAATAGGTTGTATCTTTTTCATATATAGTTCTATCTATTCCTAGGTCGGCGACTATCACTTTGCCTATGCTATCTTTGCTAATATCGGCAAAAAGCGACAACTTCAAAGCTCCCATAGCAACTGTAGTGTCAGCTGTGAAACATATAGGACGAGGTCGCCCTGTGTTGTCTAGTCCGCTGGGGATATCACATGCTATCTTGTGTGCTTTTGTGTCGTTGAGCTGTTTAAGTATTGCCATATATTTTTCATCTAACTTTCTACTTAGACCACTACCAAACAAACAATCCACCACCACATCAAACTGCATGTCAGCAGGTATCTTGTCTATAGTTTGCACTCCTACTTTTGCTAATCGTATGGCTTGAAGTTTGCCTATGCCTGTTTTCATAAATCCACTCAAATATGTAGTGGTGTCGTATCTGCCATACAAAAGTCTAGCTAGCACCAAACCATCTGCACCGTTGTTGCCTGTGCCACATACTATGAGTATTTTTTTACTTTTTTTGAACCTTTTTTTGATATAGTTATATATGGCAGTTCCTGCGTGTTCCATGAGTATATCTTCACTTAGGTTGTAGTCGGTATAACAATTTTTGTCTAGTTGTGCTACGCTTTCAAAAATCTTTTTCATCTAGCACCTCTTTTATCACTGTAGCATCACAAAACGGCAAACGGTGATCATATATCGTCTGTGTCTGTTCATCTCCTTTGCCTAGGACAAGTAGCACTGGGTTTTTGTATCCACTTAGACTTTTTATCGCTTTGGTTATCGCCTTTTTGCGGTTTACCTCTATCTCATATCTTTTGCTATCGCCAAATCCTTGTGCTATGTTTTTGCATATCATATCTGGGTCTTCGCTTCGTGGGTTGTCGCTCGTAATATATGTATAAGTAGCATATCGTCTGGCTGTCTGTCCCATAAGTTTTCGTTTGCTTTGGTCTCTGTCTCCACCTGCTCCAAACACTACGACTATATCTTTGCCAGTGAAACTTTCAAAGACATTTTTCATAGCATCAGGAGTATGAGCAAAATCGACTATGATACTAGGGTCTGTGGATACTATTTGCATCCGTCCTGCTACTCCTGCGAAATTTTCGACCGCTACGGCTATATCGTCTAGTGGTTTTTTGGTCAATATATGCACCGCCCCTACACATGCCGTGATATTGTAGATGTTAAATACTCCCACTAGAGGCGATGATAAGTTTGTCAAGTTTTGGATATTTTGCATAGTAATATCCAAACCATCGTTTAGACTATATGCCACTACTTTGTATGTAGCAGGGTATTCTAGCGAGTATGTGTAGCAGTTGGTCTTGTTTTGTTTGATATATTTGTCGTCTTTGTTGACTAGCTTGGTAGTGCCATCTGCGAAAAAGCTGTTTTTGGTCGCTCTGTATTGTTCTATGGTCTTGTGAAAATCCAGATGGTCTTGGGTGATATTGGTATGAACTTTCAGTGCAAACTTTAGACCAGCTAAGCGGTGTTGTGCTATGCCGTGACTGCTGACCTCCATGACAAAATACTCACAGCCACCTGTTATGGCTGTGTGTATGTTTCCTATAGTCTCTAGCAAAGTAGGGGTAGTGAGTGTAAAGTCGGCGACTTTGGTATCATTTACAAAAAACCCACGACCCCCTTGCAAAGCGACTTTGTAACCCATATCTAGCAGTATAGAGTATATACCTGCAGTAGTGGTGGTCTTGCCATTTGTGCCACAAACTCCGACTATGTTGATGACAGTCATATCAAAATAGTCTGCTAGTTCGTAGTCATTTATGATCTTTGTCTCTTTTGGTAGTTTGTGGATATATTGGTTGTTTTCTTTGGATGATACAAATATATCGCCAGTCTTTATAACAGAGGTGTCATCACAAAAGGCAACCCTATCTTGTAGCAGTCGCATGGTTCTTTTTTTCTAACATATTGTATAGCTTGGCTATATTGTCGTCATATTTGAAAAAGTTGTAGTGGCTGTCTAGATATTCGTATGCCATATCATCAAAATCATTTGTGATGAGTTGCTCCAAAAACAGATAAAACTGCTCCTTGTCAGACAAGGCAATCTTGGTGCTATACATGATATCTTCAAATGCCACACGAAACGAACCTCGCTGTGCTACAAGATCGCTAAACTCAAGGTAGCTTATGCTTTCTAATTTATCTATGCTATTTTTTGAAAACTCTTTTAAATATCTCGATATCTGTTCTATGTCTCCATCGTTTGCTCTTATTAGGTCGTTGGTTTTGTCTATCGCTGTTTGTCTGTCTATCTTTTCGCTTGTCAGTGTTATGAAGTAGTTGTATATTCTTTGGGCATTTGCGGAGTTTTCTAGCCCCATATCACACAACTGGACAAGCATTTGCCATAGTGGGTTGTCTGGTTCTGCAAAAAGTATTTGAGAGTATAAAAAAAGTGATTTTTCGTAGTTTTCTTGCTCAAAATATTCTCTGGCTTTTTTGATGGTTTTAAGTTTATCCATCTAGTTGCCCCAACTTATTTTCCATACCCACAGGCACATTTATGACGACTATATCTGGGTGTATCATAGCTCGTATCTCTTTTTTGACTATAAACTCAAGTGTAGCAGAGCTAGAGGCACACCCTATGCAGGCACCTTGTAGCTGGACATAGACTTTTTGATCTATGATATCTAGTAGCTTCATAGCTCCGCCATCTTTTGCTAGCATAGGAGATATTTTTTTGTCTATTATGTCTGCTATTGGTTCTCTTAGTTCATCATCTGTAAATGGAATTTTGCCCATATTTATCCTTTTGCCCATTGTATCGTTCTATCCTTAAAACTAACACCTGATAAAACAAAAACAGAAAAATAAGTGGAAATACGATAGTTTTAAATACAAATATGATAAACAGATCTATGATATATACTGTAGAATCTTTAGCAAATTGTTTGTAGTTTTCCATCTTTTGTCTATAAAATTTCAGACTTATCGTGTCTTTGATTTTTGAGCCTAGTTTTGCTATAAAGCTCTGCTCTTTGCTAGGCGGTGGCTGTCGTTTGTTTGTAGATTGCATATTTGTGGTGCTGGTGTGTAGCTTGTCGTTGAGGGCTTTTATATCGTAGTGATCTTTGGCAAAATGGTTATAAACCATATCGTTTGATATAGACATGACAGGTATAGAAAAGTTCAAAAACACAACTATAGCCGTGATCTTGTAGATATATCCATAACGAAACGAACCACTGACCCAGTAAGTGATATTTGCCACCACGACACAACCAGCTAAAACATAGAAAAATATATCAGCTGTAAATAGACCCAACAATATCTTTTGGACTCCCAGCGATGCTACACTTAGTAGCACAAGGAGTGAAAATCTCTCGACTAGGTCGTTGATAGGGTCAAGTATCTCCCCTATAGTTATAGTTACACCCGGTGGCGATATCTGGGTGCCTTGGGCTACTGATATGACACCATTTAGCACACGGACTGTGGCATATAGTGCGATAGACTCTTCAAATGATTGATTTATGAGTCCTGCTCCTGTGTTATTTATCTTGTTTTGTTGGCTTGTAAACACCACAAAAGCAGACAAAATCGAGAAAATAACTCCAAATACGACTTTTTTTGACATAATTTAAACTCCTTTAGATAAAATGTGTTATTATTGTGGCGACCATGGTGGAATTGGTAGACACGCTACCTTGAGGGGGTAGTGTCCCAACGGATGTGCGAGTTCAACTCTCGCTGGTCGCACCACGATAATACCCACACCAGCCAGTATGATGAAATTGGTAGACATGAGGGATTCAAAATCCCTTGGTAGCAATACCGTGTCGGTTCGAGTCCGACTACTGGTACCACAAATTCTCCTTTTGTTTTTAAGCAAAGATATATTTATTATAACAATACCTCAATATCTTTGCTATCATTTTCCACTTTTTTGGCTTTCATTATCCTATCCTCTTGTATCTTTATAGACAACTCTTTGTCTCCTATACTCAATATCTGCATAGATAGATAAGCGGCATTGATAGCTCCTGCTTTGCCCAAAGCTACTGTAGCTACTGGCATACCAGATGGCATCTGCACTGTGCTAAGCATAGCATCCATACCGTCCATAGCTCCACCTTTCATAGGCACACCTATGACTGGCTTGGTAGTGTTTGCTGCTATTGCTCCTGCTAGATGTGCAGCCATACCTGCGGCCGCTATAAATACTGCGGCACCTTTCTGCTCCGCTGTAGCTATATAATCCTTTGTCCTCTGCGGACTTCTATGAGCACTACTTATGATAACCTCATATTTCACTCCAAAACACTCCAAAGTGTCTATACAATTTTTAATCACGGCATAATCACTCTTGCTACCCATGATAATAGATACAAAACTCACAATCCAATCCTTTCAAATATAAAATAGGTCAAGCTAGCACTCATGCCACCTGCCACTCCTGCGACTATATCATCGCCTACTACTCCCAAACCGCCTTTGACATCTCTATCAATCCTGCCTATGATAGATGGTTTAACTATATCAAACAATCTAAAATAGATAAAGCTAAGCACCCCAAACCATATCCAGTTGTCAGCTGTAGCTCCAGCTATCAAAAAAGCAAACCACATACCTACAAGCTCATCTATGACTATAGTTTTGCTGTCGTGTGTGCCTGTGTGTTTTTCGTATATATCTATCTGCTTTATCGCTATAACTGATATAAGAATAGTCAGCAAAAACAGTGTAGATGGTGGCACGACTTGTATTAGCAAAACTATAAACAACAACGATACCAAACTTCCCACTGTCCCTGGAGCTTTTGGCGATAGTCCGCTATATGCTACGGTGATAAAAAAGAGTCTCATCTTGTCAGACCAAATTTTTGTCGTTTGTTCCACAATGTCTTTCTATCTATTTTTAAATATTCTGCTAGTCTAACATCGCTCATCTGATCTTGAAATTTTTCTACTATAAATTGGATATATTCATCTATAGTCAAAATATCTTGTGGCATAAATTCTTTTGTAGGAGTTTTTATCCGAATACAATCAAACCCTTTATGTTGGTGGCACTTGCCGCTTCTTTGTAATATTACTGGATATTGTGAAAGGTATTTCATATAATAATCTTTTGTGCGTGGCAATAAATTTGAAATCCCAGCGATATATGGTATAAAATTTTCAAAGTCAAAATCCCTCAACCGGCGCGTTCTGTCGCCTTTTTTTATATTTATAGGGACTATAGTTTTGTTTTGTTCTTTTGCTATATCAAATGCCACATAGTCGGCTTTGATAGTGCTGTTTGAGTTGATTTGCACTGGCAAACGATATGCTTTTGAGTATGGCACTGGCTCTCTAAATATAAACTCTATAGTGTCGTCTTTGAGCTGTAAGTTAAACTTTCTGTTATAATATTTAACATAAAACTGGACTTTTTTGATAAGTAGCCTTATGTGTACTGGTTTGGCAGTAAATGTATCAGCTCCTAGTTCCAAAAACTCTACTGCCTTGTCTGTCTTGCTTTGCGAAGCCAACAGTATCACTGGTTTGCTGTGATATTTTTTGATAAATGCCTTTATACCAGCTTTTGGAAAGTTTATAGATAGTATAGCTACATCAAATTTCACAGTTTTGACATTTAAGTTCTTTTTTTCTATACACTCGTATCCTATCTCACTAAAATTCATGGCGATCTCGTTTGACAGATACATCTCCTCTTCTATTATCAGCAGTCTCATATCAGCCTCTCGTAGCACCATGGCTGGTGATTTTGTATTTGTATGTAGTCAAGTCGTTCAATCCCATAGGACCACGGCTGTGAAGTTTGTTTGTGCTTATACCTATCTCCGCTCCAAATCCAAACTCCCCACCATCTGTAAATTGTGTAGAGCTATTTAGATATACACATGCGCTATCTACTTCGTCCAAAAACTTCGTAGCACTATCAAAGTGTGTTGCGACTATAGCATCGGAGTGCTGTGAGCCGTGAGTGTTGATATGCTCTATAGCTTCAGCTGTGTTTTGCACTATTTTTATAGACAAAATATTATCCAGATATTCTGTATCAAAATCCTCTGTGGTAGCTTTGTCTATATCTAAAATTTGTAAAGTTTTTTCACAACCTCTCAAAGTTATTTGCCGACTTTCAAGCTCTTTTTTAACTTTCGGCAAAAATATCTCTGCTATACCTTCATCTACTAGCAAACTCTCCATCGCTCCACATATCTCTACTCGGCGACACTTTGCATCTATAGATATATCGACCGCCATATCTATATTTGCTGAGCTGTGTATATATGTATGACACAGTCCTCTGTCGTGCTTGACTACTGGTATGGTCGAGTTTGTAGTCACAAACTGTATCAGTCCTGAGCCACCACGAGGGACAACCATATCTATGTATCTATCAAATCCCAGTAGCTCTTTGGTGCTGCTTCTATCGCAGTTGTCTAAAAAGGTCACCATATCTACTGGCAGTTTGTGTTGTATCAATGTATCGTGTATTATACGGACTATGGCTTTGTTGCTATGGTTTGCTTCTTTGCCACCTTTTAATATGATCACATTGCCGCTTTTGATAGATAGTGCTACCACATCGCTGGTGACATTTGGTCGTGATTCGTATATTACGGCTATGACTCCTATGGGGGTGCTGACCTTTTGGATATTTAGATCAGAAGCGGTTTTCCATCCATCTAGTATCTTGCCTACAGGTTCTGGCTGTTTGCCTATGTCTCTTATAGCTTTTGTCATACTATCTATGGTTTTTTCATCTAGCAAAAGTCTCTTTTGGACAGAGACAGATAACTCCAAACTTTTAGCAGTCTGTGTGTCTATGTTGTTTGCTTTGATTATCTGCTGTCTATGTTTGTCTATGTTGGTAGCTATATCTTGTAGCAAACTGTTTTTTGCCTTTGCCGATAGGTTTGCTACTATACTTTTGGTGACATATGCTTTTTTGATGGTGCTTATCATAGTCGCAACTTAACCGAGTTTGCATGAGCGGTTAGCCCCTCTTGGTTGGCTATATTTATAGCATGCACTCCTAGCTCACCGATAGCTTGTTTGGAAAATGATATTATAGATGATTTTTTGATAAAGTTCTCTACCCCCAATGGACTGAAAAATCTAGCCGTGCCACCTGTAGGCAAAGTATGGTTTGGTCCTGCTATATAGTCACCTATAGGTTCTGGAGTATTTTCGCCCAAAAATATAGCTCCGGCATTTTGTATCATAGGCAACATATCAAATGGATTTATAGTCAGCACCTCTAGGTGTTCTGGAGCTATATCGTCCATAAGTTTGACAGCTACTGACATATCATCTACTACGATTATAGCTCCACGACTATCTATAGAGGCTTTGGCTATATCTTTGCGAGATAAATTTTCTAGCTGTAGCTCTATATTTGTAGCTACATCTTTGGCTACAGTTTCGCTGGTGGTTATCAATATACTACTAGCCATCTCGTCATGTTCTGCTTGCGATAGCATATCTGCTGCTATATATGTGGCATCTGCTTTGCTGTCTGCTAATATACCTATCTCACTAGGTCCTGCTATCATATCTATATTGACACTACCATATACCTTTTGTTTGGCTGTCGCTACAAATATATTGCCCGGACCCGTGATGACATCTACTTTGTCTATGCTTGGTGTGCCATAAGCCATAGCTCCTATAGCCGATGCTCCGCCTACTTTTATCACTTTATCTACCCCACACAGATAACACGATGCTAGTAGTAGCTTGTCTATCTTGCCATATGGTGTAGGAGTTGCTACTGTGATATCTGCCACTCCTGCTACTTTTGCTGCTATTGCATTCATGAGAAGTGAGCTAGGATATACTGCTTTGCCTCCGGGGATATAAAGTCCTGCTTTGGCTACGGCAGATATCTTGACACCAGTGATAGTGCCGTTTGGTTCAAAATCCAGCCATGATTTTTGCAGTTGTTTTTCGTGATAACTTTTGATCCTATCGTGTGCTACTTGCAAAGAGTTTTTTAAGTTCTCATCTAAGTTCTCATAGCACTTTTTGAAACTATCTTTTGCCACATATAGCTCATCTGCCGTGCTACACTCCCAGTTGTCAAATCTACTTATATCTTCGTATATAGCCGTGTCGCCTTTGATTTTGATGTTCTCTAGTATATCATCTACTATCTTTGACACAGCTTGAGTGTCGTCGTTTGCTCTATCTAGTATGGCTTGAAACTTTTTGTCAAAATTGCGGTCGTGCTGTCGTATGGTCTGTATCATCTGTATGCCTTTGTTATCTCTTTGACTATTTTACCATCTGTCTTGTGTCGGACATCTACTACCATATCTGCTACCATCTCATATGCTAGAGCTCTGTCGTTGTATAACTTGAGTGCTTTTTTTTCATCTGCAAACAGTGGTCTCTTTGCTAGCTTTTTTTTATGGTTTTTATCTGACTTTAGCATATCAAATATATAGTCAAAATCTGCCTTGAGATACACCACGTCGCCTATATCGCTGATATTTGGTTGCATATAAAATCCACCGCCTGTGGATATGATAGTCTCTTTGAGTGAGTTTTGGCACCATAAGGCACATCTTGTTTCTAGTTGTCTGAAATATGATTCGCCGTGTTTTTTAAATATCTTTTTGATACTTTTATTTGCCAGTGATTCTATCAAGTCATCTGTATCTACGGCATACATACCTGTAGCTACAGACAACTGCCTGGCTATGGTGCCTTTGCCGACCCCCATGAAACCAATCAAAAGTATGTTATTTTTTTTCATGTCGTATTTTATCAAACTAATCTTATGTTTATACGATATAATGTCATAATGTTGAATTTTTTTATATTATTTCTATTGTTTTGTGCTTTTGCTGTGCTGTTTTATCTCTGTTTTAACTTGTGTTTACAGTTTTTTCACCCTGCTATTTGCCATACAGATGGCGATGTGCTGTATAGTTTTGACGATGGTCCATCTATATATACTCCGCAAATATTGGAGATATTGAAACAACACAACCAAAAGGCGATATTTTTTTGTATTGGCAAAAATATCGCCACACATCCAGAGATATTTGCCGAGATTTTAGCCCACGGACACCAAGTAGGCAATCACAGTTTCAGTCATAGCAACTTTTTTGGATTTAAAAGTTTGAAAGATATTATAAAAGAGATACAAGATACAGACGATATTATGAAAAAGCACGGTGCTGTGGAGGTGCGATACTTCAGACCGCCGTTTGGAGTTATCAATCCCACCATCAGCAAAGCCCTCAAAAGGACAGGGCACAGTGTCATGGGTTGGAGTGTTCGAAGCTTTGATACTGTATTTAGCGAAAAAATAGTGTTAAAAAGGCTAAAAAATATCAAAAAACAGGACATAGTCTTGCTACATGATAGTAAATTTGAAACTATAAGCACTATAAGATCACACCTAAAATAGCAGATTTTTCTCTTTTCTTACGAAAAGCTGGGGAAATTTGACACAAAACAGAAAAAGTTTCAAATTTATATCGCTTTTGCTTGAAATTTTTGGAAAAATATGATATATTAATTTAGTAAAGGAGATTTATGTATAGAATTATGATAATCATCTTGTTAAGTTTTGGGGTAATGTTTGCTCATACAACCAAACTAGACGAGATAGGACAAAATGTATTGGTAGCTGGAGACAAGGTAGATGTATCGAGGTGTGATAAGTTCAACTGGTGCAAAGTAAAAGGCAAAGACCTATATATACGAAGACAGTTTTTCAAAAAGATTGGCAAAAGAACTTTGCAGATGAAACGAAGCAAAAGATTTTCTCATACACACTTTTATAAAAAAACTGACAAAAAGGGCGATATGTTCAACACATATCAAAAAGCGATGATAACCAAAGCATGTGGCAGTGGAGATGCAAAAAAATGCGAACAGGTCAAGCAGTCATTTATAGCACAAAACAAAAAAGACACAAACGACACAAAAGAGCACGAAGTTATAGAAAGCCACAAAGATGCCTACGAGATATATGAAGAGCAGACAAACAAAGCACCAAACTTTTTCTTGTACGGCGGACTGGGTGTAGCTGTATTTACTATCAAAGATGAGATAGAAAACGAAAACACAGTCTTGATAGCAGATACAGATGACGACGATGCCGTGGTGCTTGAGATAGGCGCGGGATATAACTTCACGAAAAATTGGTTTGCTACTATAGAGGCATCTAGGACAGCGGCACTAAAGCGAGCAGATGTGACAGATATACTACTGACTGGCAACTATCGTTTCAGCACCAAAACTTTCAGCAAACCATATATAGGTATAGCTGTAGGTGTCAGTAGTCTTGTATGGAACAAACAGCCAGTAGTAGTAGGCGAGATGAGAAAAACAAACAACAGGATGGTAGCAGGAGTCCAAGTAGGGTCGGATTTTATCATCCGAGACAACTGGAGCTGGTATAGCAAACTTCAAGTATTGCTAAAGAACCATACCACAGATATACATGGTGAAAACTATATTCATCAAATACAAACAAATCTAACACTAGGAGTAAAATATGATTTTTAGGATTTTTAACACAGGCTTTTTTGCCTTGTCGTTGCTATTTGTAGCAACAGGTTGCGACTTTAGTGACGCAAAATATGAAGCAGGGACCATAGTAGGTTCTGTAGGAAAAGGTATGGCAGTAGAAGGCACTGTGACCATATATGACAAAAACGGCAACACTCTAGGCACATCGCCTATAGGAACAGATGGTAGATATGAGGTGAAAAGTAGTTATCTGGGTAAGACATCTGCTACTGCTAGTATCACCAAATACCACGATGAGTCTTTGAATACACAAGTAGATATAAGCAACCTAGAGCTCAAAGCCATAACAAAAGTAGACGAAACCGATAGAGTTATCAATATCACAATACTTACAAACACAGCCTACAAGATACTAGAGGCGAAAAATTCTTTGGGTGCGAGCGACAATGTGATATCTCAAGTAAACAGTTATATAGCTCAAGCTGTTACTGGATGCGATGATTATAACCCAGCAAAAGGCGATGTAGTGTTTCTAAACAATGGAGACGGAGCGCAAGCCAACACATGTACCAACAAAGCAGGTCTAGCTATGGCTTCACTGTCAGCAGATAGTGCAGTAGCTACTGGCAGCGGAAATGCTGGAGCAAACAAAAACAAAGTAGACAACACTATAGACAATCTATACAATGCTTTGCTGACAGCCCACATAAATACAGCGGCTTTGGAAAATTTAGTAGAAAATCCAAACGGAACATCTATATCTGGTATCAATACAGACTTGATACAAGCAGTGCCAGTGCCAGAATATGATGTAGCTAGACTACTGGATGTCGAGATAGAGACAGAATTTTATAGCTTGAGACCTGTATCAAATACTCAAATAAACGAAAATACCGCTTATGATAGTGGAGCCATGCAGCTACTTAATCCAGCAGTTGTACCATCTGGAAACTTGGTATATACTTTGGGTGGAGCCGATGCTGGTAGCTTCAACATAGATGCCACCACTGGAAAAGTTACATCCAAAGGTGTGTTTGGTTATGAAGAAAATACAAGTGTAAACAATGACAGTGTATATGAACTATCAGTCACCTCTACAGATGACAAGGCGGTGACTTCAACTATAAACTGGATAGTCACTGTTGTAAATATAAACGAACCGAGAGCTTTGGTCATAAACAATCTGGTGAGTTCAAACCTAGATGAAAATCTCACATATACTTCTGTTGCACCGATAGTCAGTGGCGACCCTATAGGTGATGTTGTATTTAGTTTAAGCGGTGATGATAAACATTTGTTTAATATAGATCCTACTACTGGTGTAGTTAGTGCAAATACTGCCTTTGACTTTGAAAATCCTATCGATAGCGACAAAAATAACCAATACAAATATGTTATCACAGCGACAGACAAAGATGGCAACACGGTCTCAAAAGATATCGTGCTGACTTTGGTCGATGTTGTTGAGGCTACAAATCTCACTATAAATGCTATTGTAAATCAGATGATAGTAGAGGGCTTGGCATATTCTGTCACTCCTACAATCACAGGCACACCTATGGGTGCTGTGGCTTGGACTATAGCTGGTGGCGATGATATGGCGATGTTTACTATAGATGGTAGCACAGGTGTAGTCAGTATGGCTGCACGAGACTTTGAAGCTCCAGAAGACAACGACACAAACAATATTTATGAACTTATGATAAAAGCTACAGATACCAACAACAACGAAGCAAACACAACTTTCGCGGTCCAAGTGCTAAATGTAGCAGAATTAGTAGATATAAATATCACAAACATAGCAAACAGTGCCATAGATGAAAACAATGCTACATACACAGCATCACCTATAGTAGTAGGAGCATATGTTGGAAGCTTGACCTTTAGCCTAAGCGGAGAGGACAAAGACCTATTTATCATAGACCCTGCTACAGGCAATGTCTCTATAGCTACAGGATTTGACTTTGAAAACCCTACAGACAAAGATGGCAACAACATATACAGATACAACATAGATGTAGTAGATAGCGATGGCAACCAAGACAGCAAACCAGTGGAACTGACTGTCACAGATATAGTAGAAGCATCTGCTTTGACTATAAATGCTATAAGCAACCAAATAGTAAATGAAAACACAGCATACAGCTCACCAACTCCTACAATCACAGGCACACCTATGGGTGCTGTGGCTTGGACTATAGCTGGTG
>JAOZMC010000006.1:16113-45449 GCA_029934475.1 Arcobacteraceae bacterium
GATGGCAACCAAGACAGCAAACCAGTGGAACTGACTGTCACAGATATAGTAGAAGTTGCTCTATTTACTGTAGATGCTATAGATGATTCAAGTATCGCAGAAAATAGTAAACATTATTCTCCTACACCAACGATAAGCGGCACCCCATCGGGGCAAATAACCTGGAGCAAAACAGGAGCAGATGCAGGATTGTTTACCATAGACAGTGTCACAGGACAAGTTTCACTAACTGCCAAAGATTTTGAGACACCTACAGATGCCGACACAAACAATACTTATGAGATAACTATCATAGCTACAGACAAAGATGGCAACGATGCAAATGAAAGTTACATGGTTAATATAGTTGATATTATTGAGGTAGTTGGATTTACTATCAATGATATACCAGACAAAAACAACCTAGATGAAAATCTAACCTTTACTTCAACAGCTATCATAAAAGATTCAGGCACACAGATAGGCGATCTACACTTCTCGCTGGAGGGTGATGACAAAGATATGTTTGAGCTTACAGGTGCAGGTGCTGTCAAGTTTAAAGGTGGCGACTTTGAAGCTCCTACAGACAAAAACGGAGACAATATATATGAAGTCATAGTCAAAGCGACAGATGACGATGGGAACTTTGCTACAGACAGCTGGAGCGTAACTGTAATAAATGTAAATGAGATAAACAATTTCTCTATAAATACAATACCAAATGCTAGTGTGCTGGAGACCAACATATATTATGGATCTATACCACAAGTTACCAACAATACATCTGTATTGACATGGAGCTTAAGTGGAGCAGATGCAGGGCTATTTACCATAGATACCACTACAGGACAAGTTCAGATGGTAGCAAGAGACTTCGAAGCTCCTGTGGATCTAAACACGGACAATAAGTACGAGATAACTTTGACAGCAAAAGACCAAGACAACAACGAAGAAAACGAAAGCTTCACAGTAACTGTCGTAGATATGATAGAAGTTGTAGCTTTAAGTATAGATGGAGTAGCCAACAGCTCTATAGACGAAAATAATGATACATACCAAGCGATACCAAATGTAGTCGGTGGCTATATAGGTAGCTTGACATTTAGCTTAGATGGCAAAGACAAAAATTTCTTCTCTATTGATGTATCTACTGGCAATGTAAGCATGAATGCTATAGATTTTGAAGCGAAAGGTAATTTCGATCAGGATAATGATTATGAATATACTATCAAAGTAGTAGATAGTGATCTCAACGAAGCAACCAAAGATGTAGTAGTAACTATAAACAATGTCGCCGAAGGTGGAGCTGTCATCATCAATCCTATAGCGGATGTAAACATAAATGAAAACGATGACTATACTAGTAGCACTCCAACTATAGACGAAACCGACCCAGCAAACTTGCCAAGTGGCGATGTAAACTGGACTATAGGCGGAGAAGATGCTGGATTGTTTACCATAAACCATGCGACAGGAGCTATCACTCTAGTAGCCCAAGCGGACTTTGAAGTCGCTACAGATGGTGCTACTGGTGGAGACAATACACTCAATATAGATATCACAGCTACAGATGCAGACAATCATAGCGACACAGAAAGTTTCGTGATAACTGTCATAGATATAGCTGAGGAGAGAGACTTCAACATAACTACTATAAGCGATGCCATAGTGCTAGAAAATAGTGTTTATACGTCTGTAACTCCACAACTAGTAGGCGATACTATCAAGACACCGTTTACTTATTCGCTAGTAGGCACTGACATGGGACTATTTACTATAGACAGCTCTACAGGAGTAGTATCTATGGTAGCTAGAGATTTTGAAGCTCCAGTAGATAGTGATGCCAACAATACTTACGAAGTAGGTATAAAAGCGACTGATACCGTCGGCAACAGCGATACAGAGTATTTCATGGTGCAAGTATACAATGTCAGTGAAACAAATAATTTGGTCTTGACTATAGTAGATACAACCACACCAGAAAACAGCGACTTCACTTCAGCTCCACCTAGTATGACAGGCACACCAAATGGTGCAGTCACATACTCTATCACAGGAGACGATGCTAGCAGATTTAATGTAGATACTGGCACAGGAGCTGTGAGTCTTGTAGCAAAAGATTTTGAGACTCCTATAGATATAAACAATGACAACGACTACAAAGTGACCATCACAGCGACAGATGAGGACAACAATCAAGCTTCTGTGGTATTTACGGTAGGTGTCACAAATATAGTTGACTTTGTGCCAGTTATCGCAGGTGCTATTGGACTTGAGATAGATGAAGATGAACCAGCAGGCACTAGCATACATACTATAGTCACAAATGGTTCAAATGCTGATCAAAATATAGTAGATAGCTACACCATAATAGGTGGCAATGATGGAAACTTTAGCATAAATGCAGCTGGCAATATCACCACAGCTATAGGACACAACCTAGATGCAGACACCAAGCCAAACTATCTTTTAAATATAATAGCCACAAACCTAGCAGGCAACAGCACAGCAGTTGATGTCAATATCACTGTCACCAAAAAGATACCGTTGGAGCTAAATGTCACTACCTCTACACCTACAGATGGAGCAATACTAAATACAACTGCACTAGCGACAGCACCTATAGTGCTAAAATGGACAAAAGATGTCAACAAAGCCGGAGGCAAAAATGTGACTATCAAAAGCACAGACGGAACATATGAGCGAGTATTTGCTACAGGTTCGACTTATATCTCTACTAGTGGAGATGAAGCTACTTTGGATCTAGACAATAGGCACTTGCCATACGGCAAAAGCTTCTTTATAGAGATAGACAAAGCAGCATTTAACGACAACGATGGATTTGATAGCAACGACACAGCAGGAAACGGTGTATGGAACTTCGATCTACCTGTCAGTGCTGGTCCTTGTCAGATGACTTGTGTAGACAACTGTGATATAACAGATAGCGAAGAGGTCATACAGACGACCACAAAAGAAACAGGACAAGCTGTATCTATCACTCCTACACAAGGTGGAGTGAGCTATAGTATGGACATATCACTTTTGACAAATGGTTTGGGATTTAATACAGCCACAGGAGAGATAAGCGGTACACCTACGGTAGCTGAGAAAAAAACTTATGAGATAACTATCACAGATGCAGATGGTCACACTACTACTACATATTTGGAGGTAAATGTAAAGCTTGCTACATTGCCTATGGATCCAGATATGAATACACTAGTCCCAGCACATAGTGCTAGTGGCAACTTTGCAAAAGATGATATAGAACTAACATGGAATCAAACACCAGTATATGTAAGCGGCAAAAATATCAAAGTCATAGATAGAAATTCGTCACACGAAATAATTTTCAACGATGGCGAAGTGAGTGTGAGTGGTGACAAAACTATATTTGATATAGGCACAAGCCACCTAAACTATGGACACACATACTATGTGACTATAGACACAGGAGCATTTGAAACCACAGATGGAACAAAAAGCTCTACAGAGACTATGGGGATTGCGACTTGGAGCTTTGTCATACCATCTGGTGTAGGCGATTGTAATATCGACTGTGTAGATAACTGTGACAATCCACACTAGATAGCATATACCAAGTAGCGATGATGGCATCGCTACTTGGCTGACAGTTTGGCAAGACTTTTGTTGCTATAAATTCTATTATTTGCTAGAGGTTATCTCTAGCTTCCAAACCCTAGCACAAAAAGATACGGTCTGAGTAGTTTTGGGTATCGTTTTTTTCTATATATATCTTTTGTTTTTTTGGGTATGACCGCCTTGATATATGGAGCTATACATAGTGTACTGTCGTTGTATGCTACTACATATTTGTGTGAAACTACTAGTTCTTTTTGTGTCAATATATATTCTTTGGTCTTGCTACTTATCATTAACCCTCTACTTTTAAGCTCTTTGTCGATGAGCCAGACAGTCTGTAGTGGCTTGATATCTGTATAATTCATGATACATAGCTTTTTGTGTCTTGTGATAGACACAGGAAAATCATTAAATATACTCAACTCTTTGTCAAGAAAATCAAAACTTTTTTGGACCCCGTCCTTATACAAAGCAAGAAACTCATCTACAAAGTTTTTCCTTATAAAATTTCGTTTGTATTTTGTATCATGATTTGATATATCTTCAAAATATTTTATCTTTTTATTTTCTACAAACTTTTTTAACTTTTCTTTGCTTGTGTCCAATAGTGGCTTTAGATAAAACAGATTATCAACACGATAACTTTTTTGCATACTAAGTAGCTCATTTATACCAGCACCTTTGGATAGTTGCATCATAAACCACTCTAGTCTGTCGTTTAGATGATGTGCCGTGATGACGGAGCTATAGTGAAACTTCTCACATATACTTTTGAAAAAGTTATATCTAAACTCTCTGCCTATTTTTTGACTAAATTTTGTATTTATTGGGAATTTTTCTACATATATTTTTTTGCTAAACTTTTTTGCCAACTGCTTAGCATACAGGAGTTCATCTTTGCTACTGTCTCTGAGTCCATAATCCACTATAGCTATATCAAACTCTATGTTGTTTTGCAAAAGTATATAAAACAAAGCAGTAGAATCAACCCCACCAGAATATGCTAGCAAATTTCTAGTCGTGGCGATATCTAGTTTCAGCTCCACAGGGTTCGTAGCTCGTTTGGTATCTCTTCATCACTTTGTCTCATCAAGTGTTCGCCTATCAAAAACGCATCTACCCCTATATCACTCAAGCCGTCTATAGTCTGTCTGTCTCCCACACCGCTCTCTGCTACTATTATCTTGCCATTTGGTATCATAGGTATTAGCTCACTACATAGCCCCATATCCATCTCAAATGTCCCAAGATTTCTATGGTTTATACCTATTATCTCTGCTCCACATCGCATAGCCTTTTTTAGATCTTCTTTGTCGTGTATCTCCACTAGCACATCAAGCCCCACATACAGAGCATAGTCATATAGCTCTTTTAGCTCTTTTGTGCCTAGAGCTTTGGCTATGAGAAGTATAAAATCAGCACCATATACCAAAGCTTGGACTATCTGGTATTTGTCGACTATAAAATCTTTTCGTAGCAATGGTGTCTGGCAATATCGCCGTATCTGTGTGATATACTCTAAGTCACCTTTGAACCAATACGGCTCTGTCAGCACAGATATAGCATCTGCCCCGCCTCTTGTGTAGCTGTCTGCTATAGACACAGGGTCAAACTTTTCTCTGATGACTCCTTTGCTAGGACTTGCCTTTTTGACCTCTGCTATTATTCGTATCTTTTTATCTGCCGTGGATCTGAGCACTGACTTTACATCTCGTGGTGGGTATGGATTGTAAGCCAAGCTTCGTCCTAGCCACTCTAGTGGGTAGTCGGCTTTTCTCTTTTCTAGCTCGGCTTTTGTCTTTTTGATTATATCGTCTAGTATCATTTGCATCTCCTTATTTTTTGATTGTGTTCCAATATGGTTTTGTCATTGATTGTTTTATCCGAAAGTATATTGTCCATCACCATCCTTGCCTTGTCGCACTGACTTTGCTTGTAATATCCCCAAGCTAAAGAATCTTTGTAAGCTATATTTTGGGGACTTTTTTTGACCGCTTTTAGCACAAGTTTGGTTCCACGGTCAATATCTATATCGTGGTCTATCAGTATATAACCCAAAAAATTGAGATACCGACTGTGCTGGTCTTTGGTGAGTATATTCTCAAACTCTTTTATAACTTCATCTACTACATCAAGCTTTTGTGTAGCTAGTTCGTATTGGAGCATACTGTTTTGGGCATAATATCGCAGCTCTTTTGTCTCTAGATATAAATCTTTTGTCAGTGCATGTGCCTTGTTTAGCTCTCCCATATCAAGATAAAGAGACAGCAACATATCTGTAGCTATCTCCTGAGATAGCAAAAATTCCACCATATTGGTCTTTTGTGTCGTGTTCATATGTCTCAATATTTTTATGGCAAACTCATCTATATATTTGTAGGTTGTTTTCTTTTGTTTTGTTGCTATATATAGCTTTTTGGTCATAGCTATAGTATTTGGCACATCGTTGTTTTTGATATATAACGAAGCTTTTGCTACATATAGCTCGTAGCTAGGTTTGTGTTTTTTGATATAGTTGTCCAAATAAAGCTCTGCTTTTTGTTTTTGGTTCATATCATCATATAACATATTTGTATAAAATATCGCTATTTTGTCGTTTGGTTTTATATCTAGTGCCTTTTGTACATATAGTTTTGTTTTTGCATAATTTTTTTGTATGTAATATATTTTTGCCATATTGTATAGGTTAAATTGTGAATTGTAGTGTTTTATGATATATTGTTGAGTTCGCACTGCTCTATCTAGCTTGCCTGTATTTACCATAGCTTTGACTCTTTGTTGAAATATCGTTTCTTCATAGTCTGGATAATCTGTAGCATATCTATGTGTCAAATATATGACCGTGTAGTATCTTCCCAGCTTCATATTTAGCTGGATAATATTGTCTAAATATAGGTATCTTTTTTGTTTTTTAAATAGATATTCAAACAGTTCTAGACTATTTTTTATAGCACTGTGATTTTTCATATCTAGCGCCACCAACAAAAGTCTGGTGCTATCATTATATCCCTTCTCTTCGGCAAAAATATCGCCCGCGAAAAACAGAAACAAACAAAACAGGATTATACGACTATGGCTTTGCACTCTTTTTTTAGCTCCTCTATGTTGTCTTTGTAATACTCCCAAAATGGAAATGTCCTGCACTGTGACGGTCTCGTATCGTATATGCTACATCTTTTTGTAGCCATATCAAAAAACAGACACCTATAGTTGTCTGCCGATATTTTGACCTCTTTTATACTATCTTTGCCCGCTCTTTTTTCGATATATTTGTCTCTGGTTTGTGCCAGTGTTTCTCCCATACAGACAGACAGCCGGGCTATCTCATCTGTATCTATCCATATAGCTCCGCTTTCACCAATACAACAATCCCCGCCACAACTATCACATATAGTTTCGTCGAAACTGTATCCATACTCACTGTTGGTTGTCATAGCTTTGCCTTTATGCTTTGGATATTTGCTTTACTATATATATCTTTCATAGTTTGTGTAGTGTTGCCACTGTTATCAAAAGAGACCACAGGTGGATATATATCTGTCTTTGAGTTTGAGTTTTTTCTAGCATATATCAGCACTATTTTTGCATTTACATTTGGCTTGGAGTGTACAAACTGCATAGCCTCTATATTGAAACCACACGACCGCAACAGATCAAACAGATCATCTATCTGCTTTGCATCATAACAAAACATCAGTTTGCCATCATCACACAACACCTCTTCGGATTTTTGCACTAACACACCCAATGGCAAGCTGTCGTTGTATCTAGCTATCTGTTTGGTTTGGTCTGTGGATTTTAAAACATCTTTGTCATAAAACGGGGGATTTGACACTACTATATCAAACCTATGCTTGAAAACAATACTGCCAAAGTCGCCACTATATATACGAGCAGTTTGATTGTTGATACGTAGATTAATATCTAGATATTTTATATATGTTTCTTGTATCTCGACACAAGAAAGTTTTAGCTTGTTGTAGTCTCTCAACACAGACATTCCCAGCACCCCCACACCAGCGCCTACATCCAATATGGATTTGTTCATGTTTTTGTATTTAGTCAATACTTGCGATATAAAACTAGTCAATATATGGGTATCGCTGTTATAACGATACCCATCATGTGGCTGATACAAAAGCACTACAAAGTGTTATCCTACAGGAAACCTTCCATGAGGTTATCAAGTCTGTTTAGCTCTAGCTTTTCTACATTTTTGTCTTTTTTGTTTTGGACAATACTTTCGTCATTTGTAGAAGTTAGCTCTACATCGTTTGCATCATCAAAATCATCATGCTGTATGCCATCTTCGTCCAACACTGTCTCTATCTTGTCTAGCATATCGCCTATAGCTTCGTCTTTTTCACCGTCTGTTCTTTCATATTCAAATATTCTACTATTTAGCAAATCATTTTGATCTTTTAGCTTAACATTCTCATCCTCTATCGTCTCTTTTTGTGACTGAAGCTCTTCATAAGCTCCCAACAGTTTCTCTAGAGCATCTTGCAACTTATCGATTGTTTTTGTTTCCATTTTCCTACCTTTTAAAAAATTTCACAATTATAACATAATTTTCTTAAACAAACTAAAAAAGCTCTATCATTTTACTAACTTTATCTACTTCAAACTGTTTTATCTGTGTCATAGATTTGACTTTTTTGCCTACTATCGCCTTGGATATGCCTAGCGATACTGCTTCTTTGAGCCTGTTTTCTATCTTTGCTACATCTTTGATCTCACCTGTCAAACTCACCTCACCTACAAACACAGTTTGCTTGGATATCGGCCTATCTTGGAAGCTACTGATGATAGATGCCACTATAGCTAGGTCGCATGAGCTTTCTTTTAACTTGATACCACCGCTTATGTTTACAAACACATCATATTGATTTAGTGGCAGGTCAAGTTTCTTTTCTAGTAGAGCTAGTAGCATATTTAACCTGTTTGTGTCAAATCCAGTCGCACTTCGCTTGGGGTTAGGATAGGAACTATTTGTCACCAAAGCTTGCACTTCTAGCACTATAGCACGACTACCCTCCATACTCACAGTCAAGCAACTACCGCTGATATTTTTGTCGCTCGTAAAAAATTGTCGGCTAATATCTTTGGCACTATCTAGTCCATCTTTTGTCATCTGAAATATCCCCAGCTCATTTGTGCTGCCAAATCTGTTTTTAAATGCTCTCAATATCCGCAACTCATTGTTGGTCTCACTCTCAAAATAGAGCACAGTATCTACCATATGTTCTAGAACTCTAGGACCTGCTATAGAGCCGTCTTTGGTGATATGTCCTACTATAAATATGCTTATACTACTTTGTTTGGCTAGTCGCATAAGCTCAAATGTGATCTCCTTGACCTGCGATACTGACCCTGGAGATGAGCTTAGGTTATCACTATATATCGTCTGTATGGAGTCTATGACAACCATATCAAACCTATGTGATATTATCTCTGCTTTGATACTTTCTAGCAATATCTCCGCTAGTAGATAGAGGTTTTTGTGGTTTGCTCCTAGTCTGTCGGCACGAAGTTTTATCTGACCTAGCGACTCTTCACCAGACAGATATAGGACTTTTTGGTTTTGTGCTGCCATATTTGATGCTATCTTTAGTAGCAAAGTAGACTTGCCAACTCCGGGGCTACCACCTACAAGTGTGAGACTTCCAGGCACTATACCACCACCTAGCACCATATCAAACTCGTCGTTTGCCGTGCTGTGTCTTTGGATATGTTCCTCTTTTATATCTACGATTGATTGGGCTTTTGAGCTTTGTCTAGGCTTGACTGCTTCATGTTTGAGCGACTCCACTTGTGAGCTTGTAAGCTCCACGAAACTGTCCCAGCTGTTGCATCCGGGGCATTTACCTAGCCATCTTTGGGATTGTTGTCCACAATGCTGACACTCAAATATATTTGAACTTTTTTTTGCCATCTTTCTCCTTTTGTGTGATGATTTTATCAAAAAAAGATAAAATACCCCATGAATAAAAAACAAACCATAAACTATCTACACCAACTCAAAGCATACGGACAGCATTATCACGATGATATCGTGTCACCATGCACCACCAAAGCCCCCACCATACCTACAGATATGACAAACATAGAGGAGCTTAATGACACTATATCTCACTGCTATATGTGTGAGCTTCACAAACAAAGCAAACACAGCTATGTCCCACCACGAAACATAGATGCCAAAATAATGTTTATAGATGACTTTGCTGCAAATCACAGCGACCCATATATAGGTCAGTCAGGCAAAATGCTAGAGAATATATGCCAAAATGTCCTCAAACTAGACAAAACCCAAGTATATATCACATACATAATACGATGCCCCATAGTAGATGGCTCAGCTATCACTACAGCACAGATAGATATGTGTAGCCACTATCTACAGCGAGAGATAGATATGATAAATCCAGCGGTCGTGGTCTGTTTTGAAAATAAAATATCCAGCAGACTAAACCTAAAGCTAGACAACACCAAGCTTATCGCCACACATAGCCCTAGCTATCTGCTGAGAAATCCTAGCAAAAAATCAAAAACCATGGAGGATATGAAAAAGGCATATGCAATATTGACAGAAAGATGACTATCAAACATAAAACAACACAACCAAACATTTAAACTACTGCAACTTAACACTTAACACTTCCAAATTTAACACTTTTAGCCACATTTGTGACAAACCTGAAGTTTTTTAGATACAATAGCTATACTGGATTCCTTTTTGGGTTTTTTGTTATGGTATTATATCATAAAACAATAGGGTTTTCAGTGTTTTTGAGCTAAAAAAGAAGTAAATTATCAACTATTTAGGTAATTTGTAAGTGGCTCTATTCTAAGACAATATCTTTTATTTGCTATGGCAAAGCATCTAGCTATCTCAAGCCGAACATGGGCAATATCATATCATAATATATTGTCTAACATACTTATCTCTTAGACAATCATCTGCCATATTCCATATAAAAGATATTATCTTGCTATGTGTGGCTTGATCCAATATCTCCTTGTGTGAGCTATGTATCCCCTAGTGGTCTTCCTCGCTCATCATCACAGACCCAGCGATATATACATAGGTAAGTATCATAAATATAAATGTCTGCAAAAATCCAAAAGCAGTAAGCAAGAAAAATCCAGGCAACGGAGCTATCCACGGCACTAGCATGAGTAGCACCATCAAAAACATATCATCACCTTTGACCGAACCAAACAGCCTAAACGACAGCGATATCACTCGTGAAAAGTGTGATATTATCTCTATAGGAAACATCAGCGGTGCTAAAGCTGGCACTGGTCCCATCATATGACCTAGGTATTTTTTTGCTCCGTTTTCTTTAAATCCCAAATAGTTGTAATATATAAATACTACAAGAGCCAGAGATAATGTGAAGTTGATATTGCCAGTAACAGACTCAAATCCAGGTATGACACCCATCATATTTGATACAAATATCAACAATCCCAATGCTGCTATCAGTGGCATAAATCGTCTGGCATTTTTCTCGCCCATAGAGTCAACCCCTATAGATATGACCCCTTGGATATATGCTTCCATCACATTTTGTGTGCCACTTGGCACTATCTGTAGCTTTTTTGTAGCCAGCCTCGCTAGCACAAATACGATGAAAATCGTAAGTGCCAGATGTGACGATATGAGCCAAAACTGCTCATGCCCTCCTATAGTGCCTAGCACCGTCCATAATCTACCTTCCATATATTCTCCTACTTTTTAAATATTTTGTTATTTTATCTAAATTTCTTTAATTTATCTTTTCATCTCGTCAAATCGTTTGGCAAAGCCTTCTAAGTTTTTCTTTTTTAGGTCGCCGTTGTATATAATCTCTTCTGGTCTTATATCGTTGTCATGTAGCATCCGTGGCACTGCATCTGCATTTTCTAGCCTTTGCATATGCATATCTAACTCATCTTCGCTATATGCCATCTGCATCTGTGCCGACACCACATGTGGCAACGACTCTATGACTTTCATCTTTTTAAGCTCCTCGCTCACTCCTTCGCCCTCTATAGTGACTATTATTCGTCCTTTTTCGTCATGCAAGTGATAATCACATGCATCACAATCCTTGAGGTCTTGAACCAATTGTTCTAAATACTTTGGCACTGTTTGCACCACTATACTTGATATATTCATAATTTTTCCTTTTTTGTTTTGTTTCTGTTTTTTGCTATGATGGTCGTATTCATACCCATAGAATAATCTTGGGCAAACTTTATCTCAAAGCCAGCTTCTACAAGCTCCTGCTGGAGTTGTATAGATGTAGCAAACTCATCTATGGAGTCAGGTAGATACCTATATGCTTCGCTGTTGCCTGAAACTAGCTTGCCAATATATGGCATGATGTTTGTCATATAAATCTTTTTAATAAAACTAAACCATGTTTTTCTCTGCTCTTTTGTAAACTCCAATATCACCAGTAGTCCGTCTGGCTTTAGCACTCTACCAAACTCCATAAATGCTTCTGCTCTGTGTGTCACATTTCGTATGCCATAGGCTATAGACACAATATCTGTTTTGTCTGTATTCAACGGTAGGTCTTGAGCAAAGCCTTGGACAAATGTCCCGTCTGGTATCTTTTGTTTGGCTATATCCATCATCTTGACACTAGGATCTATGCCTGTAATATTTTGTAGCTTGATGTCTAAGCTGTCTGCTACTTTTTGCCAATATATCATCAAATCACCAGTGCCACATGCTACATCTGTGATATTGTTTATGCTTTTTTGATCATATATCTCATATGCTTTTTTGACCGCTTTGTCTCGCCAACTTTTATCTACACCCATGCTCAAAACTCTGTTTGCTATATCATATCTATGAGCAATGCTATCAAACATTGATACAATTTTTTCTTGCTGTTTGTTCATATCGCTATTTGCTCCATAGGTTTGTTTTCATATATTTTGATCTTTTTTGCCTTAGTGGTTTTGCCATTGCTGTCTATATCTAGCACAAACATCTGCATAATCTTTTTGCAGCTGTTGTTTATCTTGAAGTGTCCGCCGATTCCTGTCAAAAATTTCTTAGTAGGGATCTTCTCGTCCATACCTATGATATTGTCCACACATCCAGTCAAGCCCACATCTGTGACATAAAATGTGCCTCTAGTGGTGTCGTAGTCATCCGTGCCTATATGTGTATGGGTGCCAAATATAGCAGAGACTTTGCCCTCCAACAACTTTGCCATCACTCGCTTCTCTGCTGTGGTTTCTGCATGAAAATCCACTACAATATGTGCTATATTTTGGGCTGTCAGCTCATCTACTATACTTAAAACTTTGCGAAATGGATTGTCACATATAGGCATAGCAAACTGCCCCATCAAGCTGATGACCGCTAGTTTTTCACCAACCACATCATATATACCCACCCCACGACCTGCTACATCGTCTGGATAGTTTGTAGGGCGCAGAGCTGTAGGGTGTGCTAGCACCTCCTCGTAGTCATCTTTTTTGTCAAACGAATGGTTGCCACCTGTGTATATATCTATACCTGCTTTTGTCATCTCTTTGTGATTTTTGACAGTCATGCCAAAGCCATGACTTATATTTTCGCTATTTGCTATCACTTTATCCAAACTTTCCTTTTGTATTATTTGTCTTAAGTGAGTTTTGACCATGGTTCGCCCTGGTCGTCCTACTATATCGCCCAAAAAACCTATATTCATACCTCACCCCTATCAAAAAGTCTTGAGCCTACTCGTATAAGATTTGAGCCATGTTTTATAGCTAGTTCAAAATCATCACTCATACCCATAGATAGCACAGTAGCTGACTCTAGCTTGTCGTATATATCTTTGGTTGTTTTGAAACTTCTAGCTACTTCGTCTGTGTTTGTGCTGTTTGCTCCTATACACATAAGCCCTACCAATATGATATTTGGACAGTTTTTTTCTATATCTTGGTATATAGCTATAGCTTCATCTGGCACTACCCCGCTTTTGCTACTCTCAAACGATGAATTAACCTGTAGTAGACATCTCATGCTTTTGGTTTTTTGCTTGAGTTTTTTATCCAACTCATATGCTAGCTCTAGGCTATCGAGTGAGTGAAACAACACAGGGTCTAAGTCTATGAGGTTATTTATCTTGTTTTTTTGCAAACTTCCTATATAGTGCCATCGTATCGGCAAATGCTCCAGCGAAACTGACTTTGACTTCATATCTTGGATCTTATTTTCACCAAAACTATGCTGTCCCGCATTGTATAGGGCCTCTATCTCGTCAGTTGTAGAGTATTTACTCACTGCCACTATATCCACGATATGGTGTTCGCTTATGTTTAGTCGTGCTTTTTCTATCGCTATAAACAGTTTATCTAGGTTTGCAGTGTATCTATCTATCATGGCATCTCTTTGAAATTGTATCTGTTTTTTGTCAGGCTATTTCGTATAAGCTCTTGGTGCTCTTCGCCTTTGGTCTCCAAAGCTATAGTCACATTGGCATCGCCAAAGTCAAGTGATAGCGAAGCTCGGTCATAATCTATCTGCACTATGTTTGCATTGATTGTTTCAAATATATTTGTGATCTCCTTTAGCGCTCCGGGTTTGTCTATAAGTGTCACTACTATGTTCATCTTTCTGTGGGATTTTATGAGACCTTTTTCTATGATAACCGATAGCATAGACACATCTATATTGCCACCGCTTAACACTGCTACTATCTTTTGGTCTTTGACTTTTAACCTATCATGCAAAAGTGCCGCTACAGTTGTAGCTCCAGCACCCTCTACTACTAGCTTCTGTTTTTCCATCAAAAATAGCACAGCATTTGCTATCTCTTTGTCTTCTACTTCGACTATATCATCTACACACTCCAGCATAAGAGAAAGCATCTTAGCCGAAGTGTCTCTCACGGCTATGCCGTCTGCTATGGTTTTGACCGACTTTGAGTTTATGGGCTTTCTCTTTTCAAATGATTCTTTCATAGACTTAGCACCACTGGCTACAACTCCTACTATTTTTGTATGCGGTTTTATACTTTTGATGGCCTTCGCCACTCCAGCTATAAGCCCACCGCCACCTACAGGCACTAGCACTATATCTATATTATCTAGCTGATCCAATATCTCTAGCCCCACAGTGCCTTGCCCACATATGACATCGTCATCTTCATATGGATGTATAAATATCTTTTGTTCGGCTTGGCATATCTGCATAGCTTTGTGGTAGGCATCGTCATATGTGTTGCCGTGTAGTATCACATCTACCCCATAGGATTTGACTCCGTTTATCTTGAGCTGTGGTGTGGCTTGGGGCATCACAATAGTAGCAGGACAACCAAAATAGTGTGCACTATATGCTACTCCTTGAGCATGGTTTCCAGCACTAGATGCTACTATACCTTTGTCTCTTTGGGTTTTGTCAAGTTTAGATATCTTGTAAAATGCTCCACGAAGCTTGAAACTTCCTGTCTGCTGTAGATTTTCTTTTTTGAGATAAACTTTGTTTGAAACTTCACGGCTAAGTATCGGTGCGAAAGCCAGTGGAGTCTCATATGCTATGTGTTGCAAACTTTTTTTTGCTGTTTTTATATTGTCTAAATTTATCATGAGAGCATTATATCTTAAGAAACTTTAGATAACATAGAAAAAGGGGTAAAAATGCCAAAAATATACATATATGCCAAAAGCGGACACTCGTTTGGGCTGGATAATGTGAGACGATGTAGTGCCATATACAACTACTTAAAAGAGTTTGAGCCTACTTTGGCTACTTGTGATTATAGAGCAGCAACCTATGCAAAAGAGTATCTAGGTGTGGCAGTAGGAGTTGGTGTAGATCTCATAGGCAACTTACCACATATGATGAGTAGAGGCGATATCTTGATATATGATAGCGATGAACCAAGCCGGACTATGGTAGAACATATAAAGCAGTTTTGTAGTCTATCATATAGAGTTGGTGAAGATATACCATATGATATTGTTGAGAATCTTTTTTTTGAAAAAAAGCCAACACTTTGGAAGTATGGGTTGTTTTTTGGAGACGACGACTATCAAAACGAGCTTTTGTCTCTTTGTGGCGAAAATTTCACCACCGATGTGCCGCTTGTCATGGGGCATTATTTTTTTTATCAAAACGAGACCAAGCTTAAACAGATATTTACAAACTGCATAGACGAGGAGTATTATCAAGACAGAGTGCGACAGACCAAACATCTGCTGACTGCTAGTGTCCATACTGCCCTAGAGAGCCTACATAGTGGCAACTGCCCTGTGTTTTATAGACGACTTGACAAAGATGTAGCAAATACACAGCTGATAACACAGCATGATATACCTATAGTAGATGGCAAAAATATGAGAGATATCATCAACAATTTTAAAAGTAAAATGCAATAGTTAAAACTATTTATCTTTGGGCTTGTAGTCCGCTTCGGCATATAGTGTATGCGGATCCAAATCTAGGTCGTTGTCCCATCGTATGGTATCAAAACATACTTTGACAGTGTTAGACAGAGTGGCAAAGAGTTTTGCCAAAAGAGTTTGACAACATCGTGTCAATGTGTGTGTAAGAAAATGAAAAAAAATGAAAAAATGAAAAAAGTGGTGAAAAAAACAGATTTTTTTCTATTTTTTTGATATTTTTGGTTTTTGGGGTGTAGTTATGGGTGGTTGTTTTGCTGGGGTGGTTTGATTGTTTTTCTTTTTTGACATTTTTGCAAAAGTAGTTTGCCGGCATCATCTTTTGCTATCAATCCTGTATTTGCTATCCTCATAGCTTTTTTTAGACTATAAGATACTTTTGCTTAAATAGACCACAAAATAGTCACAAATCTGATATTTTTGCTCTCCTTGATAATATTTGATTATAAGTTTTATAAGTTTTTTTGTTAAGTTAAGCTATTTTTTGTATAATTGCCTACAATTTCACAAAAGGAGTAAATATGGATATAGAGGTCTCAAGACGGAAGTTTCTACAAGGAACTGTGGGTTTGAGTATAGTAGGAGGGGTTTATGCCACAAGGATGCTAGGTTCAAAAGAATCCAAACAGACAAAACCCGGCAAGATCACAAACCTCAACACCAAGACAGGACAAGGAAAAGCTACAGATGTGGCGTCTCTTTGTGAGATGTGTGTCAACAAATGTGCCTTGCTAGCTAGGGTCGAGGACGGTGTAGTAACCAAGCTAGACCCAAATCCACTTTTTCCAAAATCACGAAATATGCTGTGTGCCAGAGGCAATGCTGGTATCCAAGCATTATACGACCCAGACAGGCTAAAATATCCTATGATACGCATAGGCGAAAAGGGCGATGGTAAATACAAACGAGTAACATGGGATGAGGCATATGATGCTATACTCAATGGCACCGATAAATTTACAGGACTCAAAACAATACTAGATGAAGAGAAAGACAACCGTTCTTCTATGATGTTTTGTGCTGGTGAGGGTATGGCGGAGCATACATTTAAGCAGTTTTATCAAGCCTTTGGTAGTGCCAACTGGCTAAATCATGCTTCGCTTTGTCTGCAAACTGTGGTATCTGGCTATGCTGTGACACTTGGTAAATACCCTACGGCAGATCTAGAAAATGCCGAGTATGTCATAATGGCAGGGGCAAATAGAGCAGAAGCTATAGTCACACCAGATACTATGGATATGTTCAAAAAAACCAAAGGTAGAGGGCAAAAGCTAGTATGTGTAGATCCACGATTTACAAACACAGCAGCCAAAGCAGACAAGTGGTTGGCTATAAAGCCTGGAACTGATCTGGCATTTGTATTGGCTTTAAGCTATGTTACAATAGATGAAAATCTACAAAACCAAACATATATAGATGACAATTTTGATGGTTGGGATGATTATAAAAATATGATTTTGTCAAACAAATACACACCAAAGTGGGCTGAAAAAATCACTGGTATAAAAGCAGACGATATATATGAGTGTGCGAGGCAGTTTGCCACACACGCTCCCAAAGCAGTGTATTATCCAGGGAGACGCTCTACATTTGCCAAAAATGACTTCCAACTTCGTCGAGCTATGGCTATATTTCAAGCTATGCATGGAGCTATAGATTGTAAAGGTGGGCTGGTATTTGGCAGTAAACTATCTATGAAACCACACGAGGGCTTGTCGCCATTGTATGACAGAGCTCAAGGTAGAGCTATCACTAAAAACAAAGAGAAAAAAGAGGGCGAACCCGGATATGCTGATTGTGCTATAGTCAGTGGTGGTGGCTCGTGGATAAGCTGGAGAAATAGATTTCTAGAAGGCAAGATGCCATACAAAGTTCGTGGCACATTTATATACAAACACAACCCTGTGTTAAATATGCCAAACACAGCAAAGTCGATAGAGATGCTCAAAAAGATGGAGCTAGTAGTAGCGATAGACACTATGCCTAGCGATACTGTGATGTATGCCGATGTAGTGCTACCTGAGTGCACCTATCTGGAGCGAACTGATCCGGTGAAAACATTTGGTGGAGTGGAGCCTGCATTTGCTCAACGAAACAAAGTCATAGACCCTATGTATGAAAGCAAACCAGTTATGGATATTATGCTAGGACTGACAAAAAAGATATCTAAACCTATGTTTGATATCACCAAAAAACATGATGAAGAGGTTCAAGACCTCATAGCAGAGGATGGCGAAGCTGTAGTATACGAGGAGTTTGATATGACTTTACCTTTTAAACACTCACAAGAGGAGCTAAACCATCATGCTGTCGCAGACTATAGTGGAGCAGATGAGCAACTACACAAAAATGGTGTATTCTATCCACGACTACAAAAAGAGTTCAAGCAACTAGGAGCAAACAAGTTTAGATATTATAAAGAAAAAAGCAAATTTTATACAGTAAATGGTGGCAAACCTATGACACCAAACCAAAAGGTCCAGTGCAATATATTAAACCTACAGACCAAAGGGGTGGACTCTATGCCTATATGGCGAGATGAGTATAACTTTGTAGTAGCCGATGGTAAGTTTCGACTTATCACAGGGCGACATGCTCAGTTTACACAAAGTGGCACAGCAAACAATGCTATGCTAAAGGACCTCATGCCAGAAAATTTTATATGGATAAACAAACGAATTGCAAAAGAAAAAAAGATAAAGTTTGCCGACAAGATAGAGGTCGCCTCAAGTGTAGGCAAGACCACTTTAAAAGCATATCCTACTGAAAAGATAGCACCAGATCAACTGTTTTTTGTACATGGTTTTGGTCAAGAGAGTTCTGCTTTGGGTCTAGCATATAAAAATGGCGGAAATGACAATGCTGTCATAGAGGATATAGTAGAGCCTGTATATGGTGCGGCAGTTATGCATGGCACCGATGTAACGATAAGGAGGATATAGATATGGCTAGATATGGTATGGCACTTGATTATAAAAATTGTATCAATTGCAAAGCGTGCGAGACAGCATGCAAAGAGGAAAACGGTATATTAAGAGGTGCTGACAAACACAGAATATGGGTAGGTATAGGTGATATCAAAGGAGAGTATCCGCTACTTGATATAGTATCAAACACCTTTTATCCATCACAATGCCAACACTGCGACAATGCACCGTGTCAAGAGGTTTGTCCTACACAGGCAACCTATACAGACGAAAATGCAGTCGTGAGAGTAGATAGCGATAAGTGCATATTATGTAGCTATTG
Source organism: Arcobacteraceae bacterium (assembly GCA_029934475.1). Classification (GTDB taxonomy): domain Bacteria; phylum Campylobacterota; class Campylobacteria; order Campylobacterales; family Arcobacteraceae; genus B24-G6. The sequence continues at coordinate 35,347 of JAOZMC010000006.1, forward strand.
CATGGTGGCTTGTCCTTATGATGCACGATATGTAGATGACAGGACACACACAGTAGACAAATGCAACTTTTGCAGCGATACTAGACTAGATAGGGGCGAGACAACTACAGCTTGTCAAAACACCTGTCCTACCAAGGTGCGACTGTTTGGCGATATGGACGACTACGATAGTGAGATAAGTCAAGTATTGAGAACTAGAGAACACTTCACTATGAAAACAAGTATTGGGACTAAACCAAAACTTTTCTATCTAATATAAAGGAACACAGATGTTTAATAAAATAATACCACACAAAAAGATCACCGCCAAAGAGCTTTTTGCTTTTGAGAAAACACCATTTAATATATTTATGATGGCAACTACGCTAATGCTACTTACTGCTTTTGTAGCAGGAGTCATAAACTATTTGCTACATGGTCATGCCGCTTATGGAGTGACCAGAGAGCACCCTTGGGGGCTGATGATAGCCATGTATGTGTTTTTTGTCGTAAGCTCCACAGGGCTATGTATCATATCCTCTTTGGGTCATATATTTAAGTTCAAAAGTTTTGAATTTATAGGCAAGAGAGCGATATTTGGTGCTATCATCACTATATTAGCTGGCTTTGCTGTCATAGCATTTGAGATAGGGCATCCAGTTCGTATGGCTATATACAACACTATATCTCCCGGAATAACTTCGGCTATATGGGGTATGGGAGTGCTCTATTCTATATATCTAGGTTTGATAATCATGGAGTTTATATTTTTGTCTAGAAACGACCACAAATGGTCCACTGCCTTTGGGTTGGGTGGATTGCTAGTAGGTATATCGGCTCACTCAAACTTGGGTGCTGTGTTTGGATTTTTGGTAGGTCGCCCTATGGCAAATGGGGTGTTTTATCCTATTTACTTTATATTATCTGCTATGATTACTGGGTGTTATCTGCTGTTTTTGATGTATGGATACAAAAACAAGATGAATTTCGATGAAGATAAGACCAAGTTTTTGACTCATCTGGCTAGACTTTTGGGCTTACTTCTAGCTATATTGATCTTTTTTGAATTTTGGAGATTTTTGACTGCCATATATGGCGGAGTGCCAGAACGAGCCGACACCGCTATACACATATTGACCTCAACAAACTTTTTGATAGGTGAGGTGCTACTAGGTATGTTGATACCATTTATAATAATAGTTGTAAGCCGTGCTAGAGCTGTCAAGGCATTGGTTGCAGCTTCATTTACAGGTATGATCGGCATATTTTTCATGAGATATGACCTAGTCACAGATACTTTGATATATCCTATGCAAACTTTGAAAAAAGCAGAATACCAGCTAGCACCCACATGGATAGCATACTCTCCTACATGGACTGAGTGGGCTATATCGTTGGGGGCTATAGGCATAGTGCTAGCACTGTATTATATAGGCGAAAACTTCTTTTATCTAAATCCAAAAGAGCATGATGATTATTTTGATCATTATAAAGGTTTAGACGACTGAGATACTTTTAACAAGCCGAACCACCGCCACAGATGGTTCGGCTCTCTTTTCTCACTACTACTGCTTCTATATTTTATATGGATTTTTCTACAGGATAATATCACATTATAAGAATTATAAGCAAATTTGACTTCGTTTCAGAAATAAGTTGTATAATTAATAAAAAGTTTTTCAAAGGAGAAAATATGGATATAGAGGTCTCAAGACGGAAGTTTCTACAAGGAACTGTGGGGCTGAGTATAGTAGGTGGTGCCAGTGCTACTGGACTGCTAGGCTCAAACGATGCCAGACAATCAAAAACAAAACTTGACAAGACAAAAAAAGTAGCTACCATATGTGAGATGTGTGTAAACAAATGTGCAGTTATAGCTAAAGTAGAGCGAGGAGTGGTAACCAAGCTAGACCCAAATCCACTTTTTCCAAAATCACGAAATATGCTGTGTGCCAGAGGCAATGCTGGTATCCAAGCTATGTATGACCCAGATAGGCTCAAATACCCTCTCATAAGGATAGGCAAAAGAGGCGACGGCAAATATAGACGAGCGACATGGGACGAGGCCTATGAGGCTATATTAAACGGCACAGACAAATTTAAAGGACTCAAAACTATACTAGATGAAGAGAAGGACAATCGGTCTACCATAGGGTATTGTGCTGGTGAGGGTATGGCAGAGCATACATACAAAAGCTTTTTAGCAAATAAGATAGGCTCTGTAAATTTTGTAAATCACTCCTCTATATGCCTACAGACAGCGGTCGCTGGATATGCACTGACTATCGGTGCTTATGGTAAAGCCGACATGCAAAATGCCAAATATGTGATAATGGGTGGTGCAAATGTGGCAGAAGCATTTATCACACCAGATACTATGGATATGTTCAAGCGAACGAGAAACAGAGGGCTGAAGCTTATCTGTATAGACCCACGATACACAAACACAGCAGCTCAAGCTGACGAGTGGCTGGGCATAAAGGTCGGCACTGACTTGGCGTTTATATTGGCTTTGACCTATGTGGCCATAACAGAAGTGTTATACAACAAAAAGTTTGTCAAGCAAAATATGAACGGTTTTGAACAATACAAAGAACACATAATATCTAGCAAATATACCCCGGCATGGGCTCAAACTATCACAGGTATCAAAAGCACCACGATAACAAAAATCGCACGAGAGTTTATGGCAAATGCTCCTAGATCTGTGTATTATCAAGGCAGAAGAACTGCCTGGAGTGCTCAAGACTTTCAGCTAAGACGAGCTCAAGCTATATTTACAGCTCTAGGTGGCGGTATAGATATCAAAGGTGGTATAGTGTTTGGCAAAAAACTACCACTAGGACCACACGATATAAATATACCCATGTATGCAAATGCTTTGGACAGGATAGACAAGGATGTCGCAGCCATAGTAGGAGCAACAGGTTCGTGGATAGGATGGCGAAACAAAATCATAGAAAAAAGGTCATCATACCCAATACGAGCTATGTTTACATACAAACAAAACCCCATGCTAAGTGTGCCAAACATAGCAAAGACCAAAAAGATGTATGAGATGATGGATCTGTCTGTGACTATAGATACTATGCCTAGTGATACCGTGATGATGAGCGATGTGGTGCTGCCAGAGTGTAGCTATCTTGAGCGTGAAGACCCGGTCAAATCTTTTGGTGGAGTTGAACCAGCAATTGCTCTACGAAACAAAGTAGTAGACCCACTATATGAAAGCCGTCCTGTATTTGATATACTTAAAGGTCTGTCAGCAAAGATTAGCAAGCCACTATGGGAGATCACGAAAAAATATGATGAAGATGTCCAAGATGAGATAGCTAACAGAAGCGAAACAGAGGTATATACAGAGGATGGGTTTGATATGACCGATATGTTTGCTCACTCACAAGAGCATATAAACAAAGAGCAAATCACTAGCAAACATGGCAAGATGGCTTATGAGACTTTGAAAACCAAAGGTGTGTATTATCCAAATATGGAGGACTATTTCAAGCAAATATCGCAAAATGAGTTTCAATACTACCCACCAGACAAGAGCTTTCACTCTGTCATAGCTAGAATAAACTCCACAGAAACACAACCACAAAATGAGCTAACCCACCAAGATATATGTATAGATGAAAAGGAGTTAGCCGCCCTCCAAAAGACTATGAATACAAGCTCCGGCAAGGTGGAGTGTGTGCTAGAATCTATGGCAAAAAAAGGTGTAGATACCATGCCGGTGTGGCGAGATGAGTTATACAAAAAAGTAGGAAAAAACAGGTTCAAATTTATCAGCGGACGACATGCACAATTTACTCAAAACTCTACTCAAAACAATGTTTTGTTACTAGAACTTATGAGAGAAAATTATCTGTGGATAAACAAACGACAAGCAGACAAGCGGGGTATAAAGCTAGGCGATATAGTAGAGGTCAAAAGCTCTATAGGACAAGTCCGTATCAAAGCATATCCTACAAACAAGATCATAGCAGATGTGGTCTTTTTTGTCCATGGGTTTGGTGCATCTAGCGATGGATTGACACTAGCACATAGAAACGGTGCTAGTGACAATATGATCATAGAGGACAAAATAGAATCGGTATTTGGTAGTGCTTCTATGCACGAAACAGAAGTAGAAATCACAAAGGTAATATCATGAATTATGCAATGGCTTTAGAATACCAAAACTGCATCAACTGCAAGGCATGTGAAGTAGCATGCAAACAGGAAAACTCAGTGCAACTAGGTGCCGACAAACAGAGGATATGGGTAGGACAAAACGAGAGTTTCATATTTGAAAATCCACATGTCAATTTTTATCCATCGCAGTGCAACCACTGTATAGATGCCCCATGTGTGAGTGTCTGCCCTACACATGCTAGCTATTTTACAGATGAAGGTCTAGTGCTTACAGATAAAAGCAAGTGCATACTATGCAAGGGATGTATGGAAGCATGTCCATATGATGCTAGGTTTGTAGATGATAAATATGTAGCGGTAGACAAGTGCACCTTTTGTTTTGATACTAGGATAAGTCAAGGCGAGACAACTACGGCTTGTCAAGTCGCTTGTCCTACAAAAGTGCGATTGTTTGGCGACTTAGACGATGAAAATGGCGAGTTGGTGCGATTGCTCAAAAAGAAAAAGTTTTTTGTCCTCAAACAATCAGAAGGCACAGTGCCTAAGCTGTTTTATATATTTCCAGATGATGAGCAGTTTGCTATCAACTCTATAGGCGAGGAGACTACTATACACACATGGGATAGTTTCAAGCCACTTATAGACAAAGCGATGAAAAAAAGGAACAACTCATGAACAGATTTACTATAGCAGGACTAGAGATAAACAAAGTTTCTATGAGAGAACTCTTTTTAAACAAAACTATGCTGTGGGCTTATGTTTTGCTAGCTTTTGGACTTTTTGGTATATATGAAGTGATCAACGAAAGATACTTTTTGCTCACTGCAAACAGCTTGGATGCTGGGTTAAATCCCGGTAGCACGGAAGTAGCAAATGCTTTCAGAGAAGCTATATTTGGTGCAGGTGGCGAAGTCAAGCGAGAAAGTCCGTGGAGTTTGTATATCGTCAATTATATCTATATGATATACACAGGTAGTGGTATCATATTTATAGTCACTATAGCAGAGCTACTAGATATAAAACTACTCAAAAAAACAGCCGCAGGGTTTTTGACTTTTGGTCTGTGTATGGTGTTTGGTGGATTGTTTACGATTTTCTTTGACTTAAATGTGCTAAATATGCACTGGATGTTTTTGACACCAAATATAGGTTCTGGTATGTGGCTCATGCTTCCGCTATATATCGTGTATATATCTTTTGTATTATTTGAGATATATTTGCTCATAAGCAACAACAAACAATGGACGAAAAAATTTGCCCTTGCTATATTGGTCATAGGTATTTTCATAGATATAGCAGAGTATTATATACAAGCGAAACTATTTAACATGAACACAGCCAGGCATCTATGGACCACATATCCGTTGTTGCCGTTGTATTTTATCGTATCATCGTTTTTGGCATCTGCTGGTGTGATGATAGCATACTCGTATATTACATACAAAGAGAGTCTCAAAGAGGAGTTTGACAAGCTTATGCTACTACTAAAAAAGTTTACACTTTTTATGATAGTAGCTCTAGGAGGCTATGAGGCTGTGTCGTTTTTGTACATAGATAAAAACTGGGCAAATGTGATACTATTTTCTGGGTTTGATGTTGAATTTTATATATACGCTTTGTTTGCTATCGCTATACCGTTTGGACTTTTGTTATATAGATTGTTTCAAAAAACGATTAGTGATATATTGACTATATCTGCCGCTATATTTATCATTGTCGGCACATATATAGGAAGATTTATATTTGTATATGGTGGCAATGCTTATCCTATGAGCGATAGATTTGGCAAAGGTTTTGAGATATACTCACAATACGATGAGATAAGGGATTTTATATTTTTCTATCCGCATATGTCCGAAGTGCTTATAGTCATAGGGTCCGTAGGAGTGGTGTTTGCTATGTATAAAATACTTGATCTGTTGTTTAGTGTATCAAAATTGTCCTCACACTAAAGCAAACCAAACTGTTATATATCAGACAGCTTGTGGAGTCAATATAAAACTCTACTTAAAATCTCTGCACACAACACTTTAGATTGTTTTGCAGATATTCTATACTAACAAAACTTGTTCGCTGTCGTAAATATATTACGGCAGCAAAGTTGAGATGAAGCTACAGCTTCATCTTTTGTCGATGTCTAGTTCGCTATTTTTTGCACTTGCCTAGAGTCAAGTTTTTTCTGTTTTTTTCGACAGTCTTTTTGCCAATACCCTTGACTTTAGCTAGTTCGTCTATAGTTTTAAAGCACTTAACTTTGGTTCTATACGACACTATATTGGCTGCCTTTTTGACCCCTACTCCTTTGAGGCTTGCGAAGTCCTTTTGTGTAGCTGTATTTATATTCACAACCGCAAACATAAGCGACACCGATACCAATAACACTGATAATATTTTCATAATAATTCTTTTTTATTTTGTGTCATATTATAGCAGATGAAACTTAAAGTTATAGCGAGTATCTGTTGCTTTATAGTTTTTAGAATCAATTTATTTTATTTTAGGTCTATCGTGATTTGTAGTTATTATCATGAACTGTATCTATATTTTCTAAAAGATTGGTTTTGTTGGATTGTTGATATTATTTTATAAAATTTAGGCACGAAAGTTAAGTTAAGTTTTTATCATTAACTATATTCACAATATCATCAATACTCAAAAGTTTACCACTACTTTTTACAACTCCATTTACTACAAGCCCAGGGGTGCTCATAACGCCATACTCCATAATCTTCACAATATCCTCTACTTTTTCAATACTGTGAAATCCACCTATCTTTGCCAATGCCTCTTTTGTATTATTTTCAAGTGCCTTACATTTTGCACAACCTGTTCCTAAAATTTCTATTTTCATCTTATTTTCTCCCATTTTCATATTCTTCCATAAATTCTTTTGCATTATCACCTCTTAGGTAATCGACCGCTTTCAATAAACCATCACTTAAATATCTCACATCATAACCTTTGAGCTTTAAAAACATTCTTGCTATGTTTGCTCTGTCATTATGTGGACAAGCGGTCACAATAAGTTTACTTTTGTCTAGCTCATTTAATCTGTTTGGCAATTCATTTAAAGGTATATTTTTAGTAAACCCTAAGCTCCAAACTGCAAACTCCTCCTTAAATCGTATATCAATAACTTGTGCCTTATTCTCTTCTACAAGATTCAGCATCTCGACCATTCTTATCTTCATATTTTGTCGCTCTTGATAATCAAAATTTTTCAGATAAACATCAAAATCTTGAGCATTTAAAACACCAACAATCAAACTAAACAACAATAAAACTTTTTTCACTATTTTTCTCCTTATAAGATAAAGTTAAACAAATAACCTATACAAACTATGCCCAAACCAACAATACCAAAAAACATAGCTATAAGTTTAACATGCAATATTCTTTTTAAAATCATAGCTTCTGGTAAACTTAGAGCAGTAATCGCCATCATAAAACTTAAAGCAGTTCCAAGCACCATACCTTTTGATGTTAGCACCTCAACAAGTGGTATAACTCCTGATGCATTTGAATAGATAGGAATCCCTGCAAGTACCGCTATGAGTGGTGCAAATGGATTGTTGGCTCCTGCGTACTGTACTATCAGATCAGCAGGAACATATCCATGGATAAATGCACCAATTGCGACTCCTATTAAAACATAAAACCAAATTTTAAAAAATATATCTGCTGTATAATCCCAAGCCTCTTTTAGCCTTTCTTTAAATGTAAGCTTTATCTGCACATCTTCAAGTTCCCCCTCCATAGGTACAACAGGTATCAATATATATTTTTCCATATTCATTTTTCCTATAAAATATCCGCCTATTGTTGCTACAAGCAGTCCAAACCCTATATAAATAGCAGTTATTTTCCACCCAAACAGCCCAAATAAAAGTGCTATTGCTATCTCATTGTTCATAGGACTAGATATAAGAAAACTAAATGTAACTCCAAGCGGAATCCTAGCTTGTATAAAACCCAAAAACAAAGGTATGGCACTACAGCTACAAAATGGTGTAATAATCCCAAACAATGAAGCTAGTATATTTCCTGTAAATTCTGATTTACCTTGAAGATAGGCTCTTACTTTTTGGGTATTAAAATGAGTTCTTAAATATGAAACAGCAAATATAATAGTTATTAGCAAAAACCATATCTTGAAAGTATCATAGATAAAAAAGTTTATAGTATCATTTACACGGCCCTCCAATCCTAGACAATCTATAGTTAGATAATCAACAAAATTTTTCCACATTATTGATTCCTTTTATGATTTTTTTTGATTTTATTCATATAATCCCTTGCCCTATCACCTCTTAGATAATCCATAAGTCCAAACATACCATCTGTCAAATATCTTGCATTAAACCCTTGAAGTTTGAGATAAATCCTAGCTACCTGGGCTCTATCATAGTGTGGACACATAGTAACTACTGTTTTAGTTTTATCTATTTCACTTAATCTATTTGGAATTTCATTTAATGGTATATGTCTACCAATGCCCAAATGCCAAGCCTCCCACTCTTCGTCAAATCTTATATCAATTAGCTCGACTCTGTTTTGGGCATAAAGCTCAAAAAGTTCAGCTTTTTGTATCTTCATATCAACTCTTTCTTGATAATCAAAATTTTTTAAATAATCATCAAAATCTATTTTTCCCAACTCTTTCATAAATCTCCTTTTTTCATATCAAGCTATATCCCATTTTGAATGCTATTAAATAAAGTAAAATAGCTATTATTTTTTTAATATGCTTTGAATCAAGTTTAAAGTGCATTATTTTATTACCAATAAAACCACCAAGTATTGCTGCAATTGCAGTAACACTCAAAAGCAACCAATCAATTTGGACAAAACTACTATATGATAAAAATGCACTAAATGTTGAAAATGGAACCATAAAACTCACTGCTATTGCCATCTTTTTAGTATCATACCCAAGTAGTATCATCAAAGGCATCACAAGTGAGCCTCCACCAATCCCTAAGAGACCAGATATAAATCCTACAATAGCACCAGCTATATACAAAAGCCATTTTTGAGTATATTTTGTAGCTGATTTTTTTGAAATCAACATCATAGTTGCGCTAAAGATTAAAAAAATCACAAAACCATATTTTGTATATAATATATTTATATATTTGCTTGAAAATGCTCCAAGTGGAGCAAAAGCAAAAGATGTTATTATAAGCGGCAAAGCAAATTTTATATCTAGCACACCCCTTTTAAAATTCATATAAGTTGCAGTTATAGTTGTAGAGGTATTTATAAACAGTGCTATTGTTTTAGATAGCAAAAATCCAACACCTAAAAAGTCAAATATCGGCACAAGTGCCACAGCACTCCCTACCCCACCCATAGCAAAAAAACTAGATACCACAAGTGTAATAGTGAAAAATTCTAAATAATAGAGCATATTATAATTCTATCTCTTTTGCTTTTTTACCATTTAAATATCTTGTAAGTTCTAGCAATCCACCATTTAAGTTTTTAACCTTAAAGCCTTTAAATCTAAGATACTCTTTTGCCATATTTGATCTATATTCATTTGGACAAGCAGATACTATCAACTTATCATTTGGTAGATTATCTAAGTTTTCTGGCAATTTGTTATAAGGTATCTCCAAAGCAAATTTAACTCCCCAAACTGCTGTTTCAAATGGCATTCTTATATCTAATAAAATTGCCTTACCATTATTAAACTTTTCTATAAATGTTTTTATATCTATTTTCATATCTTGTATATCTTTTAACGTAAATTCACTGACTATTTTATCTATTTGTTTCATGTTTTTCTTATTTATTATTTTCATAATTTTGAGTTTTTTCTCCAACTCCTCTTGCTTGATAACTCCCATATGGGTATCTATCACTTTACCGCTTTTATCTATATATTTTTGTGTTGGTATCATTCTGATTTTAAATTTCATAGCAGTTTTCTTATCTTCATAAACATCTATAAAATAGATATTACTTTTTGGATATTTTTCTTT
>JAOZMC010000035.1 GCA_029934475.1 Arcobacteraceae bacterium
GACTATAGTTAGATCGCTTATCTGTTTGGTTTGGTTTAGATATATGATACTATTTAGAAAGCTTATCAACCGCTCTTTGCTATCGACACTGCCAAAAATCTTTTTGAAAGCATAGTCTGTCTTGACATCTAAAAATCGCATAATTGTATCCTTTTTTGATATTATAGCGAAACTAACTTAAGATATATAAACAGAAACTTTTATTTACTACAAAAGGCTCATATATAGAGCCTTTTGTTCTATTTTATGGACAGATGGATATCGTGTATCTTTTCACGATATCGTATAGGCTAGTCTTGTGTCCAGCCACCTGGTGGTGTATTTCCTGCTCCCCAATCTTTTGAGAAATCTTCATGATAGCCAACATTTGATACATTCCAACCACTTAAGCTATGACCTGTAAATGCAACGGCACTATCGAAAGTATTTTTCATATTTCCTACAGATTCTGTATTCCAAGAAGTTACATTGCCATTAAATTTCTTTGCATTTGCAAACATACTGTTCATATTGTACAAACTTGTTATTTGCCAACTATTTAAATCTTGATTAAACTCCTCTGTGCTTTCAAACATATTGCTCATATTTGTGACTTTTGATACATTCCAACTATTCAAAGGTTGATTGAAAACCTTTGCTCCAGCAAACATACCTTGCATTTCTATGGCACTTGAAGTATCCCACGATGTGATATTGCCGTTGTAGACTTCCGTCCCAGCAAACATACCGCCCATATATTTTACTTTTGATACATCCCAGTTGGTTATATTACCTTCAAATGCTTTTGTATTCCCAAACATACCGCTCATATCTGTCACTTTTGATATATTCCAACTACTTAAGTCTTGATTAAACAGTGTAGCTCCTCCAAACATAGAGCTCATCGTTGTAGCACTTGAGACATTCCAGCCACTCACATCTTGATCAAACAGTGTAGCTCCTCCAAACATAGAGCCCATATCTGTCACTTTTGAGACAACCCAACCACTCACATCTTGGTTAAATTTATTTGCTTGTTTAAACATACCGTGTGTATTGGTCACATTTTCTGTAGTCCATTTGCCTCCAAAAGTTCCATCAAATACCAATGCACTTTCAAACATCCTTTCCATAGTTATGACATTTGTTGTGTTCCAGTTTATGTCTTGGTTAAATTTAGCATTGTACAAAAACATCTCTTTCATAGTAGTTACACTAGAAGTGACCCAGTCTTTTATATCTTGATTAAATATTGACATGCTGAACATTCCTTCCATATCTGTAACTTTTGAGACATCCCAGTTATTCAAAGGTTTATCAAAAATTTTTGCAAAATAAAACATATAGCTCATATCAGTTACATTTGATACATCCCAATTATCTATATCTGTATTGAACTTAAGAGCATGATAAAACATATATTTCATATTTGTAACATCAGTTAGATCTGGCTTGTCATTAGCGGTTAAAGTAAAATTATCAGCAAAGTGGAACATAGACTCCATACTTTTCCATTTTTGCTTACCCCATTGGGTAACTTCTTTTAGCTTGTATTTGTCATTTAGTTGCTTGTCGCCTCTGCTCTTCATATGTGGAAACAAACCATTTATCGCTATAGTTTTCACACCACCGTTGCCATAGCCATAGTCACACACATAAGGTTCTGTGAGCATATTTGCTGTAGCATTAAATGTAGCACCGTCATAGTTACAATCCACACTATAGCTATAGTTATAGTCTCCCCTTTCATTGATAGGTATCTTGTATTGATGATCCAAAGTCATGTTTTTTTGACCCTCGCCCAATGCTATATCTGTCTCAACCTTAAATACAAACAGCGAATCAGTATTATATAACCCTATAGATACATCTTGTGTATTTGTGCCATCTGTTATCTTGATATTATACAATACCTGTGTATCTATATCTGGTGTATGATTTAGCACCAATTTGTCGCCATTTATTGTGAAGCTAGCATCATGCTCCCCACCAGCAAACGAAAAGCTACTGCCTCCAGTTGAGCTAGTCAATGTCGCTACTGTGTCGCCATTATTTGCTGTTGTCTTTATATCAGTATTACTCACAGTGATCGGAGGACCACTAGGACCGCTACTTGGATTTGACGAAGAAGTATCCTCACTCGCCTTTTGTTCACAGCCACTCATGATTGTTAGGATAAATCCCAATAATATCATATTTACCATTTTTGTTGTATTTTTCATATTAACTCCTCTTTATTTGTCTTTGTCTTTGTCTTTATCCTAGAGGAGTTGTAGTAGCTACACCCCCCCCCCCATTTGTCCGCTATTTACAACATGTTTCATATATTTCCTTTCGCACCTTTTGTGCTTAAAAGTATTATATCCAAATATTTCTTGATTTAGCCTATTTTTGCATATTTTTTGAAAATTTGCAGAAAATTTGCAGAAAATTTATATCTTTTTGCTATTTTTTATCTATGACAATCTGTGTTTTGCCATAATATATCGCTACTCTCTTGCCTATCAAAGTGATATAGCTACCTTGCTGTGGTTTTTGTGCTTTGTCTTGATAATAGAGTCGTATTTTGCGGTTTTCGCCTTTGTGTTTGTAGTGCAGATACTTTTTTTTGTATATACCACTTATACTGTCTATGACTTGATTTTGATACTTTATGTTTTTTATATCTTTTGTCTTTGTGTCTATGTATCTAGGCTTGGTATCCGATATGCCCTTGTGTCTTGTGCTTGATATCTTTGTGATCTCTAGCAATCCGTAATAATCTTTTATCTGCTCTACTTCCATATCGTATTTGTGACCTAGCTTTAGCTCATCGTGGCACTTGTATAGATATATCGCTCTACCTTTTTTGTCTTGGACTATAGCTCCGTGTTTTGACCTATATATCACTGTTATATTGTGTAGCCATATGGGTTTTTCTATCACATCTATATCATATAGATATTTTATACTGTTTCGGTTTGATTTTTTTATAGTTTTTTTGTATCTTTTTTTCGTATCAAACAGAGCAAATATCGGCAGATGATCCGAATACCTCTTGTCTATCTTGCCATCTTTGACTAGGTATGTAGGTCGAAATACACTGAAGCTGTCATCTACATACGATATGTCAAAGTTGTCAAACATGCTGCTAGGCAAAAGTATATTGTCAGGTGTTTGTGCTCTTTTGCCAAACTTGTAGCTATATCGCTGGGCTTTGTCTATATCTAGCCATGTGTTGTAGTGGAGCTTTTGAAAATACGGCTGTGCTGTCTGGATGCTGTTTTTGGTCACAAATTTGTCTTTGTATATCGTATTTAAAATATGACTTATACCGGTTATGCTGTTTGTGTCGTTGAGTTTTTTTTGACCTCTTATGGTGGTGTGTTCGTTGTAGTTTGAGTTTAAGTCGCCTACTATTATGTAGTCCTCTGTCTCTTTGAGAGTTTTTATATCCTCCATCAAGGCTATAGCATATGACACTCTACGACTCTCTGCCGCTCTTTTTGAGCGAAAATGACTTGAAAATATTATCAAGTTTTTGCCATCTATTTGTATGGTTGATTTGATTATGTCTCTGCTTTTGGTTCTATGTGGTGGCAGGTGCAACATCTTGTTTGACACTATAGGATAGACACTAAGTAGCGACAACCCTATAGGACTATGCGGTCGTTTATAAAAAAACCTATACTTATACATAGGCGACATATCTTGAAGTCGTTTCAACACATTGTCATTTTCTATCTCTTGAAGTGCTACTATATCTAGTTTGATATCATTTAGCACTTTTGATATATTTGTGAGTTTTTGTAGATATTTGTCTGTGTCCCAGTGTGCGTTTTTTGACACATCATACTCATAATACTCTGTGCCATCATATTTGTCATCAAATAAGTTTTCGGTATTGTAGCTACCTACTTTGAACTGCTGTCCAAAGAGATAGCTACAAAATAGTGTATATAATAGCAGTCCTCTTATTGTTGTGCCATTGTGTTTGTAAACTTTATCTTCCTGTCTTGGTGTATGCCAGTACCCACTGGCACAGTTCTACCTATGACTATGTTTTCTTTTAGGTTTTCTAGCATATCTATCTTTGAACTTACCGCCGCTTCTGTCAGCACTTTGGTAGTCTCTTGAAACGATGCAGCCGATATTATAGAGTCCGATGTCACAGCGGCTCTAGTTATACCCAGTAGTAGCGACTCTGCTATAGCTGGCTCTCCGCCTAGCTTCATGACTTTGGCATTTTCTATCAAGAAATTTTTCCTAGATATCATATCGCCTTGTAGAAACTTGGTGTTGCCTTGATCTACTATGAGTACCTGTCTTAGCATCTGTGATAGTATTATCTCTATATGTTTGTCTGCTATATTGACCCCTTGAGATCTATATACCTTTTGCACTTCGCTGACAATATATGTATTAAGTTGCTTAGCTCCTAGCACTTGTAGTATATCGTGGCTTGATCTCTCACCATTTGTCAGCACTTCTCCAGCATGGACAAACTCATCTTCTTTTACTAGTATATCTTTGTCTTTGTCTATTATGTGTTCTACTTCGTTTTCAAACTCATCTGTGATTATGATCCTAGGCTTTCCTCTGAGTTCTTTGCCAAACTTTACTATACCGTCTGTTTGTGCTAGCACGGCTATATTTTTGGGTCGTCTAGCTTCAAACAGTTCAGATACTCGTGGCAATCCACCTGTGATATCTGTGGATTTTGCTATCGCTTTTGGTGCTCTGCTTATAATATCACCTATAAATACTTCTTGATTTTCTGCAACATCTATAGTGGCTTTTGCTTCTAGCGGATATCTAATGATATTTTCACCATCTTGTATTACGATAGCTGGTTTCATATCTGCTGGAAAATACTCATTTATAGCTAACTTTGTATTACCAGTCAGATCGTCTGTCACTTCACTAGCTGTGATACCAGCAACCACATCTTCAAACTTCACTATACCTTTGGTAGTGGTTATCATAGGGTCAGCATATGAATCCCAAGCCGCTATCATAGTATGCTCTTCGCTTTTTGGCTTTGATATTATCGTGTTTTGCTCTACTACAGAGTCGTTGTCGCATTGTAGCACAGACTCTCTAGCTATGTAGTATCGCATAGCCTCACGGTCATTTTCATCTACTATGATAGCAAACAGACCTTTTTGAGTTACTTCATCACCTTTTTTCAAGCTATCTCGTGGCTCTACTGTATCACCACGAAGTTGATAATACTTCATCACTCCATCTGTATTTGCTAAAATCTTTTTTGACACAGGTGTAGAGTCTTCTACAAACAACTCACTAGCATATGGTATACGAGACGGTATATTCCAGCCATCTTTTATGACCTCTACTATAGAGTCGTGAGCTTTTATGTTTTTTGTCTTTCCTATATATGGCAAATATATTTTACCCTCAAACTTACCGCTAATACCAGATAGTTCTGTAGGTTTGACAATATCAGTTTTTCTGTAGTTGTAGCTTTTTGTCTCTGTCTTGCCTTCTATCGTGACTATCATCTCATCATGTGTGCTTTTGACCGATACTTTGCCATCAAAAGGAGCATTGACCTTGGGTTCTACTAGCAATATCGCTGCATTTCGTCTGTTTATGACTATTTTTTTGTTTTCTTTGTTTGTGATAGTTTGGATATTATAAAATCTTATAAATCCTTCCTGTGTAGCTTTGAGGTCTCGCTCTATCTGTGTAGAACTAGCAGTTCCACCTATGTGAAATGTCCTAAGTGTCAGCTGTGTCCCTGGCTCGCCTATAGATTGTGCTGCTAGTATACCTACTGCTTCGCCTATAGATGGTGGCTTTTGTTCACTCAAGTTTAGACCATAGCACTTTGCACACACACCGTCTTTGGCTTTACATGTCAGTATTGTCCTTATAGATACAGATTTTACACCACTTTGCACTATTTTATTTGCATCTTCGTATTCTATCATATCATTTCGCTTATATATTACTGTATTTGTGATAGGGTCTATGATATCTTCACACAGAACTCTACCTGTGATCCTTTCTTCCAAACTCTCTATGAGTTCGTTGCCATTTGTGATACTCGCTATCTCTATACCCTCGTTTGACATACAATCATCTGAGACTACCTTGATATTTTGCGATACATCTACTAGCTTTCTAGTCAGATACCCTGCATTTGCAGTTTTCAGTGCCGTATCTGCTAGCCCTTTTCTAGCTCCGTGGGTTGATATGAAATACTCTAGGACATTTAGTCCCTCTTTGAAGTTTGATACTATCGGTGTCTCTATGATAGTTCCATCTGGCTTTGACATCAAACCACGCATACCAGAGAGTTGTCGTATTTGCGATGAACTACCCCTAGCTCCTGAATCCGCCATCATATATATAGAGTTAAATCCATCTTTGTCTTGTTCTATTAGTTCCATCATCTGTTTGGCTAGATTGTTGTTGGCACTTGTCCATATATCTATAATTTTTTGATATCTTTCACTCTCTGTCAAAAGTCCTTGGTCGTATTGACCTTGTATATTTACTACCTCTTTTTTGGTGTCTGCTATGACTTGCTCTTTTGATGGCGGTATATTTATGTCATCTGCTGATATTGATATACCTGTCATAGTAGCATATTTGAAACCTAAGTTTTTTAGGTTATCCAAAAACTCAGGAGTTAGCTCATATCCACCGTATTTATATATATAATCCACCAGCTCGCCTATGTCTGGCTTTTTGAGTATTTTATTCCACAATCTTGGCGGCACAAATTCTGGCAATATATCTTGTATTATCATCCGTCCCACTGTAGTATGGACGACTTTGCCACCTATGGCAGTCCTTATCTTTGTGTTTATCGTGACACTTTTGCTCTCTATCGCCATATAAATCTCATCTATATTTGACAGAAGTTTATTTTCTCCTGCTTCGCCATTTTTAGGCAGCGTGAGATAATATAGCCCCAATATCATATCTTGTGAAGGCACAGCTATAGTTCGTCCAGATGCAGGTAGAAGTATATTCATAGAGCTCATCATAAGTATCTTTGCCTCCGCTATAGACTCTTGAGACAAAGGCACATGCACCGCCATCTGGTCGCCATCGAAGTCGGCATTAAAGGCCGAACACACTAGCGGATGAAGCTGTATGGCATTGCCATTTATAAGTTTCGGATGAAATGCTTGTATAGATAGCTTATGAAGTGTTGGAGCACGGTTAAGCATCACTGGATACTCTTGGACTATCTCTGAGAGAGTTTCCCACATGACATTTTCTTTGTTGTCTATCAGCTTTTTTGCTGCTTTTATAGTCGTAGCATAGCCTTTCTCTGCTAGCCTTGCTAGCAGATGTGGTTTAAAAAGTTCCACAGCCATAACTTTTGGTATTCCGCATTCGTCTAGTTGTAAGCTAGGACCTACTACTATGACTGATCGTCCTGAGAAATCCACTCGTTTTCCTAGCAAGTTTTGTCTAAATCGCCCCTGTTTTCCTTTGATAGTTTCTGACAAAGACTTCAGTGGTTGTTTGTTTGCTCCTTTTACTGTGTTTGAGGTTTTTGTGTTGTCAAATAGTGCATCTACTGCTTCTTGGAGCATTCTTTTTTCATTTTTGATGATAATATCTGGAGCATTTAGTTCGCTTAGTCTTTTTAACCTGTTGTTTCTGTTTATCACTCGTCTGTATAGTTCGTTTATATCCGATACAGCATATTTGCCGCCATCTAGTGCCACAAGTGGTCGTAGATCTGGTGGCAACACTGGCAATGTTGACACCATCATCCACTCTGGCCGTATATCTGTAGAAGTGAAACTTTCGACTATTTTCAGTCGTTTTATCATAGTTTTTTTCTTTGCTTCAGATTTGGTGGAAGCTATCTCTTCTTTCAAATAGCCCAACAGTTCCAACAAGTTTAGATTTTCTAGAAGTTCTTTGATAGTTTCACCGCCGACTCCGGCCTTAAATCCAGTATCACCAAAATAGTCATCAAATTGTCTATACTGCTCGTCTGATATAATATCATACTTTTTCACTGGCTTTGTGTTGTTTATATCATAAAATGCATCACCGGGTTCTTGGACTATATATGCTTCAAAATACAATATTTTTGAGAGGTCTTTTAGCTTTATGCCAAGAATCGTGCCTATCCTACTAGGAAGTGAAGATACCATCCAAGTATGAGCTACAGGCGAGACTAGGTCTATATGTCCCATCCTGTGTCGTCTCACTTTTTCCAAAGTTACTTCTACTCCACACTTTTCACACACTACACCTTTGTGTCGCATTTTTTTGTATTTGCCACAGATACACTCATAGTCTTTTATAGGGCCAAATATCTTAGCACAAAACAAACCATCCCTTTCTGGTTTGCCTGTCCTATAGTTTATAGTCTCAGATTTTTTTACCTCTCCACAACTCCACGACAATATTTTCTCTGGACTTGCTAGCCTTAGCTGAAAAGCGGAAAAATCTTTTGGTCTATCTATCTCGTGAACTTCAATTGGTTCATAACTTCTGTTTTTATATATCATCGTTTTCTACCTCACTATATATTTCTACATCAAGTCCAAGAGCTTGAAGTTCCTTTGTCAGGACAAAAAATGTTTCAGGCACACCTGATTTTGGTACACTTTCGCCTCTTGTTATCGCTTTGTATGCTGCTTTTCTACCATCTATATCATCCGACTTTATAGTGAGTATCTCTTTTAGTGCTTTTGAAGCACCATATGCCTCCATAGCCCACACTTCCATCTCGCCAAATCTTTGTCCACCAAACAGTGCCTTGCCACCTACTGGTTGTTGAGTTACCAAAGAATACGGACCAGTGCTTCTGGCATGAACTTTTTCATCTACTAGGTGATGAAGTTTCAGCATATACATATTGCCGACCGTTACTCTCTCTTTGATCTTTTCTCCAGTTTTGCCATCATACAGCTCTGTCTTGCCATCTTTGTCTATATCCGACAAATCAAACAACTGTTCCATCTGTTCTTTGCTGATACCGTCAAATATAGCAGTGGCAAATCGCACTCCCTTTGCCCAGTCTCTGGCATATTCTAGTATCTCACTATCATCACAACTTTTTAGGAACTCTACGCTACTTTTCAGTCCTACTTGACCGACTATTTGCATCATTTTGTCTCTTAAGATATTTACCATATCTTTTTGTTTTTGTTCAAATATCTCCTGTATTTGTCGTCCTAGTTTCACTCCTATGAGTCCTAGATGCACTTCTAGTATTTGCCCTATATTCATACGAGACGGCACTCCGAGGGGGTTGAGTATCACATCTACACTATCTCCGTTTTCCATATATGGCATATCAACTTTTGGCACTATGATAGACACTATACCTTTGTTGCCGTGTCGTCCTGCCATCTTGTCACCGACTTTTATCTTTCGTTTGGTTGTGACATATACTTTAACATGTTTAATAACTCCTGCTTTTAATATGTTGTCTTTTTCTATCATATCTACTGTGGCTTTGAGTTTGTTTTTCAGACTTTCTTTTTGTTTTAGAAAGCTGTTTTTGGTTTTTGTGTATCTCTCTTTGGTCTCTTTGTCGTATGCATCTACCACTTTTTTGATAGCAAATCTGTTTATATCTTCTAGCACCTCTTTTGGTATTTGTGAACCTTTTTCATACGTCTTATCCCCTAGCTCTATACCGATATCTAGTTTGCCATTTGCCAATATCTCGTTGATTATATCTAGTTCCACTTCATCTATAGCTAATATCTTGTCGTGTTGTTTGCTCTCCTCTTTTTGTATCTCTTTTCTCATGAGATCCATAGACATATGATCTTTTTTGTATCCTTTGCCGTGGAAAATTTTGACATCGGTCACTACACCTGTGAGCGATGACGGTGCTTTGAGTGATTTGTTTAGGACATGCCCTGCTTTTTCACCAAATATCGCACGAAGCAGTCTCTCTTCGGGAGTTGGTCGTATCTCACCTTTTGGTGTTACTTTGCCTACTAGTATCATACCGGGCTTTATGTGTGTGCCTATCTTGACTATACCATTGATATCTAGGTGTGTAATTTTTTCTTGATTTACGCCGGGTATATCTTTTGTTATCTCTTCGTTGCCATGCTTTAACTCTTGAGCTACACAATCATGTATGCTCATATGCACTGAAGTTAGGGCGTCTTTTTTGATAAGCTCTTGCGATAACACCACCGCATCTTCATAGTTGTATCCATTCCATGGCATGAAAGCTATGTTTGCATTGATACCTATGGCTAGCTCACCTTTGTCCATAGCAGGTCCGTCTATGATTATCTGGTCTTTCTCGACTAGTTCTCCCTGTTTGACTGCTACTTTTTGCACAAATACTGTATTGTTGTTGGTTCTTATGTTGTCATTGATCTCATAATAATCCACAAAATACTCATCATCTTCTCTGCCGCTTATATATATAGAGTTAGCATCTATTTGTATTACTTTTCCAGCTCTTTTTGCCTTTATAGCCTCTGTGGAGTCTCTGGCTATGATTTTTTCTAGACCAGTGCCGACTATAGGAGCATCTGGCTTGAGTAGTGGCACTGCTTGTCGTTGCATATTTGAGCCCATCAAAGCCCTGTTGGCATCATCATGCTCCAAAAATGGTATGAGAGATGCACCTATGCCCATAACCATCTGTTTGTTTGCATCAACCAATTCTATACTATCCTTGTTGGTTAGTATTATCTCGGCATCTTTTCTACAATCCACCATCTTGTTGATTATCTTGCCTTTGTCATCTACCATCATAGAGCTAGGTGCTATGATCTTGTTTTGTTCTTGCGATGCTGTGTAGTATTTGATATCGTCTGTGACTATTCCGTCCTTGACCTCTTTATAGGGAGTTTGCAAAAAGCCTAGCTTGTTGACTTTGGAGTATGTAGACAATGTATTTATTAGACCTATGTTTTGTCCCTCTGGAGTCTCCACAGGACATATACGACCATAGTGTGTAGGGTGCACATCTCGCACTTCAAACCCAGCTCGCTCCTTGACTAGACCACCCTCGCCTAGTGCCGACAGTCTTCTTTTGTGTATGATTTCAGACAATGGATTTGTCTGATCCATAAACTGTGACAATTGACCTGTAGTGAAAAATTCTGTGGCTATAGAAGTTATCATCTTTGTGTTTATAAGCTCTTGAGGCATGATGTCATCTAGCGTGCCTGTCAGTGTAGTCATCCTGTCTTTTATGATTTTTTGCATGTTTGACAGACCGCCATATAGCTTATCGGATAGTAGCTCGCCCACCGCTCTCACTCGTCTGTTGCCTAGATGGTCTCTGTCATCTATGTGTCCTTGACCTGCTTTTACTTTTATGAGGTATTTTATAGTAGCGATGATATCTTGTAGTGTCAGAGTATTGACATATTCTGGCACATCTAAGTCTAGCTTGTGATTCATCTTCATACGACCCACACTGCTTAGGTCATATCTATCTGGATTGAAAAACAGATCATTTACAAATTCAACTGCTACAGGAGCTATCACTGGTTCGCCTGACTTCATAATCTTGTATATTCTTATAGCACACAGCTCGTTTTCATCGTCTGTTTCTTGTGTTTGTTTGAGTAGTTTTAGCGGTTCTTCGTCTGCTACAAAAGCATTGATGATAGATATATCACTTGTTTTTGATAGGTCGTTTACTATTTGTATCTCTTTTATATTGTTGTCTAGCATCTCTTTGAGCTTTATATCATCAAGCGGTGTCAAAGTATCATATAGCAACTCGCCTGTCTTTTTGTCATATATCGCACTGGCGGTATATCTCTCTAGCAATGCCTCCACAGGATATTCTATCATATCCAGCCCACTATCTACTAGTGCTTTTAACTTTCTTTGGGTTAGCCTTTTGCCTGCACTTATGATAGTTTTGCCACTATCATCTACTAGGTCAAAGCTTAGTCTGTCGGTGTATTCTTCTGGTTCAAATTTAGTAATAAATTTATTTTTTTTAAATTTTATTGTTTGTATAGGATAAAACATTTTCAGGATATCTTCTTTTGAATACCCCAAAGCTCGTAGCAACATGGTCACAGGTGCTTTTCTTCTTTTGTTGATTCTCACATTTAAGACATCTTTTGAGTCATATTCAAAATAGAGCCAGTTGCCTCTACTTGGTATTAACTTGGCACTATACAAAAGTTTGTTTGAGACTGTTGGTGACTCTTCTTCTTTAAATATCACACCAGGAGAGCCGTGTAGTTGGCTGACTACCACTCGTTCTACACCATTGACTATAAAGGATGCCTTGTCTGTTATCATCGGCATATCTTTTATGGTCAATGTTTGAATTTTTGAATTTTTTACTCCTAGTTTGTCACCTGTATTTTCGTCTATGTTATACAATGTCAGCTTGATATCTATCTTGAGTGTCACACTATATGTACCACCTCGTATTATAGCATCATTTGGACTATATTTACCAGCAGTTAGCTCACTGCCTAGAAACTCTAGTTTGATTCTATTTTGGATATCTTCTATAGGAAAAATAGATTTAAACACACGATTTAGTCCAGAAGTTGTCTTGTCTTTGCTACCAAGCTTCAAAAACTTTTCATAACTTGCTTTTTGTAGCTCCAATAGATTTGGTATCTGTATTGCCGATGCCGATGTTGAAAAATCAACTCTTAGTCTGTTTCCCGATTTTAATATATTTGACATAAATATCCCTTTGTATGTTAATGAAGTTTAAGAACAAGTCTAAAAATATATAATTTTATCATTTGTCATATCTATTTTTAGATCTGTTCTGTGTGTTAAAAGATAATTCTTTTACGACTATATATCGTCATATATTTTATATTATTATCTCATAACTAGTTGCTTGTGTTTTGTCATGCCAATACAAACACAGATTTGTTTGTGTTTGTATCGACAGCTTGCCGTTAGGCTAGTTCTACAGTTGCTCCTGCATCTTCTAGCTCTTTTTTTGCCGCTTCGGCATCTTCTTTGCTGACTGCTTCTTTGACTTTCGCTCCAGCTTCTTCTGCCATAGCTTTTGCTTCTTTGAGTCCTAGACCAGTGAGAGCTCGAACTGCCTTTATAACATTGATCTTCTTCGCTCCTGGGTCTTTGAGTATTACATCAAACTCTGTTTTCTCTTCCACCTCTTCTGCTACTGCACCACCACTGGCTACTGCTACAGGTTGAGCCGATACTCCAAACTTCTCTTCAAACTCTTTTACAAGTTGTGATAACTCCAATACACTTAAACCAGATATGTATTCTAATACATCTTCTTTTGATACTGCCATTTTTTGTCCTTTTTTTATTTTTTCAGCTTATGCTGATTCTTCTTTACTTTTTCTCAAAGCATCTAATCCTATTGCAAAATTTGTAACCGGTGCCATCCATGTGGCTGCTAGCATACCTAGTAGTTCATCTCTACTTGGAAGTTTTGCAAACGCTTCTATCGTCTCTATAGTAGCTGTTTTTTTCTCTACTACTCCAGTTTTTATCTTGAAGCTATCTTTGTACATAGTAGCAAATTTGTCAGCTACTTTACAAGCAGATATCTGGTCTTCACTAGTCAAAAATATATTTGGCTGTGTCAGGTCTAGTTTATCTAGCTTTGCTTTTTGTAAACCTAGATTTACCAAACTATTTTTCGCCACTTGCACTTGCACTTGACTATCTGTCGCCATATTTCGCAACTCTTCTAGCTGTTTGTGTGTCGTGCCTCTATAGTCGGCTACGACTATGGCATTTGAGTTTTCAAATTTTTCTGAAAGTTTTGATACGATTTCGTTTTTTTCTTCTCTTGTCATCTTTCCTCCTTTCAAAACTAAACTTCGGTAGGAGTTTATGAAAGTCGCCTTTCACCTACTGTCATCAGTTTCAAGATTAAATTACTATTTTACATCCATAGCATCAGATGTGTCTATCTTCACAGGCGGACTCATAGTCAGCGACAGTGTAGCTGTGGTTATGTATCTACCTTTGGCAGTCGATGGCTTGAGCTTGTTTATAGTCGCCAAAAATGTCCGCACATTTTCTAGCAACGAATTATCATCAAACGAAACTTTGCCGACACCTGCTTGTAGGTTGCCTTTTTTATCAACCCTAAATGCCACTTGTCCGCCTTTGGCATCGCTGACTGCTTTGGTGACATCCATAGTCACTGTGCCTACTTTTGGGTTTGGCATGAGACCTTTTGGTCCTAGTATTCTACCTATTTTCCCTACTAGAGCCATAGTGTCTGGAGTAGCTATCAGCACATCGAAGTCTATATTTCCTGCTTTTATTGACTCTACTAAGTCATCGTTGCCGACTATATCTGCTCCTGCTTGTTTTGCTTCGTCTTCTTTGACCCCTTTTGCCATGACCGCCACTCGCACACTCTTTCCTGTGCCAGCTGGTAGCACTACCGAGCCTCTTATCATCTGGTCTGAGTGTCGTGGGTCTACATTTAAGTTCAAAGACAGCTCCACTGTCTCGTCAAATTTTGCCGACTTTAACTCTCGCACCTTTTTGACCGCTTCTTCTATCGTATATCTTTTTTCGTTATCTACTTTTTCTAGCAGAGCTTTGTATCTTTTTTTCATATTTTCCTCGCAATTTTTTGCTACCACATATGTGGTGTGTTTTGAGCTTACGCTCGACTCTATACAGTTATGCCCATACTTTGACAAGACCCCATGACTATCTTTCTGGCTTGTTCTTTGTCTTTTGTGTTTAGGTCATCTATCTTCATATCCACTATCTCATCTACTTGTTCGCTCGTGAGAGTGGCTATCTTGTTTTTCAACGGATTGTCACTGCCCTTTTTTATGTTTGCTACTTTTTTGATAAGATCCGACATAGGCGGTTGTTTGGTCACAAATGTGAAACTTTTGTCTTGATAAACCGTGATCTCTACAGGTATTTTGTATCCTGTTTTGTCTTTTGTTTTATCGTTAAAAGCCTTACAAAACTCCATGATATTTATACCTCTTTGACCTAGAGCTGGTCCCACTGGCGGTGAGGGATTTGCCTGTCCTGCTGGTATTTGTAGTTTCAATATACCAGATACTTTCTTTTTTGCCATTTTTGTTCTCCTTTTTTTGTTTTTAAACACAAAACTAAAGCTATATCATAACTTTACTTTTGTGTTTATTTTCTACTATGCTATCAGCTCCACATGTGTATAAGATATCACTACAGGTGTGTTTCTGCCAAATATCGATACATTTAACGTGAGCATACCAGATGCCATCTCGAAGCTATCTACTACTCCGTTGAAGTTAGCAAATGACCCCTCTTTTATACGAACCGTTTCGCCCTTGTCAAATGCCACTTTTGGTCGTGGGGCAGAGCGGTTTTCTACTTTGTCTATGATAGACTTGATATCTTTGTCGCTCAGTGGTGTGGGCTGTTTAGCTCCACCTATAAATCTACCGACCTTTGGCATAGACTGTATAGTATGCCACAAAGCAGTGTCCAAGTCAAGTTTTGCAAACACATAGGCAGAATAAAGTGGCTTTTCTACCACCTTTTTTTTGTTGTTTTTTATCTCTATTATATCTTCAGTTGGCACCAATATATCGCCTATTTTGTCTTTGGCTATCCTGTCTTTGAGTCTTATCAAAGCATTTTTGACCGTGATCTCACTACCTGAGTGTGTGAGTATAGCGTACCATTTTTGACCTAAGTTGTCGTTCATACCAGCTGTCCTATATGATAGCAGACAAGCTATAAGACATGACTACATCGACCAATGCTAGAAACAGCGATATGACAGTCACTACTACCACTACAGATATATAAGCACTTTTTATCTGCTCTTTTACAGGAAATATAACTTTGTGTAACTCATCTTTTGCTTGTCTATAATACAATCCATATTTTCCCATATTTTTCCTTTTATTTTTCTCTATTTGTGTATCTTATGGTAAGTTTTGTCTGCTGTATCAGATATATATCTTTTACTTTGTCTGTGTGATTTCACACTTTTAAAAAACTTAACACAAAACACCCATGGCAGACCAAGAGGGACTCGAACCCCCAACACCTGGATTTGGAATCCAGTGCTCTACCATTGGAGCTATTGGTCTATTTTCGGATAGCAGATACCAAATAACGGTATACTAAAATCCACATTTGTCTAGCAGATAACTGCTCACAGATACCAGTTAGCCGAAGCTACGATTGTATTGTATCAACAATATTGTCAAATACCCAAGACACAAGCCCACACCTATGTTGCTATATCGCTACAATTTGCAGACACTATAGCAAAATGCCTGCAAACAAACTATGATTTGAGCTTAATCTCTTTGTGAGTTGTATGCTTTTTCAATCTTGGCGAATATTTTTTGGTCGAAAACTTTTCTGTGTGAGTTTTTGGATTTTTCCATGTAGTGTAGTTGATATCTCCACTCTCCTCGCACTTTAGACCTATTTTGATTCTGTCTGCCATATAGTTGTCCTACTTGATTATCTCGGCTACTACACCGGCGCCTACTGTTCGCCCACCTTCACGGATAGCAAACTTTGTTCCCTTTTCTAGTGCTACAGGAGCTACTAGCTCTACTGTTAGCTCTACATTGTCTCCTGGCATGACCATCTCAGTGCCTTCTTTTAGAGTGATAGCACCTGTCACATCTGTAGTCCGCACATAAAATTGTGGTCTATAGTTGTTGAAAAATGGTGTATGACGACCACCTTCCTCTTTTGATAGGATATACACTTCACATCTAAACTGTGTATGAGGAGTGATAGTGCCAGGAGCTGCCAGCACTTGCCCTCTTTGAACTGCATCTTTTTCTATACCTCTTAGAAGTATACCAGCGTTATCGCCAGCTTGTGCAAACTCCATCTCTTTTTTGAACATCTCTATACCTGTGACAGTAGTTTCTTGAGTGTCTCGTATACCTACTATCTCTATCTTTTCGCCTAGTTTGACTATCCCTTGGACGATAGCTCCTGTGACTACTGTCCCACGGCCAGATATAGAAAATACATCTTCTACGGGCATCAAAAATGATTTTTCAGTTTCTCTTTTTGGAGTTGGTATATAGTTGTCTACCTCTTCCATAAGTTTAGTTATCTTCTCAGACCACTCACCTAGTTTACCAGTTTTTGCTTCTTCTAGAGCATTAAATGCCGAGCCAGCTACGATAGGAGTATCATCTCCTGGAAATTCGTATTCGTTTAGAAGTTCTCGCACTTCCATCTCTACAAGCTCCAACATCTCTTCTTTGTCTTCATCATCTAGTTGATCTTCTTTGTTCAAAAATACCACTATATATGGGACACCTACTTGCTTTGATAACAGTATGTGTTCTCTTGTCTGTGCCATAGGACCATCTGTCGCTGCTATGACTAGTATAGCTCCGTCCATCTGTGCCGCACCTGTGACCATATTTTTGATATAATCCGCATGCCCCGGACAATCCACATGAGCATAGTGTCTAGCGTCTGTCTCATACTCTACATGACTTGTAGCTATGGTTATACCTCTTTCTCTCTCTTCTGGTGCATTGTCTATGGCATCGTAGTCCATAAGTTCTGTATCACCTTTGACTGCCAACACAGCCGTGATAGCTGCCGTCAGTGTAGTCTTGCCATGATCAACATGCCCTATCGTCCCTATATTTACATGCGGTTTATTCCGCTCAAATTTTTCTTTTGCCATTTTTTTCCTTTTCTTTTGTTTTTGATATATTTTCGCAAAATATATCACTATTTGAAATTAGGTTGCCCCTTGAATAGATATGCAAATACCTATTCAAAGAACAACAAACAAAAAGTTCAAACTATCTATCATAGTCTAAACTTTTTGTTCTGGAGCTCACAAGAAGAGTTGAACTTCCGACCTCTTACTTACCAAGCAAGTGCTCTACCGCTGAGCTATGTGAGCAAACCATATACTCTCGTGGAGCGGGTGACGCGACTCGAACGCGCGACAGTCTGCTTGGAAGGCAGAAGCTCTAGCCAACTGAGCTACACCCGCATATATATCCATATCTCAAAATAAATTTTGCAAATACAAATATGGTGGTGGGAGAAGGACTTGAACCTTCGAAGCCGTAGGCGGCGGATTTACAATCCGCTGGATTTGACCACTCTCCAACCCCACCACAAATAGTATATATTATCCCTGTTTGAATCATATCAAACTGGAGCTGGTGAGAGGACTCGAACCACCGACCGCCTCATTACAAGTGAGATGCTCTACCAACTGAGCTACACCAGCATATATACCAAGCTCAACGATGGTGGCTCCGGGCAGAATCGAACTGCCGACACACGGATTTTCAGTCCGTTGCTCTACCGACTGAGCTACAGAGCCACAAAGTTGAACGACTATTATATCCTAAAAATATAAAACAAACTCACAAATAGCCGATTTTGTGAAAATTTGTCAATTTCTCACCATATTTTCAATATAAATGCCCTATTTTAAAGCATTGTTGTTTTTAATTTTCTGTGAAGTATATTTTGATTGTCATGATTTTAAGATCAGTGAACTGGGTTCCGGATAGGCTGTCAAACATTCAACATTAACCAGTCCGGGTTCCGAAAATAGTGCTAAGTTGGAAGTGCTAAGTTTTAAGCGTTAAGTTGCAGTAGTTTAAATATTTGGTTGTGTTGTT
>JAOZMC010000036.1 GCA_029934475.1 Arcobacteraceae bacterium
ACAGAAGCTCATGTATGACTTGTATTATATCAAACACTACAGCTGGAAGCTTGATCTCAAAATCGTGCTCAAAACCATAGCTGTGATATTTAGCAAAAAGGGCATATAGATGACAAACGACAACTTCACACCATATCTCAAAGCAGTCGCCACTGGTGCTAAACACAACTATGATATGACAGCACAGCAGATCACAGAGGCATTTGAGATGATATTTCGCGGCAGTGTATCGCCAGAGCAGATAGGGGCATTTCTCGTAGGATGGAGGCTAAAGCCAGAGACCAACACAGAGCTTGAAGCGGTGGCAAAGCTGTTTGATTCTCTTGTAAAAAAGCAAACCATAGAAAACTCATGTGAGCTAGGTTATCCATATGACGGTAAGCGAAACAACCCATATATGTATATACAAATCGCACAAATACTACAGCCACACGGCATAAACATAGTCATAACAGGCGACAAGCTACAGCCAGGCAAAAGCGGTGTGACTGCCAAAGATATAGCCGACAACTCCACCCTACCATCAAATCTACACTTCTTTGATAGAGCAAAGGTATTTAAACAGCTTAGCAGTTTAACTGACATACGAAACAACTTAGGCATAAGAACAGGTCTCAACACTATAGAAAGGTTGGCAAATCCAGCAAATAGTGCTGTGGCTATCACTGGTGTATTTCACAAGCCATTTATGCAAAAATACCAAGCAATGTTTCAAAACAGATACAAAAAGCTAGTCATAGTCAAAGGCAACGAAGGCACACAAGAGATATATAGCAAAACACTTTTGTGGACGATACAAGATGGCAAAACTATAGAGCAAAAGATAGACCCAGCTAGATATGGTATAACATATCGCAAATCATGGGATAGCATAACTTTGGAACAGTCGCTACAGATGATACAAAATCCTACAGAGGACTTTTTAAGTTTAGCTAGGTTAAACAGTGCTTTGGTGCTATACCTCATGGACAAAGCAAAAAGCATAGACGAAGCATACGAACGACTATCATGAGATTATTTTTAATATTTTTAATATTTACAGGAGCGATTTTGGCAACTAACCTTCCACGACACTACACGAAAACTTTGGACAACGGACTACAAATAGTAGCGATACCTATGAAAAACGGCACAGGAGTGATAACTACAAATATATTTTATGGCGTAGGAAGTCGCGATGAGATTATGGGCAAAAGTGGTATAGCACATATGCTAGAACACCTCAACTTCAAATCGACCAAAAATCTAAAAGCCGGCGAATTTGATACTATAGTCAAGGGGTTTGGCGGAGTGAACAATGCTTCTACGAGCTTTGATTATACTCACTATTATATAAAATCCAGCACCAAAAATATGTCAAGATCGCTAGAGTTGTTTGCAGAACTTCAAGCGAACTTGACCCTAAATGACGACGAGTTTCAAAAAGAGCGAGATGTAGTAGCCCAAGAGAGACTATGGCGGACAGACAACTCTCCTATGGGGCTTTTGTATTTCAAACTATTTAACAACACATTCACATATCATCCGTATCATTGGACTCCTATAGGGTTTATGAACGATATCAAAAACTGGCATATAGATGATATTAGACAATTTCATAGTAAATATTATAGCCCAAACAACTCTATAGTCGTAGTCTCTGGCGATATAGAGGCAGATGTGGTGTTTGACGAGGCGACAAACTATTTTAAAAACAACAAAAACATATCGGCAAAACCAAAGCAAACACTGCACACAGTTGAGCCTATACAAGATGGCGAGAAAACTATCATCATCAAAAAGCAGACAGCGGTGCAGATGTTTGCCATGGCTTATCATATACCAAACTTCAAGCACCCAGACCAAGTCGCTTTAAGTGCACTGAGCGAACTTCTAAGCAGTGGCAAAAGTAGTTTATTGTATAAAAAGCTAGTAGATGAAAAACAGATGTTAAGCTCTGTGTATGCTTATAATATGGAGCTAAAAGACCCTGGTGTGTTTTTGTTTGTAGGGGTTTGTCAAGGCGAGACAAAAGCAGTAGATGCTATAAAATCTATAAAAAAGATTATCAAAGATATTCAGTCCAAAGGCGTAGCTAAAAAGGAGTTAGAGAAGATCA
The DNA here is from genome assembly GCA_029934475.1 of Arcobacteraceae bacterium. Classification (GTDB taxonomy): domain Bacteria; phylum Campylobacterota; class Campylobacteria; order Campylobacterales; family Arcobacteraceae; genus B24-G6. The sequence continues at coordinate 2,099 of JAOZMC010000036.1, forward strand.
TCATAAACACAAAAAGCGACTTCGTATTTTCGCTAGAAAACAGCTCCGAAGTAGCTTCACTCTACGGGCATTATCTAGTGCGAGGCGATATGGCTCCGCTTTTGAATTATGAAAAAAATATCAACAACCTAAAAACAAAAGATATACAAGATATGGCTACAAAATATCTGCGAAATTTTAACTTAACTACGATAATATTGAAAAACAAAGAGTAGATTAAGTTTAAAAAGATAAAATGCTACATGATAGTTTATGGAAAACAAGTTTGTTTGTATATTGTAGAAAAACATCCACACATGGTACAGGAAATTTACCTAGCAAAAAAGGTAGATACAAAGACGTTTAGAAAGTTTAGCACTTTGAACAAAAAGATAGTGACACCAGACCCACAAAAGGCACAAGCTATGGCAAAAGGTGGCAACCACCAAGGCTACTTGCTAGACATAGATGAGTTTGCATATACGGCACTAAGAGATATTGTCAGTAGTCATTTTGTGCTAGTGCTAGATGGTCTAAACGATATGGGAAATATAGGCTCTATATGTAGAACCGCCTATGCTTTGGGTGTAGATGCTATAGCGATATGTGGCATAAAAGATATAAAAATCTCTAGCATAATACGAACAAGTAGCGGTGCGGTGCTAGATATAGCTATATGCCAAAGCGACAATATTGGTAGCTTGCTAAACGAACTTTCACAAAAAGAGTTTCACATAGTAGGCGCCGATACTACAGGGGTCTGCCATACAGATATACAGCTAGACGGTATAGACAAGATAGTCCTAGTCGTGGGAGCAGAGGGTGCAGGACTTTGCAAAAAAGCAAAAGACAAACTAGATCAAAAAGTCAAGATAACTATGGCAAATGATTTTGATAGTCTAAATGTATCGGTAGCTACGGCTATATTGATAGAGAGTCTCAGGAGAAAATTATGAAAAGATGGATATGGGTTTTTTTGATAGCGGCATGTATAGCACAAGCAAACGAACTTCAAGACAGAGTCAAAGATATAGTCGGTAGATATGACTATCAAACACATAGCAAACTTATCAAGATGCTATTTGCAAATGAAGCTCAGTACTATAATGACGGCAAGATAAATTATAATAAGACACTTCATACTCTTCGTAGCAATGGACTGCTAAAACTAGCAGTGACAAACTCAAACTCTGTGGATATAAATTTTTTAATACCCAAAAATCCTATAAAAACTATCAAGATACTCAACAGCACTATCAAAAATATGGGATACTACTATTTTTTTACAAAAACAGCATCATATGACGACGATCAGATTTTTAGATGGACGATAACTCTAAAAACCAAAAATATCATTGATCCTATAGGATTTTTGAAACAGCTCAAAAAACACAACATAACAGTCACGCATATAAAAAAACTTGAAAACCAAAACTGGCAATATGATCTAGATACAAGATTTAGCAGACTGACAAATCTCAAAAAGATCAAGCCAAACAGCACCACTGTTCTTGGCAAACCGTTTAAAGAGTATTTTGTATCTGTTTCAAGCGGTGTAGATATGTTTCATATTAAAAGTTTCAGTGGTGATATATGGTATCCATATGTTGTCTGTTTTGACAAAAACTTAAAGCCACTAAAAGCAGTGCGAAGTAGCAAGGCGACCGCTATATATAGACAGGTCTTGCCAGAAGGCACAAAATATATAAAGATAGGTGACAACTTCAATATAAAAAATATAAAACGTGGGCTAACAATAATAACTAAATAAGGAAAAAAATGTTTGACGAAATAAGATTTAACAGGATAGATAATCTACCCAAATATGTATTTGCTGAGATAAACGAGCTAAAAGCTAAACTAAAAGCACAGGGGAAAAATGTGATTGATTTTTCTATGGGAAATCCAGACAAAGACACCCCCAAACATATAGTAGATGAGTTGTGCAAAACAGCATATAAACCAGGTAATCACGGCTACTCACCATCACAAGGCATACCAGAAGTGCTAGATGCTATAACATGGTGGTACAATGACAGATATGGTGTAGTGTTAGATCCTAAGACACAAGCAGTAGCAACCATAGGTAGCAAAGATGGATACTCTCATCTAGCATATGCTATCACAAACCCAGGCGATACAGCAGTAGTGCCAACTCCTACATACCCTATTCACTCATATTCATTTATTTTAGCAGGTGGATTTGTAGAGGATTTGAAGCTGAAATTTGATCACAACTACAATGTTGACGAGGATCACTTTTTTGATGAGCTAAATCATATATTTGACAAAGCTCATGTCAAACCAAAATATATTTTAGTCAATTTTCCCCACAACCCTACTTCTGCCACAGTTACTTTGGAGTTTTATGAAAGATTGGTAGCCTTAGCAAAAGAGAGACGATTTTATATCATATCGGATATAGCATATGGAGATATAAGTTTTGGAGGATACACGACACCATCTATCATGGAGGTAGCTGGTGCTACAGATGTGGCTGTTGAGAGTTTTACAGTATCAAAAAGTTACAATATGGCAGGATGGAGAATTGGCTTTTTTGTAGGCAACAAAAAACTTATCAATGCCCTAATCAAGCTAAAATCATGGCTTGATTATGGTATGTTTGCTCCTATACAAAAAGCGACAGTAGAAGCCTTGACAGGAGATCAAACATGTGTCAATATTATCACCGCTAGATACAACCATAGACAAGATTTGCTGATACATGAATATGCCAAGATAGGTTGGATTATCCGCAAAAACAAAGCCAGTATGTTTAGCTGGGCAAAGCTACCTAAAGAGATAGCATATATGGGGAGCTTGGAGTTTTGCAAAAAGATTTTAGATGAAGAGCATGTGGCATTTTCTCCTGGTGTTGGGTTTGGCGACGATGGTGAAGGGTTTGTGCGAATAGCATTGATACAAGATGATGAGACTATAAAACTATCAGCAAAAAAGATACAAAAGTTTATACAAAAATATACAAAATAGATGAACTACGACAACACAAGATTTGATCACAAACAGTTTTTTACTACAGATGAGATAGCTATGCTAGATGATATCAACACCAGCTTACCACTAGAAAAATTTTTGCAAAATAACAATTTTGTGGAAAAGTTTGGCTTTGATCTTATATACACAAGTGCGAAAATAGAGGGCAACACATACACAAAGGCAGAAGCACTTACACTGCTGGATTTTGGCAAGACAGCATATGCAAAAGATTATACAGATGCAAAAATGCTGATAAATCTAAAAAAAGTTTACAATTTTATGTTAGATGATGACTGCCATATAAACAAAAACAAAATACACCAAATACACACTATGTTGTCCGATGATTTGTTGAGTCCAGACCAACAAGGCAAAGCTAGACAAACCTCTGTGCTAGTGAAAGGTTGTGATTATATTCCGCTTGACAATGCCATCATGCTACAAAGTGAGTTTGACAGACTTTTGGATACTAGTGAAACTATAACAAACCCATATGACAAAGCTATCTATCTACACAACAACATAGCGTATTTGCAATATTTTGCCGATGTCAACAAGAGGACAGCTAGAACCGTGCTAAATCTATCTTTGATGTGTAGCGACAAGATGTTAGTCATACCAAACGAAAGCTTGATACCTATATATGTGAGCGGTATATTGGACTATTATAACAGTGGCGAAACTTTAAAACTCAAAGAGTTTTTTTTACAATCGTATCTATGGGTACACAAACAAACAAAGGGCAAAATATGATAAACATAGGCATAATAGGCGTAGGCACAGTAGGACAAAGTGTTTGTAGGATATTGCATAAAAACAGGAAGATCATAACAGCTCGTGCTGGTGTGCAGCTTGTTGTCACGAAAGGTATAGTGCAAAATCTTTCAAAAAAACGAGATATCAATATAATGCTATCAAACAATCCAGATGATGTTATAAATAATCCTGATATTGATATAGTTGTGGAGCTTATGGGTGGTGTTGATGAGGCTTTTGCTGTTGTCAAAAAAGCCTTGAAAAATGGCAAAGCAGTTGTAACTGCCAACAAAGCCTTGCTAGCATACCACAGATATGAGCTACAAGAGTGTGCAAAAGATCTGGCATTTGAATATGAGGCGGCTGTAGCAGGTGGCATACCTATCATCACGGCATTGAGAGATGGTTTGGGTGCAAATCATATTTTGTCTATAAAAGGTATCATGAATGGCACTACTAACTATATGTTAGATGCCATGATAAACGATGGGGTGGATTATGATGATATTTTGAAAAAAGCACAAGATATGGGCTATGCAGAGGCTGATCCTGCATTTGATGTAGGCGGTGGCGATGCGGCTCACAAGTTGCTGATATTAGCCAGTATAGCATATGGTATAGATGCAAAGCCAGAGGATATACTTATAGAGGGTATAGAGGATATTCAGCAAGCTGATATAAAGTTTGCCAAAGAGTTCAACTATACTATCAAACTGCTAGGCATAGCCAAAAAGCTAGGCGACAAAGTAGAGCTACGAGTGCATCCTGTGTTGATACCAACTCACAAGATGATAGCCAAGATAGATGGTGTCATGAACGGCATAAGTGTCGTAGGCGATATGGTCGGCGAGACTTTGTATTATGGAGCTGGAGCTGGAGGAGATGCTACTGCTAGTGCTGTCGTAGCAAATATTATAGCCATAGCTAGACAAGGCAAATCCTCTCCTATGCTAGGTTTTGACAGACCACTTGAAGAAAATCTAAGTTTAGTCGCCATAGATGATATTCGGACAAAGTATTATATACGACTAGATGTAGCCAACAAAGCAGGAGTGCTACACAGCATCACCGAGATATTAAGCTCAAAAAATATATCTATAGAGACGATGCTTCAAGACCAAAAAGAGGATAGTAGAGCAAACTTGCTACTGTCTGTATATGAAACTAGTGAAAAAGATATAAACGATGCGATAAGCGATATAAAAAAACTAAACTTCGTACATGAAAATATCTCAAAAATTCGTATAGAGGACTAGTATATGCAGATGCTTGATTTTAGAAAAAATGTCGAGCTATATATAGTGTTTATAATCTTTTTTATTGTGATATTTTTAGCATTTCCAAAGATATATTTACGAAACAATATCTATTATACAAGCAAAGATATCAACGAACTGTTATCAAAAAAAGACTTGCTACTAGAAGAGCAAGAGATACTAGAACAACAGCTAGAAAAATTAGAATACCAAAACCAGATCAACGACTCACTCATAGTCAATGACCTAAGACTCCTGCCAGATTGACTAGATTTTTTCTGTTTTTATCGCTATTTGTTTTATTTGTCATAAATACGACTGTATTGTATCTGGATTATAGAGAGCTAACTTCACAAGAGATTCAAAGAGGTGAACTAGAGGTCAAAAACATATATCCCAAAAAGGATTATATAGTTTTGAAGCTATCCAACAGCGACATAAACTTCTGGACCTCTATGTCAAACAACGACCAAAACATAACTATAGGCGACCAAATATCTACATACTTTTTCACACACAACATAGACTTCATATCATATAGCAAGGGCTTTTATACCAAATCATATGATACTTTTAAGCTACCAAAAAAGCCAAATATATTTGACGATATAGCGACAAACATAGACGATCAGCACACAGACCGGCTACACAAAGAGTTTTACAAAGCTATATTTCTAGCTACTGCTATATCAAAAGAGCTACGAGATAGTTGTGTCGGTTTTGGTATATCACATCTAGTAGCTATAAGCGGTTTTCATCTAGGAGTGCTGACATTTATATTGTATTGGCTACTATATGGGCTATATGGCTATTTTCACAAAAAATATGTGCCGTATAGAAATATTAAGTTTGATATACTATTGCTTGTGTTTGTTTGTTTGTTTGCCTATCTGTATCTGCTAGGTTCTGTGCCATCGCTACTGAGAGCATATATCATGAGCTTGTTTGCTCTCGTGCTTCACAGATCAAATATCAAAATATTTTCATTTTATAGTTTGTTTGTGGTGGTGGCTATCATACTAGCTATCTTTCCGGCTTTGCTGTTTTCTCTGTCTTTGTGGCTGTCTGTGTTTGGAGTGTTTTATATATTTTTGTTTATAAAATATTTTTCTAAATTCAACCGATATTTTTTATTTCTGTTTTTCAATATCTGGATATATCTTGCTTTATCGCCTATACTCTTTTATATATTTGAGATAGCTTCAGTCCATCAGCTATACTCACCGCTGTTTTCGCTAGGGTTTTCTCTGTTTTATCCTACTGCTTTGGTGTTGCATCTAGTTGGGCTTGGTGGATTGCTTGATGATATTTTGTCCTATTGGTTAAACATAGATATCAAAACTTTCCAGATAACTATATCCTGTTATTTTATGGCGATATATTTTGTAGTGTCGCTATTTTCCATACGATATAAATATGCTTTTGTGTTGTTAAATATACTTATGGTAGGAGTTTTTGTCTATTTTTTGAGTTTAGTGTAGATATTTTCTAGCCACTGTTTTTGTCTGTCATAGTTTTGTGGTAGTGGGTGATAATAGGCACTTTGTGTGCCCTCTTTTAGTATCCCTATAGGTTTGATAGCTTGTATCTTCTCCATAGCCATATCTGCTAACAGCTGTAGCTTTTTGTCCACTCCCCATGCAAATATCACAGGCACATCTCGCACAAAAAGTTCTGCAAAATCATCCGCCCTACTATCATCAAATATACTATGTGAGCTATCGGCTGTCTGGATAAGGTCGAAAAATATCCGGCTTTTTGGTTCTCTTATGTCGGATAGATTTAAAACCCTAGCGAAACTATATCCGCACAACTGAGATATCTTTATGATCTGATACTGTGTGTTGTCTGGCTTTGCTTTTGTGAGTATTTGTCCGTCATCATCACCATCTAGTGGTCTAGATGACCCAGGGTTCATCATCACTACCATCATATCTGGCTTTGATCTTTTTGTGCTTTTGTGCTTTATATCGAGATATTTTCTACACAAAAGAGCGTTTCGTCTATAATAATATCCGCTTATATCAAAGTTGTGTGTCAAAATCGCTCTAGTATGTTGTAGGCTGTGTCTCTTTTGGCTGGGTGTTCGCCTATATCTTTGATGAGTCGTATCATCTGGCTTTGGTTCATACTGTTTGTGACACCAGCACTTGCTACTACATTTTCTTCAAGCATAGTGCTACCTAAGTCATTTGCTCCAAATTTCAAGCTAAGCTGACCTATATATGAGCCTTGAGTGACCCATGAGCTTTGGATATTTTGGATATTGTCAAAATACAACCTAGCCACCGCTAGTAGTCGCAAATATCTGTTTGAGCTTTGGGCTTGAATATCTGGAAACTTTTTTATAAGAGCGGTATTTTTGCTCTGAAAACTCCACATGATAAATGCCCTGAAGCCTCCTGTTTTGTCTTGTAGATTGCGGACTTTGTCCCAGTGCTGGACTATTTGCTCGTCTGTCTCTATTGTGCCATACATCTGTGTAGCGGTGGACTTGATACCCAAACCATGTGCTGTCTCATGCACGGCTAACCAATCTTTTGTGTCTAGTTTTTTGGGTGCGATGATATCTCTCACATCGTCATCTAGTATCTCAGCTCCAGCTCCGGGGATAGAGGCTAGTCCTTTGTTTTTAAGTCGTATCAAAACTTCTTTGTATGACAGGCGACTAACTCTAGCTATATAATCTATCTCTATAGAGCTAAACCCATGTATAGTGATAGTGGGGTATTTGAAGCTTATATGCTCTAGCAAATCCTCATACCACTGTATCTTTAGTTTGGGATGAACTCCACCTTGGAAAAGTATCTGTGTGCCACCTATTTGTAGTAGCTCGTCTATTTTTTCATCGATTTCATCATAAGTCAGCACATAGGCATCTGTGTCATCTTTTTTGCGGTAAAAAGCACAAAACAGACAATCAACCCAACAGATATTTGTATAGTTTATGTTTCTATCTACTACAAATGTAGTGATACCTTTTGGGTGTAATTTTTGTTTTTGTTTTGTCGCCATCTGCGATAACTCCAAAAGTGGCTTATCTTTTATCAGTGATACAGCATCTGTATTTGACAATCTTGTCAAAATTTTGAGCCGAGCGAAAACTCGAAGTTTTCTGTATCATCATCTGGGTCAGGGTCTATGGCCTCCGCCCATATTAGCCGTATGGGTCCCACCATAGAAAACCACTCTATAGCTACTCCGTAGCCGTATTTTTGGAGTTCATTGAAATCTTTCTCGCCTATAGTGCCAGCATCGGCAAATATTGCCCATCGTAGCTTGGCACTAGGAACTAGAGGGAAGCTAGCACCAGCTGTAGTTGATGCTACTCTAGTGTATGGGTGGTTTTCTCTGTCTAGCGATTTAAATGCCGCATATCTATAACCTCGCACAGTATTGACTCCGCCTAACACATAGGAGTCGCCCTCGTGTATCTCGCCTAAGTCATCTATTGTTCTTATGTTAAATTTGTATCGCAACACCATATCGTAGTCTATATATTTTTTTAGTCCAAAATATGTTTTGAAGCTCGTGCTAGTTCGCAGATATTTAGAATCGCCCCCAACTCCAGCATACTCGACACTAAATCCAGTATCTATGCCGCTTCGTGGCACATAATAGTCATCTGTATTGTTGTAGCTAACATATGGCTTGATAGAGCTAGTTACATAGTCTTCGTTGTCGTCGGTCAAGACCGTATGTGTCTCTGTGACTTGTTCTAGCCTATACAGCAACCCTACTCTAGCATACCTGCTAAGCTTTTTGCCAATACCCAGTGTGCCACCATCTCTAGTTATCTCAAGTTTATCGTCCGTGTATTCTATAGTGCTGTCAGAGTGATACAGCGAGGCACTTCCGTTGTATTTACTATCATTTATGGCAGGATTAAATATAGATATAGTGGCACTTTGACTAAACTTTGATTTTGCTAGACTTAGACCAAATTTCTTGCTACTACCAAATGTATTTCTGTCATCAACAGAAGCATTTATAGAGAAGCCGTTGTAGCTACCGTATCCGCCACCAAACATAAGTGTGCCAGTTTTAGCCTCTTTGACTTTGACTATCAAGTCCATCTTCTCTTTTGATACTCTTTGTTGTTTTATCTCAACTTCATCAAAAAACCCTGTCCGTCTTAGAGCATTTTCACTATCTTTTATATCTCTTAGACTATATAACTCTTTTGGTCCTATATAAACATCTCGCCTGATAACTCTGTCTAGTGTCCTAGTGTTGCCATCTATCATAACATCGTTTATATATACTTTTTCGCCTACAGTTACATTGAAGTTGATATTTACAATATCGCCATCTTTTCGTAAGTTATAAGCTACTTTGACAAAAGCATAGCCTCCCTCTCCTATCTCCAGCTTGATAAACTCTATATCTTTTCGTAAGTTTTTTATATTAAATATATCGCCCTTTTCTAGCTTGAGTTCTGCTATAATTTTATCTGGGTCTTTGACCTGTTTGTCCATATATATCATAATATCGCCGACTTTGTATTGAACACCTTCTGATATATCGTATCCTAGTTTTGCTTCTATCGTGTTGTAGTTTATATCGGCTACCACTTTGGATACATTTGCATCGAGAAAACCATGTTCTAGATACAGCTCTTTGAGTCGCATATCTTCGTATTGGAGTTGTTCGGCTTGGAGTATGCCATCGTTTTGACCAAAAAACCACGGAAACAGTTCTACCTCTTTGTTTGCTAAAACATCATCAAACTCATCGTCATCAAACTCTTGGGCTCCTTTGTAGTTTGCTTGCGTTATGACTATCTCATCGCCTTTGTTTACGATAATATTTAAACCTATGAGAAACTTTTTTATCTTTTCGACCTCTATCTCTACTACATTGTTGATATATCCTTCGGCTCGAAGCATCGCTTTTAACTCTTTTTTGGCTTTGGTTATAGTATTGCTAGAATATATAGCACCTTTTTGTATGCCTATCATATCTAGCACAGTCTGGATATCTTCTTTTCTAGTCTTGTAGCCTTTCATCTGTATGTTGACTATGACAGGTTTCTCTACAAAATAAAACACCAGATTTCCGCCGTTTTGTATCACTTTGATATCTTCAAAATACCCAAGTGAAAAAAACTCCTTGATGACTGAGTTTAGCTTTTTGGTATCTAGTGGGGCTCCTATACTCATATCTACCATGGCATTTGCCACCACAGGCGACACACGAGTTAGGTTTTTGAACTCTATGGATCTGACTACTTGTCCCCAAGCAACACACGACAACAGCACTAAAGATATTAAAATTTTATTCATAAATAGCATTTTATCATATTAACCTTATATAAAGCTCTTGTTTTGACTTTGGAGTTGATTTTGTCTGCGGAATATCCAAAACTTCATAATCTTTCTCATATTCTAGATACTTTATTACAATCTTGTCGCCTATCTTTATATCTTTTGCTTTTTTGACTACGACACCGTTTATCGACACGACTCCGTTTTGTAACATATCACTAGCGATTGATCGCCTTTTGGTGATATTGACACTATTTAGAAACTTATCTATCCGCATTATCTTATCCTTTTGAGTTTTGTTTTGCCAAGTTTTATAATAGTTGATGGCTCTAGCTCTACAAAATCTTGTCTGTCATAGACTACTATATCTGCTTTTGTTTTCGCCCAATCCATATCAAACTTTTCGCCGTGTTTGTTTGCCGATGTAGAATATATAGCTGTAAACTTTTGTATAAACTTCTCGTGTGCTGTCCCTTTTGACACCACTCTAAAGCTATAGCTGTTTGGTGCTATGATAGTGGTCTGGCTTATGTTTCGCACCAGTTTTCTGTGTATCTTTGGTATCCTAGCAGATAGTTCGGCAAATCCACTCACCTCTTGTAGCAGTGGTTGCTCTTTGTTACGATGCTTTGTGCTGTTTAATCTATGCTTATCTACAGATAAAAATCCCACAGTCGTCAAAGTTTGTTTGAGATATATCAATATTGTAAATACTCCTGTATAGATACAGGCTCTAGCTCTTGCATTTGGCTTGTCTTGATAGCTTCTATCGATGCATATGCTCCTGCTGTAGTAGTGAAATATGGCAAAGAATTTTTTAGCACCGCTCGTCTTATATGTAGTCCATCGTCTCTAGTTATGGAGTCGTTGTCGCTTGTATTTATAGCTAGAACTATCTCTTTGTTTTTGAGACTATCAACTATATTTGGTCGCCCTTCGCTCAGCTTGAGAACTTTTTTGCACTTTATGCCAAACTTGGTGATAATATCATAAGTACCAGAAGTCGCTAGTATATCAAAGCCTAGTTTAATATAGTTTTCTGCTATATTGCTAGCATGTGGCTTGTCCTTGTCGCAAAGTGTCAAAAGCACAGAACCACTTTTTGGAAGATAGTTTTTTGCTCCATATTGTGCCTTGAGAAATGCCTCGCCAAATGTCCTACCTATACCCATAACCTCGCCGGTGCTTTTCATCTCTGGACCCAATATAGTATCAGCACCGCTTAGCTTGTCAAACGGTAGCACCGCTTCTTTGACTGCTATGTGGTTTTTAAGTTTTGGTTTATAAACATCGTTGTCAAATATCACAATATCTTTGTCATATATATCTAGACTATCTTTCAAGCTCTCACCACACATCACTCTAGTAGCCACCTTTGCCATAGGTATGCCTGTAGCCTTGCTGACAAACGGTACAGTCCTACTAGCTCTGGGATTTACCTCTATCAAATATATACCACCTTTGTATATGGCATATTGTGTATTCATCAGCCCCACCACACCTAGCTCCATAGCCATCAGCTTCGTCTTGGTCTGTATATCTTTGATGATATCATCCTCTATAGATATAGGCGGTAAACTACATGCACTATCGCCACTATGTATGCCAGCTTCCTCTATGTGTTGCATAATACCACCTATATATACATCAGTTCCATCGCAGATACAATCCACATCTAGCTCCACAGCATCATCGAGAAATTTATCGACCAACACAGGGGCATCATGGGACACATCTACCGCTTTTTGCATATAGACCTCTAGCTGAGCCTCGCTATACACTATCTTCATACCCTGCCCACCTAATACAAACGATGGTCGCACAAGCACAGGATAGCCTATATCGGTAGCTATAACTTTCGCTTCATCTAAAGTGACTGCTGTGCCGTTTTGTGGCTGGAGTAGTTTGACTTTCTGAACAAAGCTACTAAACTGCTCTCTGTCTTCTGCTATATCTATGACCGCTGCACTCGTGCCTATGATCTTGCCACCCATCTTGTGTATGCTGTTTGCTAGCTTTAGTGGAGTCTGACCACCAAAATGCAGTATGATCCCGTCTGGCTTTTCTGTCTGTATCACTGCTTGAACTCTCTCAAAATCGATAGGCTCAAAATAGAGCTTGTCCGATATATCGTAGTCTGTGCTGACTGTTTCTGGATTGCAGTTATACATCACAGTCTTTATGCCCATCTCCTTCAACGCAAATGCAGCATGGACACAACAATAGTCAAACTCAATCCCCTGCCCTATCCTGTTTGGTCCGCCACCGATTATCAACACTTTTTTGTTTTTGTCGTCTGCTGGTTTTTTGTCAAAAGTTTTTGCTATATTTGTATAACTATACATATATGGTGTGATAGCTTCAAACTCACCAGCACAAGTATCCACCTCACCATACGATGTCCATATAGACATATCCTGTCTAGCTTGATATACTGCTGATGCTGTTTTACCTATAATAGATGCTATTTTTGCATCGCTAAAGCCGTTGAGTTTAAGCTCTCTTAGCATATTTTCATCATTTAGAACTTTTGTCTTGTTTTTGCTAGCTTGTTTTTCTAGTAGATATATCTCGTATAACCTGTCCAAAAACCACGGATCTATCTGGCTTAATTTAAACACTTCATCAGTAGTCAATCCAGCTCTAAAACCGTCCATAATATACAATGCCCTACTCTCGTTTGGTCGTCTTATCTCTTTGGTTATTAACTCTATATCGGTTGAAATAGTGTCAAATCCTACCAACCCAGTCTCCAAACTACATAGGGCTTTTTGAAACGATTCGTTAAATGTCCTACCTATAGCCATGACCTCGCCTACACTTTTCATACCAGTAGACAGTGTGCTGTTGGCTTTTGGAAACTTATCAAAAGTCCATCGCGGTATCTTGGTCACTATATAGTCTATGACAGGCTCAAACGATGCCGTAGTTCCGGTGATGTCGTTTGTCAGCTCATCAAGAGAAAATCCCACTGCCAGTAGTGTAGCTATCTTTGCTATGGGGTAGCCTGTAGCCTTGCTAGCTAGAGCTGAGCTACGACTAACTCGTGGATTCATCTCGATAACTATCATGCGACCTGTTTTGGGGTCTATGCTAAACTGCACATTTGACCCACCAGTATCAACACCTATCTCTCGCAATATAGCAAACGATGCATCTCGCATATGTTGATACTCTTTGTCAGTCAATGTCAATGCTGGGGCTACTGTAATACTATCTCCTGTATGCACCCCCATAGGGTCAAAGTTTTCTATGCTACATACGATGATACAGTTGTCTTTGTGGTCTCGTATCACTTCCATCTCGTATTCTTTCCAGCCTAGAAGTGACTCTTCTACTAGTATCTCACTTATAGGCGAAGCCTCCAACCCTATCTTTGCTAGCTCTTTGTATTCATCTATGTTGTATGCTACTGCGCTTCCCAGACCTGCTAAAGTGAAACTAGCTCGTATGATGATAGGAAATCCTATAAGCTTCTGTGCCTCTATCGCTTCATCATAATTGTAAGCATATCGTGAGCGTGGCAAGTCCATACCGATTTTGAGCATAGCTTTTTTGAACTCCAGTCTATCCTCACCTTTTTTGATAGCCTGTGGTGTAGCTCCTAGAAACTCTATACCATCTAGCTTGCCTTTATAATACATACTCGTAGCTATATTGAGTGCCGTTTGTCCTCCCATAGTAGGCAGTATCGCATCTATGTTTTCTTTTTTGATGATCTTTGCTACCATATCTTCTGTGATAGGTTCTATATATGTCTTGTCTGCAAACTGCGGGTCTGTCATGATAGTAGCTGGATTTGAGTTTATCAGCACCACATCATAGCCTAGCTCTTTGAGAGTCTTGACACTTTGTGTACCACTATAGTCAAACTCACATGCCTGACCTATGACTATAGGACCAGAGCCTATGAGCAATATTCGTTGTATGTCTGTCCGTTTTTTTTGAAGTGTTTTTATCTGCTCTCCTTTGTAGATGTATAAATTCAAACATTATATCAAAAAATATTTAAATTAAATTAATTTTTCCTATTTTTTGTTTTATTGTTGTTTTATTGTTGTTTAAGATTGTTTTGTTATAATTTGAAACTTGTTATGACTCTAGGAGGTTATTATGCGATATTTATATACAATTTGTATTTTGTTTATGTTTTTTATAGTTGGTTGTGGCAGTGGTAGTGGCGATATTTCAAATCCAGATGAGCCTACAGCTAGCACTGGCGATGATGGTGGCACTGGTGACGGCGACGGTGATGATGATGGCACTGGTGACGGCGATGATGATGGCACAGATGACGATCCTGTAGTTCCTGTCGTAGCTTGTCCCGACACTAGCACAGAAGTATTACACGGTGGTTTTACATATTGCACCTTATCATACGATGGCAAGATATGGCTAGATAGAAATCTAGGAGCCACAAAAGTAGCAGGCAACCTGACAGACTACGAGGGTTATGGATATCTGTATCAGTGGGGTAGAAAAGCAGACGGTCACGAGATTATCAACCATACTGCCACAGGTTCGACCGCCCAAAATGGTATCACAGAGACCAAAGCAGACAACCCAACTCATAGTGACTTTATAAAAGAAACTCCACCTGGCCCCGGTGAAATCTATATCGAAGACTGGCGAATCAATAGAGACGATAATCTGTGGAATACCACAGGCACAGGACCCAACGAAGTTTGCCCTGCTGGATATAGATTGCCTACAAAAGCAGAGTTTGAAAGTTTAGGCGACTTACATACCTCTACAAACTTTGACGACAAGATACAGCTACCGTATGCTGGCGAGAGACATCATTTTATTGCCAATGTGTACCCAAATGTTTTTGGCAGCTATGCAACTTCAACCACAAATGGTTCACAAGTATATTATTTGAGTATACGTCCAGATGGACCGACTAGTTTAGATCCTTTTTCTAGAAGTAGAGGTTCATCGGTCAGGTGCATACAGCATTAGACCGATATAGTCAAACATACTATCCTCTATAGTTTTGGTGTGTTTGGCTTTTGATTTTATAATTTTTTGGTATAATATCGTGAATTTTAAATACAACGAAAACAAAAAATACTATTAAGTAGGGCAAAATATATGACAGCATCACAACTAGATAAAAAATTTGACGACAACCACAGCGATGTATTGCAATATTTTGACTTATCAAGCATCAAAAAACCAAACCATACATCAAAAAAGCTTGACATAGATATGCCAGTGTGGATGATAAACTCACTCAAAAAAGAAGCGAAACAGATAGGCACGACAGTTCAAGTGGTTATCAAGATGTGGCTAGCACAACGACTAGCAGACAAGACTACTATCTAAAAGGACACCTGTGACCCTCGAAAATTATTTTTTATATGTAGCTCTAGTTATAGTCATCACATTGACTCCCGGTCCTGCCATACTATTTATCATGACAAACTCCATGTTGCACGGACCCAAAAAGACATTTTTCATAGCCACGGCAAATATATTTGGACTTTTTTGTCTAGGTGCCGTCACAGTCAGTGGGCTAGGTGTGTTGATACAGACTTCACAAGTGGCATTTGATATCATCAAGTATATAGGAGCGGTCTATCTCATATATCTAGGCTACAAACTAATAGTCCAAAAAAACTCACCCATAGACCTGACAGACACAGCACAAAACCACACGGCAGTATCATCACGGAAGCTGTTTGCTAGAGCATATATAGTAGCTATCTCAAACCCCAAGTCTATACTGTTTTTGACCGCACTTCTACCGCAGTTTATAGATATACACAAGCCGTTGGTGCTACAGTTTGCTGTGCTTATATTTACATTGATGTTTTTCTCTTTTGTATTTCTCATGCTATTTGCCCTGCTGGCATATAGAGCAAGAGTGTGGCTAAGCAGTCAAAAAAGAGTAGATACTATATACAAAACCAGTGGTGGTGCTTTTGTGCTTATGGGACTCCTGCTTGCCACTTCATCGAACAAATAGTATGCTAGACAAACTTTTCATATATGGCACTTTGCAGCTAGATGTCCCAAACAGCCATATACTTCAAAACATAGCCGGTAGCTGGCAAGCTGCTTCAATGTTTCTGTGAAAAGTAGCCGTGGCGATTGGACGAAGTCCAAAGTTTCTGTGAAAACAAGAGAATCGCTT